>DASVPU010000135.1:0-16794 GCA_036389475.1 Solirubrobacteraceae bacterium
CGCTGCTGGTCAGAGCGCCCGTGCTGTGCCTAAGCAACCGCCGGACAGGAAGAGGCTTCGCCGCGTTCAGTCCGACTCATCGCGGGCGCGCCCGTAGCGCTCGTAGATCACGCGCGAGCCGAACGTCCTGGTCTCGATCAGGTCCAGCAGGACGTCTTCGGTGACCGGCGGCAGGAACAGCGTGCCGCCACCGACGACGATCGGATTGCGGAACATGCGCAGCTCGTCGACGAGGCCGAGCTCGATCGCCGCCGCGGCCAGGCCGGCGCCGCCGATCGCGACGTCCTTGTCGGTCGCGTCGAGGGCCGCAGCGACCTCCTCGGCCAGTGACGCCTCGGCGAGCCGGGCGTTGCCCTGGACGCTGTCGAGCGTGCGGCTGAAGACGACCTTCGGGATCGCGCACCAGGCGTCGGCGAACGCGGCCCCGGGCTCGTTGTCGCGCATCGACGGATCCGTCTCCCACGCCAGCATCGTCTCGTAAAGCCTGCGGCCGCACAGATGGCCGCCGAGCTCGCGTGTCTGCGCGATGTGGAAACGAAACTGCTCCTCGCTCGGGATCGTCCACCCGAACGCGCCCTCGCGGTCGGCGATGAAGCCGTCGACCGAGACGCTCATCGAGTAGATCAACATGATTCAGATCGTCGCACGCAGCGAAGGAGGATGATCGTGTTGACGTCAGCGGCGGGCGGCCGCAGGACCGCCCAGATCACGTACTCGGCGAGCTGGTCGAAGGTGAGCAACTCGGCTTAGGGCGGGGGGCACAGGATGAACGCCTGCTGCAGTACGTGTCTGTGCTCATGCGTCCAAGACCCGCTCCGAGCAGCGAAATCATCGCCACTTTGCCACCCGCGGCATCAAGCGCAACGCGCCCTACGACGATCGCCCACCGCGACGTCGCTCCCGCTCTCCGACCGGATACGGGCGTCCGAAAACGCTCAGCGCAGGTTGTCGCTCCGGACGACCAACAAGGAGCGCCATTCGGACCCATTGCCTATGGGCGCATAAGCGCGACGCGCGCCAGCTGCCTATGGCAGCGAACTCGAACACCGTCGCTGTCGCAAATTCAGGCGAAAGCAGCACTCCCGCATCAGTCCGCCGCAGGCCCTGCGTCGAACACTTCCTCGATCTCACCGGTGCCGACCGTCTTGGCGCCCCAGACTTCGAACAACTGCCAGTAGCGCGCCGCCGGCCGTTTCGCCAGTGGTTCAGGCGCGGCTTCCGCATGTGTCACGGGCCGGTTAGGGTCGCTTTGCAGGCGTTGGAAGGAGGACTCGCAATGGCCGAGATCAATCGCTTGGTGTGGGAGAAGGGCGACTTCGGCGCGGTCGCGCCGATGGGCTGGGACGTGGGTGAGGTGGTCGTCGGCCACGTGGGCGTCGAGCAGGGCGAGCGGGTCCTCGACGTGGCATGTGGCACGGGCAACGCGGCGATCCGCGCGGCCCAGCGCGGCGCCACGGTGACCGGGCTTGACATCGTGCCGGCGCTGCTTGACCAGGGACGGGCGCTGGCGGCCGAGGCGGGCGTGGAGGTCGCCTTCGTGGAAGGCGACGCCGAGGACCTCCCCTTCGAGGACGCTAGCTTCGACGTCGTCCTGTCCACGTTCGGCTGCATGTTCGTTCCCGACCACAAGCGCGCCGCGTCCGAGATCGCCCGCGTGCTGCGTGCGGATGGCCGGATCGGCATCGCCAGCTGGACGCCGGAGGGCTTGACGGGGCAGTTCAACACGATCACCGCGGGCTACATGCCGCCGCTGTCCGAGGACTTCCAGCCGCCGATCCTGTGGGGAAGCGAGGACCACGTGCGCGAGTTGTTCGCGCGAACGGGGCTGGACCTGCAGTTCGCCCGCGAAGAGACGAAGAACATGGCCTTTGACTCGGCCGAGGACGGCGTGTCGCTAATGGAGACCAAGTTCGGCCCGCTCGTCACCGCCAAGCAGATGCTGGAGCCGGAGGGCAAGTGGGAGGCGCTGCGCGCGGAGATGGTTGCGTTCTTCGACGAGCACCATGACGACGGCGTGGAGTACCTGGTGGTCACCGGCACCAAGCGCGGCTGACAGCGAGGGGGGAGGGATCCGAACCTCGGTACCGGGTTACGCGTCTCGATGTAGAGGCTACGTCGACGTCGACCAGGAGTCGGCGCTTCTGCTTTGAGGCAAATGCTGCAGCGGCGGCTTGAGACGAGCAGTGCCGGTATGGACGATGTGGAGCAGTCTGCGGTTCGACTCCAGTGGCCTACGTGCGAGCGGCGGCCGGGCGTTGAGGCAGCGACTCGATGACCTCCGCGGATGACAACACGCGGACGCCGATGGTCTCGCGTTCTTGACAGCCTCTCTCGTAGAGACCCGAGATCGCATCCTTGGCAAGCACGATCCGAAAGTCGCGCTCGCTTGCTTGGTAGATCGACGTGCGCGGACAGTTCGGGAAGTTGCAGCCGCAGAACACCACCGTCGAGGCGCCGCTTTGTCGGAGGAGGTCTTCAAGCGGCGTCTTATAGAAGGCGCCCCAGCGCGACTTGTACATGACGACTTCGCCCGGCCCGGCCTCTTGCGGGCGTCCATCCAGAAGCGCGTTCGTGTCGAGCGCAAATCCGGCTGGATGACTGATGATCCCCGGCGCCAGCTGAGACCCCGGTGATCCGGGTGTGAGAAATGTCGCTCCTGCTTCGACCGCCGACCTGCGACACGGATCAACATTGCTTCCGTCTGCGCGATACAGGCGCACGACGTGGACGATCGGCCGGCCGGCCTTGCGGAATGCCGCGGCGAGCGCGGCTATCTTCGAGACGGCCGCAGATGTTCCAGGGATCTCCAGCGGCTGACCATCCAGCGTGTCGACTTGGGTGTCAATCGTGACCAGCGCTGCCGAGCTGAAATCGGGTGCTACGTAGTCCACGGTCTCCGCGATGCTAAACCCGCGCGGATTGGATGCGACCTTCGACAGCCTGCCTCGATCACCGCGGGAGCTGCCCACGCCGAGCGGATCGGCCGCTGCCGCGTGGACGACAAGCGGCAGCGACTGCGAGAGCCGGTCAGTCGGCCGTGAGATGCGACGGGACACATCGAGGCGCCGGCATGTGTGGTGACTATGGACCGGATCGTCCCCGATGCGTCGCTTGCTGCGCAGGAACGACAAAGCCCCGGGCGCTTGCTCGCGAGAGCAGAGGCGTGTCCGGGGCGTCGACCTTGAGCGTAGCATCGACGCGCGTGCCTTCCGACCCGAACCCGATCACGTGGATATCGGAGGAGCGCCTATATCCCTTTCTACGGGCCGTTGAAGGCGACGAGGTTGCGGCGATCACCCTTTACAACTGGCACGCTGAGCTGCTGGCAGCCTCCTTCGGCGTCATGCATCACTTCAAGGTGCTGGTGCGCAACGCAATCGACGGGCAGCTCGGCGACGGTCAGCCGCAGACGCAGTTGAAGGACACCTGGCTGCTGGACTTTCAGATCCTGCAGCCGGGCGCGATCAAGCAGGTGATCATCGCTGTCGAACGCCTTGAGCGTGGCAAGGCGATCACCCGAAGCCGAGTGGTCGCGGGCCTGTCGTTCGGGTTCTGGTCGGGTCTTCGGCGGGCGGTATGAAGAACTGTGGCGCCACCGCCTGCGTCACGCCTTCCCGCGCGCGATGCAACGCAAGGACATCTCCAAGCGCTTGGACGACCTGCGGAGGTTTCGCAATCGCCTAGCTCACCACGACAACATCCTCGATCAGCGTGTCGACGAGCGTCTGCAGCAGATGATCGAAGTCGCGTACTTCACCGATCCTGCCGCCGCCCGCTGGCTTCATCAGCGTTCCGCGGTCACAGGGATCCTGCAGCGCCGCCCGTGCGGGGGACCGCCGCCGCACCGGCTCCGGCAGCGCCTGATTCCGCGGCATAAGCCAGGCCACGCGGCAAGCCGCGCGCCGGCCACCGCGAGCGCCCACGAGCCCACGGCTCTAGACCAATCCTCCGGTGCCGCTTCGGACGAACGGGAGCACCTGGCGGCCCCCCCAGTGGCTACGTGTTGCAGGGACGTTTGGTCGCCGCCCGCTGCTTCTGTGGGCACTGAGCTGAAGATAAACTGCGAGAGCCTTCCCCCGTGCTCAAGCACCAGCAGCGGATCAATCCGACGGCGCCGCCTCTCACGAAGCCGAAGGCCGCGGTCGCCGACCGTCATCGGTGCAGCGGCTGCGCTTCAGCGCGGCGAAATACCCGAACATCAAGGCGCACGTGCAGGTTGCGATCGCGAAGGGCTGGTCGCGCGTCATGGTGCTCAAATCGGTCGGGGTCGATGAGCGCCGCGACAGGCTGCTGCAGGGCATCCCGACGCGACGGGGTTTGATCGCGACGAGTATCCGGCGGCGGTCGCCGCGGCCGCGCCAACGGCACTCAGCGCGGCCTGGTGCGCGGCCTCAACCCGACCGGCTGGATCGCCGACGTGATGTATGTCCCCAGCAGCGAGAATCGCTCGCACGGTTCCTCGCTTGGCTCAAAGCTGCGGCGCTTGTGCGACGGCACGCGCTTTCGCTACGTCTTCGCGTAAGCAGAAGCGTCAGCGAACGCGGGCCATCGAGCGGCGTCGTGCCCTGGACTGAAAGCAAGGTCGATGTCGCGCTCAGCGCGCTGCGCGCTCGTGCTGCAGCGCGGTGGCGGTGTCGACGCAGCGGCCATCCGGTGCGCTGGCGTCCGGCGTGGGGGTGCTCGTTGTAGCGCGGTTGCTTGACGGACCGCAAGGGTCGATCAGAAAGCCTGTATTTGTCGACGCGATGGGCGCTCTGTGCTGCGGAGGGACTGGCGTTTCCCCGGCGCTGGTCTGTCTGGCGCCGGTCCCGCCCGGGGGCCAGGCGCGCCCGCCGGTTGCGGGACCTGTGTCGCTCAGTCACACCTCCGGGGTGGCCGCCCAAGCGACCGGGTCCTGCGCCGGTAGGCGATCACGCCGCCGGGGAACAAGGTCACGCCGACACGCCTAGACCTAGCCGCCGAATCGCCACCGCGCCGCTTGACTGTCGGCGCGACGCGATGGCTCGTAGTCGTTGCGCTGCACCCCGAGACGCGCCACGGGCCGCGGATCCGGCCTGCCAGCAGGCGGATTTGCCGCGAGGAGGCTGAAGGTGGGATCGAAATGACTTCACCTACTACCACCCTCAGAGAGCCCGAAATCCACCTGCTCGTCAACCCCAAGCCAGCGTAATCCTCGGATTCCGCAAACGGCGAACGCTCAGCCAACAACCCCTACCCGCCTCGACAATGATCGCTACATGCCAGCTCCCGCGGAAAGCGACTTGGACTGACAAAACGCGCCGTGACGCTGCACTCCCGCGCGAGCACGTCACGTCTGCTGACGCAGGACGTTTGCTGTCCGCCTTGAGTCAACCTAATCGACCGGCACGACCCCATGCCGAGGTTCGGCTCGGCCACCGGCGTTGAGTGATGATTAGGACTGCCGGTCTGGTCGAGGGCACGTTGATCCGAGGCCCGTCCAGATCTCCGCGAGGGCGCTGGTCAGCGCCTCTGGGTCGCCGGCGCCGGGGGACTGTCGATGAGTAGCCGGCTGGTCAGCGCGACGCCTCGGGGGCCTACGTCTGCGTCACCGCGGAGCTGTCGCGCGAGTTCGAGCAACGCCGTGCGCGCTGCGTCGACAGTGGGCCGGTGGACTTCCCAGATCGCATCTCTGGGACAGTTAGGTCGCGGGGCGCCCGCGGCGATCTGCTCAATGCCGCGGGCGAGTTCGTCGCGGCTGCGGCGGCTTCACAGCCGTGCAGCACGTGCAGCCAGCACCAGGCCTGCGGCGGGATCGACACCCGCAGCCAGTGCGCCGTCGAGGTGCCAGCCAGCGACTGTGGCCAGCAACCGTGCTGCAAGCGGTGAGTCGCCGACTGCGGACGGCGATCGTGAAGCCTTCGAGTTCATGCCTTGAGCATCGTTCCGCCGCCTTCCGCCGCCACCATCTACCGTCAAGGCGATTCGCAACTGCCAGATCGGCGAAGCACGCTTGCGGATCAGCCAGATGAGCACGAGAACCTAGACGTGCCGCGACCGTAGCCAGGCGCCGGCGCCGGCGCCGGCGTTCGGCGCAAGCGCGCGTCGCGTCGGACGTGACGGCAGCGCGACTGAGATCGCTGTGACCTGCAGCGCCACCGCGATCGATGCGGCGAGCCCGACCGCGTCACCGGAGCAGGCTGTCCGGCGCGAGCTCATGACAGCGCGAACAGGCGCTGGGCGAGCACGCGGAAGAAGTCCTCACGGGTGACGATGCCGGTCACGCGGCCGGCGTCGACGATCGGGATGATCAGCACGCGGTGATGCAGGAAGATCTCGGCCAGCTGAGTGTCTGAGAAGTCCTCGCCGACATCGATGTGGTCGGTGTTCACGTACTTGCCGACGGGGTCGTCAGCGCAGCCCGCGCGCCTTTCGAGCGCTTCGTCGAGCGACCGTGGGACGAAGCCCGCATATCCGAGCGTCGTGAGGTAGCCGGGAAACAGCGCGCTGATGACCTCGCGTTCGCCGAAGATTCCCAGCAGCGTCCCGGCGGCGTTGACGACCGGCAGCGCCGGCACGTCGGCGGAAACGATGTCGTTCACCGCGTTGCGCAGGCGCGCGTCGTCGCGCAGCAGCGCCACGTCACGGCGGACGGTGCTGGCGATCCTCTGCGGGGTCATCAACGATCCTCCTTCCTCACAGGTAGCGTAGGACGATGTAGCCGGTTGCCAGCAGCATCGACACGAGCGTCGCCGGCACGCCGACCTTCAGGAACGTCATAAACCCGATCGGGCGGTCGGCGCGCTGGGCCATGCCGGCGGCGGCGACGTTGGCCGCGGCGGCGATCAGCGTGAGGTTACCTCCGAAGCAGGCGCCGAGCGACAGCGCCCACCAGTAGGCGTCATCGCCCCCGTTGCCGCCTTGCAGTTGCTCCACGACGGGGATCATCGTGGCGGTGAACGGGATGTTGTCGATCACGCCTGAGCCGATCGCCGACACCCAGGTGATGCCGAGCAGCTCGGCGGTGCGGTCGCCGTTGGTGACGTCGGCGATCGCGTCGGCGACCTGCTTGATCGCGCCGGTCTCCTCGAGCGCGCCGACCATCACGAACAGGCCGACGAAGAAGAACAACGTCGGCCATTCGATGCCGCGTAGCGCCTCCTCGACGGTCTGGCGGGTGAGCAGCAGCATGACCGTCGCGCCGGCCAGGGCGACGGTCGCGGGCTCAACGCCGATTGCCCCATGGACGAAGAACGCGAGGATCGTGACGATGAGCACGGGGAGCGTGCGGCGCAGCTCGACGACGTCCTCGATCGAGCGGCGCGCGTCGAGTTGCATGACACGGTCGCGCGCCTCGGGCGCGATCTGCAGCCGGCTTCGGAAGACGAGGTACAGCAATCCCGTGACAACCACGAACGCCAGCGCGGCGATCGGCGCGAGGTTGATGATGAAGTCCGTGAACGTCAGGCCGGTCGCACCGGCGATGAGGATGTTCGGCGGATCGCCGATCAGCGTCGCGGTGCCACCGATGTTCGAGGCGATGATCTCGATCAGAACGAGCGGGATCGGGTCGATGTGCAGCGCGTCGGCGAGCAAGAACGTGATCGGCACCATCAGCAGGACCGTCGTGAGGTTGTCCAAGAACGCCGACAGCACCGCCGTCGACAACGCCAGTGACATCACGACCGCAAGCGGACGGCCGCGCGCGAACTGCCCCGCGCGGATCGCCAAAAACGTGTAGATCCCCGTCGGCTCCGTCACCCGGACGATCAGCATCATCCCCGCCAGCAACCCGATCGTTTCCCAGTCGACCGCCTCGATCGCATGCTCCTGATCGATCGTCTGCGACAGCACCACCAGCAGCGCGCCGACGAGCGCGACCTTCGTGCGGTCGACGCGCTCGGTCGCGATCACGATTAGCGCGCCGGCGAAGATGACGACCGCGAGCGTTATGACCGCGGTCCCCTGCGCACGACGGTGCGTTCGTCGGTCGCGACGACAACGTGCGGCTGCATCCGCAATTGACGAAGGTCGCCGAGCAGATCGGCGCACGCGTCCGCGCTGATGGCGGCGCTGGCACTGGCGCGGTCACACAGATCGATGGTGATCAGGTAGTCCCAGGCACGGCCCCAGATCGACGAGGCGCGCAGCAGTGTCGTAATCCCCATCGCCACAGTCGACAACGTGTGGCCGGGCCTCGCCTGGCATAGCAAGCCGGCGGACGCGGTGTGCAGGGCAATCCTCGATTCGGGTAGCGGTCGACGAGTCGCCGACCAGTCTTCCCGGCACACCGTTACTCACCTTATCGCGCGCGACGCCGAATGTGCGCGAACGGCAGTCAATCGGTCCGTCCCGCCGCCAGCGTGTCGCCGATGAGCTCGACGCGATCGGTCAGGTTGCCGGACGGAAGGTTGGTTGCGGTCCAGCCGCTCGCCGAAGCCCACGTTCCGGTGGCTGGGTCGTAGGCACCGAACACGTCGGCGTGAGCGCCCACCCTGGCGAGGCGGGTCCGGTTTCGGCGATTAAGCGCTCACTCCAACGACGGTCTTGACCGAGCGTCTTGCCGGCTGGGAGCATGTGCCATGGGTATGACCGACACCGCCCGAATCGCGCAACTACTCCCCACCGACGTTCGGAGCTGGTGCGTCCATGTGCTGGTAGCTGTGTAGTGGCCGAGCCGGGTCTCGACATCGCGGCCGCGGTGATCGCCCGCGACGGCGATGAGCGATTCCAGACGCTGCGGCGCGAGTTGGGCGTCAGCTCGTTCGGGATCAACCTCATCGTGCTCGAACCCCTCCAGCGCGGGCGCATCCATGCGCATGAACACCAGGAGGAGGTGTACCTCGTCCTGGAGGGTCAGCTGACGCTGCTCGTCGAGGGCGACGCGCACGTCCTCGAGCCCGATCGCCTGGTACGTGTCGGTCCGTCGATGCGTCGCCAACTCGTCAACGCGGGCCAGCAGCGGCTCGTCTTGCTCGCCCTCGGGGGATCGGGCGAGCACGTCGGTCGCGACGGCCTGGCCTGGACCTCGTGGGAGGACGAGGGGCCCGGCCGCCCGCCTCAGGACATCGAGTTGCCCGACGACCTACCGGCTGCCTGAGCCGCCGGCCGCGCGCGAGAGCGAGTCAGTCGGTTCGAGCGCTGGTGTCGTCGCCGCCGACCGCGACGGCGGCCTTGGCGGTGACGAGGTGATAGAGGATGAGGACTTGGACGATCGCGAGCGACTCCGACCGGTGGACGTCGTCGCCGACCGTGTATTCGCCGAGGCGCTCGGTGCGCAGTTGTTGGGCGAAGTGCATCTTCTCCCAGATCGCTTCTTCTATCTCGGCACCGCGTTCGGGATCCAGGTCGCCGGGGATGCGCAACACGCGGGTGTCGGTCTGTTCTTCCAGGGTGATGGCGTGCCCGTCGTCAGCGTCGAGCAGGACCGACAGGTCGGGGTGGGGCAGTCCCTCGCAGAGGGTCAGCTCGGCATCGAGCTTGTCGGGGTCCTTGCTGGGTTGAAAGGCGACGACGAGGTCGGCGTGACGGCGTTGAGGGCGGATGAACGCTTCGGAGTCCGGTTCGCGCTTTTCCAGCTCGGCGAGAACCTGCTCCTCGTCATAGCCGCGCTTTGCTGTGTCGCGCTTGATCTTCCACTCGCGGCGCAGGTCCTCGGGCGGTGCGAGGAAGACGCGGACGTCGTAGACGTCGCGCAGCTCTTGGGTGTGATAGCCGAGCAGCCCCTCGATGACCGCAAAGCGGTTGGGCACGACGTACTGGGGTGCTTTGAAGGTCCCGTCCTTGTGCGCGTAGACGGGCTTGAGGATCGCTTCCCCGTCGCGCAGATGGCGGGTGTGCTGGGCAATGATGTCGATGTAGTTGCACTCGGGATCAAGCGGAGTGATCCCGATCTCCGCGCGCTGCGCGCGGTCATAGCGGTGGTAGTCGTCGGTCCCGATGTGGGTCACGTTGTCCGTGCCCAAGATCTCCACCAGCCCGCGCGAGATCGTGGTCTTACCCGCCGCCGAATCGCCGACGATACCGAGGATGATGGGACGCGCCATGCTGCCTGCTCCGAGGGTCGGGTGCCCGAACGGCACGCACGATACATGGACTACGAGCGAGTGGATCACACGCGCAATCGAGCCCGCCTGAACGTGATGTCAATCGGGTAGCGAGACGGTCATGCCGGGGGGCACGCTGCTACGAACGAAGTCCATCGATCAGTCGATCGAGGACACGCAGGACGCGGACAACGGTCTGCGTCGCGCGCTGGGACCGCTGGATCTCGTCGTCTTCGGCGTCGGGGTGATCATCGGCACCGGCATCTTCGTGCTCACCGGCAAGGCCGCGGGAACACTCGCCGGCCCCGCGATCGCATTGTCGTTCGTCTGCGCTGGAATCGCATGTGCGCTCGCGGCCCTGTGCTACGCCGAGCTCGCCTCGTCGGTACCGGTGGCCGGTTCTGCGTACACGTTCGCCTACGCGAGCCTCGGTGAGCTGGTGGCGTGGATCATCGGATGGGATCTGATCCTCGAGCTCGCGCTGGGAGCCGCGACGGTCGCGTCGGGTTGGTCGGACTACTTCCGCGTCGTCTGCGAGGACACGCTCCGGATCGACCTGCCGGCCTGGATCGACGGTTCGCACCACAACCTCGTCGCCGCGCTGCTGGTGCTTTTCATCACCGGCCTGCTGTGCCTGGGCGTCAAGATCTCAAGCCGGGTCAACGCGGCGATCGTCGCAATCAAGCTCACCGTGGTCCTGCTCGTCATCGTCGCGGGCATCTTCTACGTCAAGGGCGGCAACCTCGATCCGTTCATCCCTCCCAGCGGATCCAAGCCGGCGCCCGGGGCGGAATCGACGACGACCCTGCTGCAGGACATCGGGATCAACACCGGGACCTTCGGGATCGGCGGCATCTTCAGTGCCGCCGCCCTGGTCTTCTTCGCCTACATCGGCTTCGACATCGTCGCCACGGCCGCGGAGGAGGCGAAGAACCCTCAGCGCGACCTGCCGATCGGCATCTTCGCGTCGCTCGCGATCTGCACCGCGCTGTACGTCGCGGTGTCTCTCGTCGTGACGGGCATGGTGCCCTACGACCAGATCAAGATCGAGGCGCCGCTCGCGGAGGCGTTCCGGTCGGTGAGCGAGTCGGGGATCGCGCAGGTGATCTCCTTCGGGGCGTTGGCGGGCCTGACGACCGTGACGCTGATCCTCATGATGGGCCAGAGCCGCGTGTTCTTCGCGATGAGCCGCGACCACCTGCTGCCACCGGTGTTCTCGCGCGTCTCACAGCGGTTCAAGGCCCCGTACCGCACGACGATCGTCACCGGCATCGCCGTCGCGATCGTCGCGTTCCTCGTGGATCTGCAGACGCTTGCCGAGCTCGTCAACATCGGGACGCTGTTCGCGTTCGTCGTGGTGGCGATCGGTGTCACCGTGCTGCGCCGGACGCGCCCGGATCTCGAGCGCGCCTACCGCACTCCGGCGGTGCCGCTCGTTCCGATCCTCGCGGTCCTCGCCGCGCTGTGGCTGATGCTCAACCTGCCGGTGCAGACGTGGGAGCGCTTCGGGATCTGGATGGTCCTGGGGATCGTCTTGTACTTCGCCTACGGCAGACGTCACAGCCGCCTCGCCTGACCGGCCGCTCGCGTCGACCGGGCACGGCGTGAACTCCCCGAAAGCCCAGGAAGTAGACAAATGTCAACATCCGGCTCGCTCTATGGTGCTACGCGACATGGCGAGGTCGGATTCCCGTTCCCGTTCGATGCATCAGATGACGGTCCACTTCGGGGCACCGTGGGGGTCGCCGCAGGAGGCACGCCTGCAGTGCCAGCACGAGCTCGCACGGCGTCGGGCGCCCGAGCTGCGCCACCGCGGCTGAGAGCTTCGTTGGACCCGCTCACGTCAGCCGCGATGTTCGAAGGGGCCCACCACGCGTTCGTCTCGATCGACGAGCGCGGCCAGGTGACGTACTGGAACGCCCGCGCGGAGAAGATCTTCGGCTACGGTCGAGACCAGGTGCTCGGGATGCTGCTGGCCGACACGATCGTGCCCGAGCGGTTTCGCGCGCGCCACGTCGAGGGGCTGCGAAGCTTTCTGGAGACGGGGACGTGGGAGATCCTCGATCGCCCGATCGAGCGTGTGGCGCAGCGCCGCGACGGAAGCGAGCTGCCGGTGCGCCTGTCGGTGACCGCCACGCCGGCGGACGACGGCTGGCGCTTTCACGCCCTGATCGAGGATCTCACGGAGCGCCAAGGGCTGCTTGACCAGCTCGCCGCGGTCATGCGCGGCCGCCAGCCCGACTTCGCCCAGATCCTGGACGTGCTTGCCGACGCGGTCACGATCCGCGACCGCGCCGACCACATCATCTATGCCAATCGCGCGGCGCTGGACACTATGGGCTTCGCCACCCTGGCCGAGCTGCAGAGCCGCCCGCTCGCATCGATCATGGGCGACTACCTCGTGCTCGACGAGTTCGGCCGCGAGCTGTCGATGGCCGACATCCCGTCGGTCAAGCTCATGCGCGACGGCCGCGCGGACCCGCTGCTGATGCGCACCGTCCAGCGGTCGAGCGGTGAGCTGACGTGGCAGCTCTTGAAGGCCACCGCATTGACGGGCGAGGATGGGGAGCTCGTGGCCACGGTGATGATCATCGAGGACGTCACCGAGCCGAAGAACGCCGAGCTGCGCCACCGCTTCCTGGCCGAGGCGAGCGAGATGCTGGTCTCCTCCCTCGACTATGCGCAGACGCTGCAGAACATCGCCTGGTCGGTCGTGCCGCAGCTCGCCGATTGGTGCGCCGTCGACCTCGTCGACGAGTCCGGCACGCGCGAGCACGTCGTCGTCGCGCACTCAGACCCCGAGCGGCTCGAGCTCGCCCAGCGGCTGCGCGAGTACGAGCCGCGCGAGCTCGATCCCGAGCAGGGCATGGGTAAGGTCCTGCAAACCGGCCGCTCGGAGCTCTTCAGCGACATCTCCGATTCGATGCTGGTGCAGGCCGCGCAGGACGAGGAGCACCTCGCGTTGCTGCGCGGGGTCGCCATGCGCTCGGTGTTGCTCGTTCCGCTGCGCACGCCGCTGCGCACGCTCGGCGTGATGACGCTCGTCATGTCCGAGTCCCAGCGGACGTTCAACTGGCAGGACCTCGAGTTCGTCGAGCAGCTCGCGGCGCGCGCGGCGATGGCCGTCGAAAACGCGCTGCTGTACCGCGCGCGCGTGCAGATCGCCGAGACGCTGCAGCGAAACCTGCTGCCCGAGCACCTGCCGGCGATCCCCGGCTGGGATGTCGCGACCCTGTACCGCCCAGCCGGCGCCGAGCGCGAGATCGAGGTCGGCGGCGACTTCTATGACTTCGTCGAGCTCGACGACGGCTGGCTTGTGATCATCGGCGACGTGACGGGCAAGGGTCTTGCGGCCGCAGCGCTGACCTTGCTCGTCCGCCACTGCGCGCGCTTCATGTGCCGCATCGATCCGCGGCCGTCTGCCGTCCTGGCGGCGATCGACGAGGCGCTCGTCGAGCACGGCTCGCTCTCGCTGTGCACCGCGCTGTGCCTGCGGCTGCAGGCCGACGAGATCGTCTTCTGCGCCGGCGGTCACCCGCTGCCCCTTGTCGTCAAGCCGGGAGGAGAGATCCGCGAGGTCGGACAGGCGGGGATTCTGCTGGGGTTGCCCAACAGCCCCGGCTGGCAGGACGAGCGCTTCGTGCTCGGCGAAGACGAGACCCTCGTCATCTACACCGACGGCGTCACGGATGCGCGCGGCGCCGACGGACGCTTCGGAATCGAGCGCCTGTGCGAGTTGGTGCGCGCGTACGCCGGCTCGCCACCAACCGTCCTGCTGGCCGCGCTGGACGGCGCGCTCGCGCGGTTCCGGCTCGGACCGCAGGCCGACGACACGGCCGCGGTGGCGCTCGCGCGCACGCTCGTGAAGTCGTCGCCGACGCGCATGCCGCCGGCTGCGCGACCGCGCTCGAGCGCCTGTTAGCCGGCTCCGCGTGCTGCACGCGTCTGACCCTCGTCGCCGAGTTCGCCACAATCCAGCGCATGGCGATTGAGTTCTCCGAGCGCATCAGGCGCATCCCCGTCTATCCCGTGGCGGACGGCTATTCGCTCGGCGACGGCGTCGCGATGCTCGCCTCCAACGAGTCGCCCGACCCGCCGCTGCCCGCGGTCGTGGAGGCCGCGCGCCGCGCGCTCACGGGCGCCAACCGCTATCCGGATCCCTCCAACTTCGCGCTCAAGCGCGCCCTGAGCAAGCGCTACGAGGTGCCGGCGAGCCGGATCGCGATCGGCAACGGGTCCTGCGACATCCTGCTCGCGGCCGGCGAGGCGCTGCTCGAGCCAGGCGCCGAAGTCGTCTACGCGTGGCCGTCCTTCAGCGTGTATCCGCACCTTGCAGCTGCCTCGGGCGCCACGGCGGTGACGGTGGCACTTGACGCGGATCAGCTGCATGACCTCGACGCGATGGCCGCCGAGATCACTGCCGCGACGCGCCTGGTCATCGTCTGCAACCCCAACAACCCGACCTCGACCGCGCTGCCCGCCGCCGACATCGCGGCCTTCGCGAAGAAGGTCCCGCGCCACATCGCGCTGATCGTCGACGAGGCCTACTGCGAGTTCAACCTGCTCGACGACCCGCACACGACGGTCGATCTGCTCGCCAAGCACTCCAATCTCGTGCTCCTGCGCACGTTCTCGAAGGTGTACGGGCTGTGCGGGTTGCGCGTCGGCTTTGCACTGTGCGGGTCCGACGACTTCCCGCGCGCGGTCGATCAGGTGCGCCAGCCGTTCTTTTGCAACTCCGCGGCGCAGGCGGCGGCGATCGAGGCGCTCAAGCACCAGGATGCGGTCGCCGACCGTGTCGAGCGCTCGATCATCGCGCGCATCCAGGTCGAAGAGGGCCTGAACGCGCTGGACATCCAGCCCGCGGCGTCGCAGACGAACTTCTGCTGGTTCGATCTGCCAGACGGCGCCGACGAGGTCGCGGTGGTCAAGGGCCTCGCCGAGCGCGGTGTGCTCGTTCGTGCGGGCGCCGCGCTCGGGCGCAAGGGGGCGCTGCGTGTGACGTATGGCACACCGACCCAGAACGCTCGTTTCCTCGACGCGCTCGCCGAAGTGCTCTAGTCTGCGCCATCAGATGAACCGGATCGACGGCAGCGCTCGCATCACCTTCACGTACGCGCGTCGTTATTTCGCCTGGCGATTTATCTAGGCGCTCGGCTCACAACGCACTCTTCTCCCTCTTTTCGCCGAGCGCCCGCAGGACCCCCGTCTCCAAGCGTTCCGCGAAAGGACCAGACCGTGATGATCGAGTTGAAGCCGTGCCCCCGATGTTCGTGACCGAGTTGCAGCAACGAGATGGCGTCCGCGATCGCCGCATCGAGCGGGTCGCGACGCTGACGACGCCCGCCGACATGCTCGAGCGCCTGCCGCTCCTGCCAGACGACGCCGCCGGAGTGATCCGCGACCGGAACACGACTAGCGCCATCCTCGACGGCATCGACGACCGGCTGCTCGTCGTGGTGGGGCCGTGCAGCGTCCATGACGCGGACGCGGCGCTGGAGTACGCCGGCCACCTGAGCGCGAAGGCGGCGCAGCTGAAGTCCGACCTGTTCGTCGCCATGCGCGTGTACTTCGAGAAGCCGCGCACGACGACGGGCTGGAAGGGCATGATCAACGACCCCCATCTCGACGGATCGGGCGACGTCGATACCGGCCTGCGAACGGCGCGCGAGCTGCTGCTCGAGGTGCTCGGTCTCGGCCTGCCGGTCGGCTGCGAGTTCCTCGACCCGATCACGCCGCAGTACATCTCCGACACGGTTGCGTGGGGCGCGATCGGCGCGCGTACGACCGAGAGCCAGGTTCACCGGCAGCTCGGGTCGGGCCTGTCGATGCCCGTGGGGTTCAAGAACCGCACGGACGGCAACGTGCAGGTCGCCGTCGACGCCGTTCGCGCGGCGGGGGCAAAGCACGCCTTCGCCGGGATCGACGCGAGCGGCACTCCTGCGATCCTGCACACGAGCGGGAACCCCGACGGCCACGTGATCCTGCGCGGGGGCCGCTCGGCGCCCAATCACGATCCCGTCGGCGTGGCCGCCGCGCTGGCCAAGCTGCGCGCGGCGTCGCTGCCCGCGCGTGTCGTGATCGACGCGTCGCACGACAACAGCGCCAAGAACCATGAGCGCCAGCCGGGCGTCGCCGCGGAGATCGGCGACCAGGTCGCCGCCGGCAACCGGGCGATCGTGGGGGTGATGCTGGAGTCCTTCCTCGTCGCCGGACGCCAGGACATCAACGGCGGCGGGCCGCTGACGCACGGCCAGTCGATCACCGACGCCTGCATCGACTGGGACACGACGGTCGACGTGCTGGACGGGCTGGCCGCGGCCGTGCGGGCGCGACGCGGCCTGCGATGACGGACGGCGGTCGGCGCCTGAGCCGTTGAGGGTCGCGCTGGTCGGCGTCGGGCTCATCGGCGGGTCGATCGGCATGGCCGCCCGCAGGCGCCTCGGAGCCCACGTCGTGGCCTGGAACCGCAGTCCTGCGGTCCTGGGCACCGCGCTCGAGCTGGGCGCGATCGACGAGGCCGTCGCGAGCGTTGCCGAGCTCGCTGACGCGGACATCGCGATCGCGTCGGTCTCGGTCGATGCGCTACCCGGTGCCGTGCGCGAGCTGTGCGAGGTCACTCCTGGCGCGGTCGTCACGGACGTGGGGTCGACGAAGCGGGCGCTCGTCGACGCCGTCGCAGCGCAGAACTTCATCGGTGGCCATCCCCTCGCGGGCGCGGAGGCGACGGGCGTGGGCCATGCTCGCGAGGACCTCTTCGAAGGATCGACGTGGTACCTGACGCCGCGAG
>DASVPU010000136.1:0-11829 GCA_036389475.1 Solirubrobacteraceae bacterium
CGCGCGCTCGGGCGGCGGGACGATCTCCAGGCACGTCGTCCACCAGCCGGTCTCGATCGTCTCGACGAAGGGCTCGGGCAGGCCGGCGGCGCGCATCGACGCGGCCTGCGCGCGCCAGTCGTAGGGGAGCGCCACAAGCTCCACGTGCTCGATCCGTGCCTCGTCGAGATCGAGCATCGCGTACCAGACGTCGGTGCGGCCGTCGTTGGCCGGCCGGCCGATCGCGCCGACGTTGACGATCTGCGTCCCGGCGACCTCGCGCTGCCATGGGATGCCGGTGTGCGTGCACAGCAACAGCTGCGCACAACTCGCGTTTACGCGCAGCGCCAGCTCCTCGTCGCCGAGCGACTCCCAGAGGAAGTCGTTGATCGCCAGGGGCGAGCCGTGGACCATGTGGACGTCGACTCCGCCGATTGGCAGGCGCAGCTCGCCCGGCAGCTGCGCCATCCACGCCGCGAACTCCGCCGACGTGTGCTCGCGCGTGTACTCGTACATGAGCTGCGCGTAGCCGTTGTCGCGCTCGTCCGCGTAGCCGCAGCCGCAGTCCTCGTCACCGCGGCCGATCGCCACGTCGTAGTTGCCCGCGATCGACTCGACGCCGTGCTCGACGAGCAGCGGCCAGACGGCGTCGCACTGAGCGCCGAAGCCGCCGAGGTCGCCGAGGCAGAACAGCCTCTCGCACCCGCGCGCGCGCGCGTCGTCCAGCAGGGCACGCAGTGCGTATGGGTTGGCATACACCCCGCCGAAGGCGGCGATCCGCGTCATGGTCGAAGTATCGTGCGTCGCCGGCCCCCGGGTAGATCACGGAGAGGAGGACGTCGATGACGCGAATCGCCATCCTGGGCGCGGGCCCAATCGGGCTCGAGGCAGCGCTAGCCGCCGCCGAGCGCGGGGACGACTTCCGCGTGTACGAGGCGGCCCCTACCGTCGGCGGGCACCTGCGGCGCTGGGGTCATGTACGTATGTTCACCGCTTGGGACATGAACGTCTCGCCACGGATGCGCGCGGCGCTCCCGGACGCGCCGAGCGGCGCCGGGCTGCCCAGCGGCGCCGATCTCGCCGCTGACCTGCTCGAGCCGATCGCCGCCCTGCCCGAGCTGCACGGGCGCATCCACCTGCGAACCCGAGTCCTGGCCATCGGCCGCGAGGGGTTGCTCAAGCACGAGGCGACCGGCGATCCGCGACGCGCGACACGACCGTTTCGCCTCCTGCTCGAACGGCCCGACGGAAGCGAGGCGATCGCGCATGCCAACGTGGTCATCGATGCGACCGGCACCTTCGGCAATCCCAATCGCCTCGGCGACGGCGGGATCGACGCGATCAACGAACGCGCCTTCGAGGATCGCATCGAGCGGTTCCTGCCCGCGCTCTCCAGAGAGGCGGCCGTCTGGGCAGGACGCACGATCCTCCTCACGGGCTCCGGGCACTGCGCTCAGACCGCCGTGCGCCAGCTTGCCGACTTCGCCCGCGACGCACCTGGCACGCGCGTGGTCTGGGCCGTGCGCGACCGCGCGCCGGACTGGGGCGCGGTGACAAACGATCCGCTGCCCGAACGGGCGGTGCTGAATGCGGCGGCGGCCGAGCTCGCGGCGGGAGCGTCGGATGCCGTCGAGCTGTGCGCCGGCTGCGTCACCGAGGCGTTACGCGGCCGCGACGGGCGGCTCGTCGTGACGCTGCGAAACGGCCGGCTCGACGAGATGGAAGTCGACCGCATCCTCGCGTTGAACGGCGGCGTTCCGGACCACGCGCTGTACCGCCAGCTGCAGGTGCACGAGTGCTACGCGACCTCAGGTCCGATGAACCTCGCCGCGGCGCTGCTCGCCGAGACCGGCGGCGACTGCCTGGCGGTCAGCTCCCACGGCCCCGAGACCTTGCGCAATCCCGAGCCCGGCTTCTTCATCGTCGGCGCCAAGTCCTATGGGCGCAACAGCCGGTTCCTGCTGCAGATCGGCTGGCAGCAGGTCGATGACGTCTTCACAAGCCTGATCGGGCCGGGTCCACAGGTCTACGCCCACGCCAACGCGCTGAGGTAGAGCGCTGCTGACCGAGGGCGAGCTGTGGGTGCGCGAGCAGCTGCAGCTGCTGCTGCTGGCCCGCTTCGCGCCGCGCGCGGTGGCAGGCTTTCTGGTCGCCAGCCAGCGGCGCGCCAACGAGCAGCGCGCCGCGCGTCCTGCGACCGCGCGCCGCATGCGCCTGTGGATGGCCTCCGGGTTCGCTGCCTGGGCGGCGCTCGCGCTCGCGCGACGCGAGCCGTTCCGGCGCCGGACGCGCGCCTTCGTGAGCTGGTGGGCGCTGACCTGGCTCATGCTCGACTGGCACATCGGGATGATCGAGACCGAGGACGGTCGGCCGCGCAACCTCGCGCTCGCCGATGCCTGCACCCTGGGGCGGGTCTGGCTCGTGCCGGCCGCGGCCGACACGCCGGCGCCGTGGATGGCCGCGCTCGCGTTCGCGACCGACGGGCTCGACGGCCGGCTCGCTCGCGCGGGCGAGCCGACCCGGATCGGCCGCGACCTCGAAGGGCTCGCCGACGCCGCGTTTGCGGCGGCTGCGCTGCGCGGCGCACTCGCGCGAGGCTGGCTGAGCCCCGCCGCCGGCGCGGGCGAGCTCGTACGCCTGGGAGCCGGCTTCGGCTACGCGCTCGTCGTCTGGTTCGGCTCGGCCGCCGCCCCAGACGCGCGCGTGCTGCACGCCGCCCGGCTGACGACGCCGGTCCGGGCGGCCGGCCTGGTGCTCGCCGGCCTCGGGCGCCGGCGCACGGCGGACGCCGTCGTGCTCGGCGGCGCCGTCTGGAGTTCGGCCGCGATCACGAGGGCGCTGTGGCGGCGCACACGGAAGCGACCGACGGTCGCGCACCGTCCAGCACCGCTGCGCCGCCCAGACCCGCAGGCTTAGCCGGACGGTCGAGCGGCCGCGGGGCGCCGCCTGGACGTTTGATCGAGTACACACCACGCCCGTGAAGCGGACGCGCGGACACGACGACGAGTCGAAGTGTGAATGCCCGCGTACGAAACCGCATCGGGATGGGCTTGGCAAGCGTCGTGCTTACCGTGACCATGGCCGGTGGCCCCGCCCCCGTCTCAGCCGTGACGGGCGCCAAGGCCGCGCGCAGCTGCCCCGGCAGCAACACGTCACCGCGCAGCGATTCGCTCGACAAGACCGGGCGAGCAGTGCTCTGCCTCCTCAATGCCGAACGCGCTGCTCGTGGCCTCTCGGCGCTCGCGCTGGACGCACGGCTGCAGATCGCCGCCGAACGCCACTCGCAGGACATGGGCGCGCGCGACTTCTTCGACCACGTGACCCCCGCGGGCGTCGGCGTCACCGCGCGCGTCCGCGCCGCCGGGTTCCCGAGCTCAGGCGGCAACCTCGCAGAGATCCTCGCCTGGGGCAGCGGGCCGTTCGGGCGGCCGGCGATCATCGTCAAGGGCTGGATGACCAGCCCTCGTCACCGGGCGACGATCCTCAACGCCGCGATGCGCCAGATCGGCATTGGGATCGCGCTCGACGCTCCCGAGCCTGACGTCGTCGCCGGCGGCGCCACGTACACAGTCGACTTCGCGAGCGCCGGCAGCCGGCGCACGAGACGAGCACCACGTCGGGAGACCCGCCGGGCGCGTTGATCCGGGCGGGCCGGCCGGCGGAGGAGATCGCGGCTCGCTGCGCCGCGCTGTGGTGGCACAGCGCGCCGCGGGGTATGCCGACAAGCTCGGCAACTCCAAGAGGGAGGCCTCGTGGCTGACGAGAATGTCTCGACGTTCATCCTGCGCCGCCTGCACACGTGGGGCGTGCCGCCAGATCTACGGGTACCCCGGCGACGGCTCCAACGGGTTGGACCTCGCGTTTCATGACGTATGCGAGGTGGAGTTCCTGCAGACCCGCCACGAGGAGATCGCGGCCTTCGCGGCGACCGCGCACGCCAAGCTGACCGGCGAGGTCGGTGTCTGCATGGCGACGTCAGGTCCCGGAGCGATCCACCTCCTCAACGGCCTGTACGACGCCAAGCTCGACCATGCGCCGGTCGTGGCGATCATCGGCCAGCAGGCACGCATGTCTCTGGGCGCCGCCTATCAGCAGGAGGTCGACCTGCAGAGCCTCTTCAAGGACGTCGCGCACGAGTTCGTCGAGGTCTGCATGGATCCCAGGCAGGCGGCGCACCTCGTCGACCGCGCGGTGCGAATCGCGCTCTCGCAGCGCACCGTCACCGCGCTGATCGTGCCCAGCGACGTCCAGGAGATGGCCCACGAGCCGCCGCCACGCTCGCACGGCGCCGTGCAGTCCAGCCCGGGCTGGACGGCGCCGCTGGTCGTCCCGCGCGACAGCGATCTGCGACGGGCGGCGGATGTCCTGAATGCCGGTGAGAAGGTCGCCATGCTCGTCGGCCAAGGCGCCAAGTACGCCGCCGCGGAGGTGTTGGACGTCGCCGACGTACTCGGCGCGGGGATTGCCAAGGCGCTCAACGGACGCGCGGTCGTGCCTGACGACGTGCCGTTCGTCACCGGGGCGATCGGCTTGTTGGGGACCAAGCCGTCCGACGACATGATGCAGAGCTGCGACACGCTGCTGATGATCGGCACGAGCTTCCCCTATTCGGAATGGCTCCCCGAGCCGGGGCAGGCACGGGCGGTGCAGATCGACATCGACGCCCGCAACCTCTCCATGCGCTATCCCACCGAGGTGCCGCTGACGGGCGACGCCCAGGCGACGCTGCAGGCGCTGCGACCGCTGCTACATCGCAAGGAGGATCGCTCGTGGCAGGAGGAGATCGTCGCGAACGTCAAGCGTTGGTGGCAGATCCTCGACGAGCGCGCGCATCTCGAGGCCGATCCGGTCAACCCGCAACTCGTCTTCCACGAGCTGTCAGCGCGGCTGCCCGATCGCGCGATCCTGCTCGCGGACTCCGGGTCTGCGACGAACTGGTGGGCGCGTCACCTGCGTCTGCGCGACGGCATGCAGGCCGCGCTGTCGGGGACCCTCGCGTCGATGTGTCCCGCCGTTCCCTACGCGCTGGCCGCGAAGATGGCCTTCCCCGACCGGCCGGTGATCGCCGCGATCGGCGACGGCGCGATGCAGATGCTCGGAAACAACGCGCTCATCGACCTGGCGAAGTACGCCGACCGTTGGACAGGCGCGTGTGTGGTCTGCGTGCTGCACAACAACGACCTCAACCAGGTCACGTGGGAGCAGCGGGTGCTGGCCGGCGACGCCAAGCTCGAGTCCTCCCAGGATCTGCCGGACTTCCCCTACGCCCGCTATGCCGAGCTGCTGGGGCTCACGGCGGTTCGCGTCGATCGGCCCGAGGACGTCGGCGCGGGATGGGACGAGGTTCTCGCCGCGGGACGCCCCGCGCTGCTGGAGGTCGTCACCGACCCGGACGTGCCGCCGTTGCCGCCGCACATCCGCCTCGAGCAGGCCAAGGGCATGGCGAGGTCGATCTTCAAGGGCGACCCCGACCGCGGAGGCATGATCCGCCAAGCGCTGAAGGGCAAGCTGCAGGAGTTCGTCACTCGATCATGACGACTCGCTGGGGCGTGTTCGCTACGGCCTCGCCCGAATCCTCGGAAGCGCACGCGCGAGCCGGTCGTAGTCGGCGATCTCGCATCCGTTCGTCCGGTCAAAGCGGCGGTCGACGCGCTTGCCGTCGATCCTGCCGGTGACCCGTACCTTCTGCGGGCCACCGTACAGCAGCGTGCAGACGCGATCCTCCCTCGGCCGCGAGGTCAGAAAGCCGGCGATCTTTCGCACCCGCGCGCACGATCGCGCGGCGGGACGGGCTATGCCGGTGGCGCGCCGCTCGCCCGACCGGCAGCTGAGCGTTCCACGCGACAGCGTTCGTGGGCCGCGGTCGAAGCGAATCGTCAGCGTGATCGAGCGCTGCTGCGCAGCCGTTGCAGCGCGCGCGGCGCTCTCGCCGCAGCCGCAGGTCAGCAGCAGCGCGGCGCACGCACAGGCGCGTGCGACGGTCGTCCGCGTGAGGATCATCGCGCCGGCCGGCTCAGTCCGTGGATCATCGGCTCAGGCCGTCTCCTCCGATGGCAGCAGGTGACCGTCGTTCTCGACGTAGCCGTCCTTGCCGCCGACGGCGAGGTAGATCAGCTCGTTGGCGCCGGCGTTGCGGATGCGCCGCACGGTGGCGGGGTCGATACGGGCGACACCGCCCGGCCCGAGACGGTGCACCGAGCCGTCGCCGAACTCGAGCTCGGCCTGGCCCTGATGGATGAAGTAGGTCTCTTCCTGCTCGTAGTGGTAGTGCCGGCGTCCGGCGAACTCGGCGGGCATGACGATCACATTGATGCCGAGCGCCTGGACCCCGAGCGCCGGTCGGATCTTTCGAAAACCACCACCCTCGCCGAGCGCGTCGATGTTGCCGACGGCGTAGCCGTCGCCGCTTACGACCTCGTGTACCTCGTCCTCCGCCATGACCCGCTCCCTCTCGCTCGAATCGCTCGTGGATAGTAGGAGAAGTCGCCCTTCAAGCAGCGTATTTGCGTGCTACGGTGCCGCCGAGAAAGGGCCGGGGCGCGACCCGGCGGGGTAGTGCGAGCGTTGGCAGATGCGGGCTTGGCTCTCGTCGACTACGCAGCACGCAAGAAACATCGGGAGGAACGGGGCAATGGGGAACGGCACCGTGAAGTGGTTCAGCGACGACAAGGGATTCGGATTCATCACGCCCGACGAGGGCAGCCGGGACCTTTTCGTCCATCACACCGGCATCGTCGCGGATGGGTTTCGCTCGCTCAGCGAAGGGACGCGAGTGCAGTACGAGGAGGAGCAGGGGGAGAAGGGGCCGAAGGCGGTCAACGTGTCGAAGCTGTAGAGGCGTCGTTGCCGGGAACTGCCGGGAAGGACGAAAGGCCCGCTACAGGCGGGCCTTTCCGTGCGGCAGCTGCTTACAGCAGGATGATCAGCAAGATGATGATGATGATCAGCGTTCCAACGCCGATGTACATGCGGCTCCTTCCGTTTCGATGGAACGTCTGTACCCGCTGGGGGTCCGCCGCACTCTGCCAGGTCCGGCCTTCCGTCAGTGATCGGCGACCTTGGCGCCCTCAGGAATCATCGGACGGCCCTCGTCGGACCAGCGCTGAAGCCCGCCGGCCATCGAATACGCGTCGATGCCCACCCCGCGGAACGCCTGCGCCGCCATCGCCGAGCGCGAGCCGAGGCGGCAGTGGAAGATGACGGGCCGGTCGGTGTCGATCTTGCCCGCGTTGGACGCGAGGTGCTCGAGCTCGATATGGAGCGCACCGCCGATGCGGCCGGCCTCCCACTCGTAAAGCTCGCGGACGTCGATGATCTGCGCGCTGTCATCGGAGATCGCAGCCTGCGTCTGCTCGGGCGTGACCTCGATGCTGTCGGAATCGAAGATGGATGGCATGACTGCAAGCTAACGCAGCGCGGGCGGTGCTGCCCGAAGATCGGCAAGCGGACTGGAGCGCGCCGAAGTCAGCAGTCGGCAGGCCTATCCACCAGCGATCAGCAGGCCGATGCACTCGCGCCATGCGGCAGCGCGCGTATCGCCGCCTGCAGGGCGACGAGCGCCGTTCGCTGCTGCTCGTCCGCGCGACCGATCTCTTCGCAATCCGGTGCCGGCGGTTGGCGCGCCCGCGTTGTCAGCTGCGCAACGTCCGGCGACCGCATGGGATCCTGAAAGCATGACCGCGCGGCTCACCTGCTTGCTCGTGCTCTCGGCGGGACTGCTCTCAGCCTGCGGGGGTGGCGACGGGGAAAGCTCCGGACAGGGCCGGACAGCGCCAGCTGAGCCACCCGCGGTCGCCAGGGATCCGCTCGCGCTTCCGGCCTACGTTCCGACACGCTCCGAGGGAGGCGGCGAGCGCAGGGCGATCGAGGTCATCCGCGGCTGGAGCGAGGCGTTGCGCCTGGGCGACATCGATCGTGCGTCCTCGTTTTGGGGACTGCCGGCGAAGATCCAGAACGCGACGCCGGTGCTGACGCTGCGCAGCCGCGACGACGTCCGCGCGTTCAACCTCTCGCTCACGTGCGGAGCGATCCTCACCGCCGCCGGCAAGGCCAAGGAGTTCACGATCCTGAACATGCGCCTCGCGGCGCGGCGCGGCGCGGACTGCGGCAGCGGCGTCGGCAGGCCGGCTCGAACGGCAATCCGCGTGCAACGCGACAAGATCGTCGAGTGGTACCGGCTGCCCGACGATCCGCAGGAGCCGCGGCCGGCGCCGCCGCGTGAACCACCGACCGCGCCCTTGCCGAACTCCTCGCCCGTGATTTGAGGCGCTGCGCCTCAGACGTAGGGGTCGCGTTCTACAACGCGCTCGCGCGTAACTGCGTCGCCTCGACTGGCCTGCATGAGCCATAGCAGCGAGATGACGAGGCCGATGACGCCGACGACCATGAGGATGACGCCCACCGTGGCGAGGTTGATTCCCGAGAGGGAGGCGGTGACTGCGAACTTGAGGATCGCGCCGAGCGCGATGAGAAATATCGAAGTGCCTATACCCATGCGGTAATAGATGCCCGCGATCGCGCGGGTCTAAGCCTGGCGAGAATCTGATTAGGCGTACACATCACCTCGACATCAGGCCCGTATGAACCCGTCGTGCACGGGCGCTCAGGCGAAGCGCCCAGAGAAAGCCCGCGGACCGGTACGGGGCGGATCGCACCGATTGCCCAGGCCCGACGAGGCCATCGCCAACCGCATCCGCGGTCTGCCCCCGACGTACCGGGCGGGCGGACCGCGAGGCCGCCGTCCAGGACAGCACCAGCGCCAGTCGGCCCTCTGACCGATCCAGGAAGCCTCAGTACCCTCTGTGTGTGCCCACGACGACCTCTGACCTGTACGCGATCCCCCCGGATCTCGCCGATCTGCGCGACACGATCCGCCAGCTCGCGCGGGAGCGCATCGCCCCGCGCGCCGCGGACATCGACCGCTCGGCCGCGTACCCGCACGACGTTCGCGAGCTGCTGGCTGAGCACGACGTCCTCGCCCTGCCGTTCGAAGAGGAATACGGGGGCACCGGCACCGGCACGCTGATGCTGCAGATGGCGGTCGAGGAGATCGCGGCGGCCTGCGCGTCGTCGGCGCTCATCCTCATGGTGCAGGAGCTCGGCACGCTTCCGATCCGGCTCTTCGGCACCGACGAGCAAAAGCAGCACTGGCTGCCGCGCTGCGCGTCGGGCGAGTGGTCGCCGGCCTTCGCCCTCTCCGAGCCCGAAGCCGGATCCGATCCGGCCGCGCTGCGCACGAGCGCGGTTCGCGACGGCGACGCGTGGGTCATCAACGGCCAGAAGAACTGGATCACGAACGCCGGCGTCGCCGACTTCTACGTCGTCTTCGCCAAGACCGACCGCGAGAGCAACCGCAGCTCGGCCTTCATCGTCGAAGCCGACCGCGAGGGCTTCGATCCGGGCAAGCTCGAGCACAAGCTCGGGATCAAGGGATCTCCGACCGGGTCACCGTCGTTCACAGACGTGCGCGTCCCGGCCCAGAACCTCATCGGCCCGGAGGGCAAGGGGCTGTCGGTAGCGCTCGGGACGCTGGAGCGCACGCGCCTGGGTGCCGCCGCGCAGGCGGTCGGGATCGCCCAGGGCGCGACCGACTACGCGGCGCAGTACGCGCGTGAGCGCATCGCCTTTGGCAAGCCGATCAACGCGCTGCAGGGGGTGCAGTTCAAGCTCGCCGACATGGAGACGCGCACGGCCGCCGCCCGCGAGCTGCTGTACAAGGCGTGCGCAAAAGCCGACCGCAACGAGCGCGACCTCGGCAAGTACTCCTCGATGGCAAAGCTCTTCGCGTCCGACACGGCGATGGCGGTGACGATCGAGGCGGTCCAGGTCCTCGGGGGCTACGGCTACGTCAACGACTATCCCGTCGAGCGGATGATGCGCGACGCGAAGATCACCCAGATCTACGAGGGCACGAACGAGATCCAGCGGGTCGTCATCGCCCGCTCGATGAAGTAGCGCACGATGCGCAAGCCGACGCCGCGACGGGTTCTGCTGGCGGCGCTGGTGGCGCTCGGCGCGGGGCTCGGCGCGATCGCGCTCTTGGACGGCTACAGCTTCTCGGCCCCGATCCGCCTGCTCCAGGGCAGCGCGCTCGCCGTGATCGTGATCTTTCTCCTCACCTGCGTGTTGATGACGATCGGCCTGCGGATGGCGGACTGGAACGAGCCCGAGGACGAGGAGGAATTCGAGCGCATCGTGCAGGAGTCCGAGCGTCTGGCCCGCGACGGCATCGCCGCGGATCCCGACGAGCTCGAGTTCCTCGAGCTCGACCCCTACGACGACGAAGACTTCGCGGAGCTCGTCCGCGATGCGATGGACGAGCTGCCCGACCTGCTGCAGCGGGCTCTGGAGCGCAACGTCGCGGTCGTCATCTCAGATGGTGGGCGCAAGGCGCGCGCCTACGGCCTCTACCACGGCGACGGGGTCGCCCGCGACAACACCTCCGACCGGATCGTCATCTACCGCGACACGCTGCGCCGCGACTTCGGCCACGATCCGGATCTGTTGCGCCACGAGGTCACGCGAACGGTGCGCCATGAGCTCGCGCACCATCTCGGTGCCGACGAGCTCGGCGTGCGCGACCTCGGCCTATAGAACCGCGTTCCAGCTGACGCGACCGGACCTGCAGGTCACCAGTTCCCGTCCGCTGCGGCGGTTGGCGATGCGCACCGACGTCGACAGCGTGCCTTGTGCGCCGGTGGCGCCGATCGTGCCGGAGAAGCGCTCGTCGTAGCGGACGATCGTCGTCGCATCGCCCTCCGCTCCCTCCTCGCGGTCGCTGAACGAGCCGTCGGGGCCGATCGCGAGGCCGTCGCGCGGCAGGTCAAAGCCCGGCGATGTGCCGTTGGAGCAGTGCAGCGTCACGCCGTACAGCGCGCGGCTGAGCTGCGTGCCGTCCTCGGAGACGCGCAGCACGATTCCGCGTCGGGCGGCGCCGAGTCGCTGGCTGGTCGTGCCATACAAGACGGCGCCGGCCGGTGGCGCCGCTGCCATCCCGACCTCGCCGAGCGGCCGGCGGGCGTTCCACTGCACGACGCCCGAGCTGCAGCGCACGGACCGCCCGCCGCCGACATCGCGGGTGAAGCGCGCCGACGCCGTTCCCGAGGGTGTCTGCGACAGCGTGCCGGTGACGCTGTACTTAATCCGCACGTCGTCCTTGCGGCTGGCCCCGGAGGCGGTGAACGTGCCGTCGGCGCCCACGCTCGCGGTCGCCGTGAAGCTGCCCGCCGCACACGGTCCGACGGTCGTGGCGCTGATCTTGAGCGTCGGCCCGGGGGAGGCACGCAGGCCGATCACGAAGCTGCCGGCGCCAAATGCGTCCACGGGCGGCGTGGCGACCGCGCCGCCACCGTAGTTGCCGGCGATCGGGTTGGGCTCCTGTCCGTCGGCAGCCGTGGCCCACGCGAGAACGCCAACGACCGTCGTCGCCAGAGCACGCCTCCTCATCGGCCGACCATACCCGCTCGTCAATACCATCCGGGCGATGATGATCGTGATGCAGCCGGGGGCCGCGGACACCGAGGTCGACGCCGTGCGCGAGCGCTTGGCCGAGACGGGCGTTCACGTCGTCGTCCTGCCCGGCAAGCTGACGACCGCGATCGGCGCGATCGGCGATCCGGAGGGTGTCGCGGAGCTCGGGCTCGAGGGGATGGCGGGTGTCGACCGCGTCGTGCCGATCTCGCGGCCCTACAAGCTCGCGTCCTCCGAGCTCAGCCATCACGAGCCGTCGAGCTTCAACATCGCGGGACGTGTCGTCGGCGGCGGCGAGACGTTCTGCCTCGTCGCGGGACCGTGCACGGTCGAGTCGCGCGAGCAGACGCTGGCGGTGGCCGCGGCGGTGCACGACGGCGG
>DASVPU010000137.1:0-19485 GCA_036389475.1 Solirubrobacteraceae bacterium
GACGAAGCGCAACGCGCTCGATCACGCGATCCTGGACGGGATCACGTATGAGCTTTCGAACCTCGAAGACGTCCGCTGCGTCGTGCTCACCGGTCGCGACGGCATGTTCTCCTCCGGCTACGACATCGGTGAGATCCCCGCGGACGCGTTCGCCGTGGAGGCCGAGAAGCTCGTCGCGCACCCGTTCTGCGACGCACTCGAGACGCTCGAAGCGCTCGACGTGCCGACGCTCGCCTCGCTCTGCGGCGCCACGATCGGAGGCGGGCTCGAGCTTTCGCTGGCCTGCGACATGCGCCTGGCATGCGGGCACATCAAGCTCGGCATGCCGCCCGCCAAGCTCGGCCTCGTCTACTCACACACCGGCCTGCGGCGGTTCATCAACGCGATCGGCGAGCCGCGCACGCGCGAGCTGTTCCTGCTCGGTCGCTACATCGACGCGCAGACCGCGCTCGCCTGGGGCCTCGTCAACTGGGTCGTCGACGAGGACGAGCTCGAGGCGACGGCGCTCGAGCTCGCGACGCAGCTGGCCTCCAACGCGCCGCTATCGATGGCGGGCAACAAGACGGTCATGCGCGAGCTGCTGCGCGCCGAGGCGTCTGTCGATCCCGTCGTCGAGCGTCAGCTGATCGAGCTGCGCGAGTCGAGCTTCGCGTCCGAGGACCTGCTCGAGGGGGTGTCGGCGTTCGCCGAAAAGCGCGCGCCGAGCTGGAAGGGGCGTTAGGGCATGCAGGCGCCGAGGCGATCGCCCGGCCGCCATGGCATCAGGCGCTACACGCCGGTCAGCAGCTCGAGCCGGTTTCCCCAGGGATCCTCGGTGTAGAACCGCCGCACAGAAGGTAGGCTGTCATCCCACGCGACCTTTGCGCCAAGCGCCGCGAGCTGCCCGGCGAGTCGCTCGAGGTCGCCGGCTGCGACTCGCAGCGCTGGATGGGCCTTGCGGGCAGGCAAGAAGCCCTCCTCGACGCCGATGTGCAGTTGCTGCGCGCCGACCTGGAACCACACCCCGCCACGCGCTCCCAGCAGCTCGGGCTTGGCCACCTCCGGCAAGCCGAGCACATCGCCGTAGAAGCGGCGCGCCGCGGCCTCGCAACCCGGCGGAGCAGCCAGCTGCACATGATCAAGGCCGAGAATGCCGATGCTGCGACCGTACCTTGCGCTGCTGCGATCTGAGGGATGACACGCCACGCGATCGGCGCTGAACGCCAGACGGGGAGCAGGTCTGGGCGAGAGGTGTTCCGGGTTCGTCGCGCTGACAGCGACAATCCCCGAACACCCCGGACCTCGCCCTCAGAACACGTAGGGGGGAAGCGCCGAGCGACAGACGACGCTCCGCAACCGGCGCGGCGCGCGATGGCCGAGCGCGCACCGAGGTCACCCGATCTCCCAATCGCAGCCTGCTCTAGCCCACCAGCCGCGGCCACTCGATCGCAGGGCAGCGATCCATCACCACCAGTAGGCCGGCCTCGCGGGCACGCGCGGCGGCAGCTTCGTCGATCACACCGAGCTGCATCCAGACCGCGCGGGCGCCGATCGCGATCGCCTCGTCGACGTGTTTGCCGGCCTGGTCGGAACGGCGGAAGATGTCGACGACGTCGACCTGCGTGCCCGGAGGGAGATCGCTCAGCGACGGGTAGGCGCGCTCGCCGAGAACCTCCGTCACGTTGGGGTTGACTGCAATGACGCGCTTGCCGCGCGATCGCAGCAGCGCCGCGATCCGGTGGCTGTCGCGCCACGCGTCGGGCGAGCAGCCGACCACGGCCCAGGTCGCGCACTCCTCCAGCGCGATGCGGATCGCGTTCTGCATACGGTCAGGGTAATTCCCCCGTTCGCAAGGACGCTGCGACGCAGGCGCGCGCCCGGGGCGGCGACTGTTCGGAGCGATCGAGAGCGTGCAAGCATCCGCTCCGTGAAGCGCGACACGTGGAACGTCAACTCGCTCAAGGTGCGCCTGCCGCGCGTGCTCGAGTTCCTCGACGAGCACGCGCCAGACGTCATCTGAACGCAGGAGACAAAATCCGAGGCGGCCGCCTTTCCGATGCACGAACTGGCCGAAGCGGGCTACCACGCCGTCCACCACTCGGTCGGACGCTGGGCGGGCGTTGCGATCGCCGCGCGGCGCGAGCTCGAGCTGACCGATCCCGTCGCCGGGCTGCCGGGCGAGTTGCGCGACGACGAGGCGCGCTGGAGCGAGGCGACCGCCGGCGGCCTACGCGTGGCGAGCGTCTACGTACCAAACGTCCGCGCGGTCGGCTCGCCGACCTACGACGAGAAGCTCGCGTTCCTCGACGCCCTGGCCGTGCGCGCGACGGCGCTGCGGTCGCAGGGGATGGCGCTCGTCGTCGATCTGGCCTAACGGCGCGGCTACAATCCCGACGCTCGATGGCGCCGCTCGTTATCAGCAGGCACTCGCCGCGCCACGGTCAGCGGGAGCGTCGCAGCGAGATCGAGGTGCTGACCGCGACGCCGAGATTGCGGTGACAACGGCGCAGACCCGTAACGAGATCGTCGCGGTGCTCGGCGGGGAGCTGAGCGCTTACGTCGCGCTGCCCGTCTCCGGCAGCAGCGGGCCGGGGATCCTCGTCCTGCACGAGATCTTCGGCGTCAACGACTACATCGAGGACGCATGCGCGCGGCTGGCCGAGATCGGTTACTGCGCGCTTGCGCCAGACCTGTTCTGGCGCACGCAGCCGGGCCTCGCGCTGAGACACGACGACGATGGTCTCGCTCAGGGGATGGCGGCCGCTCAGCGCTTGGACCACGTGGCTGCGGTGCGCGACGCGATCGCGGCGCTTGGGGCGCTACGTGCGCTGCCGGAGGTCGCGGACGACAGCCGTGCGGGCGTGCTGGGCTTCTGCCTCGGCGGGACGCTCGCCTATCAGGTGGCGGTCCACGGCGAACCGGACGCCGCGGTCTGCTACTACGGCTCCGGGATTCCGGACGCGCTGCAGTCGGCAAACGCCATCGCCTGCCCGACCCTGCTGCATTTCGGCGCAGCGGACCCCTTCATCCCGCGCGAGCAGGTCGACCGCGTGGTCGCGGTGGCCGCACGACGCCGGGAGATGGAGTGCCACGTGCACGAAGGCGCGGGGCACGCTTTCGACAATCACCTCGCGCCGATGTTCCACGATCCCGAGGCGGCGGCCCGCGCCTGGGAGCTCACGCGCGGCTTCCTCGGCCGTGCGCTGCCGCTCGACGCCAGGGCGCCGGATGGCAGCGATCGATGAGCCAGGTGCTCGCAATCTGACCGTCCGGCGCGCGTGCAACTCTGCCGCGCAATGCCACCGCTCATCACCCGCGAGGAGGCCGTGCGCCTCGGCGAGCTTGAGGATCGCAGCGAGATCGAGGCGCTGATCGAGCGCGCGTGGCGCGTGCGCGTCCAGCGCTTCGAGGACGCGACGGACATGTGCTCGCTCGTCAACGCGAAGTCCGGCGGATGTGCGCAGGACTGCGGCTTCTGCGCACAGTCGCGCTACGCCGACGCCGAGACGCCGCTGCACGCGATGATGGAGCCCGAGCAGATCCTCGAGCACGCGCGTGCGGCCGAGGCCGCGGGCGCACACCGCTTCTGCATGGTCACGCAGGGCCAGGGATTGTCCAAGCGCGACTTTCAGAAAGTTCTCGAGGGCACCCGCCTCGTCGCCGAGCACACGAACCTCAAGCGCTGCGCGTCGATCGGGCACATGAGCCCGGCGAGAGCGAAGGCGCTCAAGGAAGCCGGCGTGCAGCGAGTGCACCACAACGTCGAGACGTCCGAGTCGTACTACCCCGAGGTCTCGCAGACGGTGCGCTACGAGGGCCGGCTGCGCACCATCGACGCCGTGCGCGAGGCGGGCCTCGAGACCTGCGTGGGCGGCATCCTCAACCTTGGCGAGACGCGCGAGCAGCGCGTCGAGATGGCCTTCCAGCTGGCCGGCATCGACCCGACGTCGGTGCCGATCAACCTGCTCAACCCGCGTCCCGGAACGAAGTTCGGCGACCGCGAGTTCATGGATCCGTGGGAAGCGGTGAAGTGGATCGCGATCTTCCGCCTGATCCTTCCCGACGCGCTGTTCAGGCTCTGCGGCGGGCGCGTGGAGAACATCGGCGAGCTGCAGCAGCTCGCGGTACGGGCCGGCATCAACGGCGTGATGATGGGCAACTTCCTGACGACGCTCGGCAACACGCCCGAGGAAGACCGGGCGATGTTCGAGAACCTCGGGCTGAACGTCGAGCGCCAGCCCGACAACGCGGCCAACCCGCGGCCGGACAACCGCTCGGGCTGGTTGCAGGGAGAGACGCCGCAGGGCGACGGGACGACCGTCGCGAAGCAGTTCGACGGCCTCCAGGTCCGCATGTGGGATCCGTCGACCCAGCTGCGCTTCGCTGGGAAGCGAAGGGTCCCGCGGCGGCCCGACGGCGCAGCCAACACCACTCCAGCGATGAAGGACTGACACCGGAGGACGGAGCGCCGTGACCGAGATCCAAGCCCGCCTGGCAGAGCTGAAGACCATGGGCCTGTTCCGTCGCACCCGGCTTGTGAGCGGGCCGCAGGGCCCCAACGTCGTGCTCGACGGCCAGCCAGTGCTGCTGCTGTGCTCCAACAACTACCTCGGCCTGGCGGACCATCCGCGCGTGCAGGAGGCGGCGGCGAAGGCGGCGATGCGCTGGGGCGTCGGCGCCGGCGCCTCCCGCCTGGTGTCGGGGACGATGACGGTGCACTCGCGCCTGGAGCGGCGACTGGCCACCTTCAAGGGCACCGAGACCGCGCTGCTCTTCGGTTCCGGGTATCTCGCGAACATCGGCGTGATCCGCGCACTCTCGCGCGCCGGTGAGGTCATCTTCTCCGACGAGCTCAATCACGCTTCGATCATCGACGGCTGCCGGCTGTCGCGGGCGGAGACGTTCGTCTATGCGCACAACGACGTCGAGCACCTTGCGTGGGGACTCGCTCAGGCCGGCCGTCGGGCGTCGCTGATCGTCACCGAATCGCTGTTCTCGATGGACGGCGACGTGGCTGCGCTCGAGGAGATCGTCGCGCTCGGGCGGCGCCACGACGTTCGAATCGTCGTCGACGAGGCGCATGCGACCGGCTGCTTCGGGCCTGGCGGCCGTGGCGCGGTCGCCGAGGCTGGGCTGGAGGGCGAGATCGACGTCATCGTCGGCACGCTCGGCAAGGCCCTGGGGGGATACGGAGCGTTCGTCGCATGCGAGGAGGAGCTCGCGCAGCTGCTCGTCAACAGCGCGCGCTCGCTCATCTTCTCCACGGCGCTCCCACCGCCCGTGGTCGCCGGCGCGATCGCGGCGCTCGACGTGCTGGAGGAGCAGCCGCGCCGCGTGGACCGGCTGCAGGCGAATGCCGAGGTGCTGCGCTGCGAGCTCGCTCAGGAGGGCTTCGACGTGTCCGGGTCATCGAGCCAGATCGTGCCGCTGATCGTCGGTGACGCGCGCACCGCGATGCGCGTCTGCGAGGCGGCGCTCGAGCGGGGCGTCTTCGCGCAGGCGATCCGCCCGCCGACCGTGCCGGAGGGAACGTCGCGGCTGCGGCTCGCGGTGATGGCGACGCACACCAAGGACGAGCTGCGCGAGGCCGCTCGCGTCCTCGGGCGGGCGGCCCTGCAGGCGGGATTCCGTCCTGCGACGGCGCTGCCGGTGGCGGTCGCGCACGCAGCGGCGCTGCCGGGCGCTCCGCGTGAGCCGTACGACGACGAGGACGAGGTGCACGCGTCGCACACACGCCCTGCCGCGGTGCCCTTCGACGCCGAAGCCCCTGACGACCTGACTGTGCCGCACGCGGCGTAGCCGTGGCATCGGGCCGTGCGCGGCTGCTTCGTCACCGGAACCGACACCGGCGCCGGCAAGACGGTGCTTGCCGCCGCGATCGCGGCGGCGCTGCGTGCGGGTGGTGAGCGGGTCGCTGCGTTCAAGCCGGTCGTCACGGGAGAGGACGAATCCGACGCCCTGTGGCCGTCTGACCGCGAGCTGCTCGCGGCAGCCACCGGCGCGCGGCCAGAGGAGGTCTGCGCGACGGCATTCGGACCTGCCCTCTCGCCGCACCTCGCCGCGCAGCTCGCGGGCGTCGAGCTGTCGCTGGATGCCATCGTCGCCGACGCACGCGCCGCCGCGCAGCGGGCGGACGCGCTTGTCGTCGAGGGTGTCGGGGGCATACTCGTCCCGTTCAACGCTTCACATTGCGTCCGCGATCTCGCGGTCGAGCTCGGCCTCCCCGTGGTCGTGGCCGCGCGACCGGGGCTCGGCACGATCAACCACTCGCTGCTGACGATCGAGGCGGCGCGGGCTGCCGGCCTGGATGTACGCGCTGTCGTCCTGACGCCGTGGCCCGACGAGCCGAGCGTCATGCAGTGCTCCAACCGCGACACGATCGCGGCACGCGGAGGCGTCGAGGTCGCGACGCTGCCGACCGTCAGTCCGACCGTCGGCGATCTCGCGCGCGCCGGCGGTGCGCTTGCGCTACAACGATGGCTCGACGATGCCTGAGCCGGAGCGCCGCTTCATGACCACGCACTGGCAAGCGGTGCTCAGCGTCACGTACCCTGCCGACGAGTCGCAGCTGACACCGTACCTGCCGCCCGGCTGTGAGATCGACCGGCTCGAGGGCTCACCGCGCGTGAGCATCGTGGCGTTTCGCTTTCGAGGCACGCGCGTCGGCGGCGTGCCAATCCCGTGGCACGTGAACTTCCCCGAGATCAACCTGCGCTTCTACGTGCGGATCGGCGGCCAGCGCGCGGTGGTCTTCATCCGCGAGTTCGTCTCACGGCCCGCGATCGCGCTGACCGCGAAGCTGTTCTACAACGAGCCGTACCGGACGATCCGCATGAAGGACTGGCTCGTCGCACCGACGATGTGGAACGACTCGCGGCTGGGCGTGCGCCATCGGTTCGGGCCGGGACTTCGCAACCGCTTGGAGGCGTGGGCCGATCCGGTCGCTCAGCCGCCCGCACCCGACTCATCCGAGTACTGGCTCACGCACCACGAGCTCGGAGTTGGCCGCGGCCATTGCGGCCGCGTGAGCCGCTATCGCGTCGAGCACGAGGTGTGGGCGCTGCACGCGATTCGCGACCTGCGCATGGAGGTCGACTTCGCGGGGCTGTACGGCCCCCAGTGGGGATACCTCGCCGGCGCAGAGCCATCGCATGTCACGCTGGCCTCCGGCTCCGAGGTTCAGATCTTCTCGCCGGTGGATGTATAAGACTGATCTGGCGCGTTTGGGGCCGAGGCCGGCCCTCATGCGGGGGACCCGCGTCCTTGGACGCCGTCCCACAAGCAGGGCGACGCGCCGAAGACCCACTCTTGGCTCCGTGCGCCCGCCACGATCTCGCAGCGGATTCGGTGCAGCGTCGGACCGGCGCTGGGACAAGGACGACCTGCACACGCTCGATCGTCTGAAGGCTCGGACTTCGAGGTCGTGAACACCTCGTCGCTGCCGCGACCGAAGTAGCCCGCTCTCGATCGTCCGCGCGGCTAGGGAAGGCTCGTCGAACGCGGGTGCGTGCGCAGCTCGCGGACGGCGGCGGCGAGGGCGGCCTGACTGACCCGACGGCTGGTCGCGCTACGCGGGAAAGGATGCGAGCGGGATGCGAGCCGATCGACGAACGGCAGCGTGGCAGCGACGTCGCAGACCTCGAACGCGCGCTGAACCGCATCGGGGCCCCTGACCACGACCAGCCGATTGCTCCCCTGCGAAGACCTCTGGTGCGCCTCGAAGATCAGGCGGATTCCCGTCGACTCGATGAACGTCAGCTCCCGCAGGTCGACCGCGATGACCTGGGCCTCGCTGAGCTCGCCGCGCCTGAGCTCGCGTTCGAGAGCGTCGGCGTTCTCCGGGTCGAACTCGCCCGCGAGCTTGATCACGTGGGCGTCGCCGTCGCGGAAGCTGCGGATCCTCAGCGCGACGGGATCTCCAGGTCCTCCGGCGTCATGCCGGCTGCTGACTGCCATCGTTACTCCTGTCCTCAAGAGGTGGTGGAACTGGCGGTCGAGCGGACTGTGACCCGCGCAGAACCCGGCGTTCCCATGCCGAATCGGTGGCTCGAGTGCCCGTGCGCTGGGCTGATGAGCCGCGCATACATATATCCGGTCCTCTTTGACCACAAAAGCAAACTTTTACGAATATGGCACCTTTATGCCGTTAGGCGTCCTAATCGACGCTGTTTGAGATAGCGCGATGTCCACATCCGTAATCGGATGACGGCGCCGAGGCCCGGCCGCTTCGCCCTAGCCTTCGATCCCCGTCGCCGAATGCGGCGCTCCCACGGGCTTTGACTCAGGCGATCCGCGCTGGCGCAGGTAGATCGCCAGCATCGCCATCGAGCCCACGGCAAGGAACTCCGACTGCCAGTTCTGCAGGGTGCTCTCCCAGAAGCGCGCCGAGCCGAGGTACTGCCAGTAGCCGACGCGGTGCTCGCCGTGCGCGAGCTGATCGGCGCTGTACTCGCTCCAGCCGGTGACCGACTGCGCGCACCACGAACCGAGCCAGATCGCGCCCATCACGAGCACGAGCGAGTTGGAGTAGATCCACAGGCGAAGGCCGCGAACGCGCGCCCAGCGCGGCGAGTCGGGCCGGGCATGTTCGCCGACGCTCTGATCCTCGTCGCTTTCCGAACCGCGCTTGTCCAGCAGCTTGGACTCGGGCGATCCCTTCTGCACGAACCACACCGTCAGCAGGATGTAGAGCGTGAATTGCAGGTACTCCGACTGCCAGTTCTCCATGACCGCGTTGCCGAACGCGGACGAGACGAGATAGCGCCCCAAGGTGAGCGTCTGCTGGTGGTGAGTGACGGCGTCGTTGTTGTAGTCATGCCAGCCGGCGAACGCTTGCCCGGCCAGGGCCGCCAGGAACAGCGCCAAGAACACGAGCGACAGGCTGTTCTCGCGCCACAGCTTGCGCATGCCCCTAATGGTGGGTCAGGCCGACGACTGAATAGAAGCTGATGCCGCCGACGATGATCAGCAGATACAGGACCAAGATCGCGCGCGCCTGGCTCATGTCGAGAAGTGGAGCGTGAGGTCCCCCATCAGCTCGCGCTACCCGCTGAGCGGGGCCGAGAAAACGCGCGGATCCCCGGCGTCCTCGGGGGCGGCAGGCTCCTCGAACCTGGCCAGCATGTGCAGCGCGATCATCGTGATGTCGTCGTCCTGGGCGCTCCCGGCACCACCGAGCGTCGCGAGGACGTGCTCACACAGCGCCTCCACGTCGGCCGCTCCAGCGGCCTGCGCTTCAGCGCGCAGCCGGTCCAGTCCGACGTCGAGCACTTCGGTCGACCTCTCGACGAGCCCGTCGGTGTAGAGCAGCAGCGTCGATCCAGGCTCGAGCTGCATCGTGCACTGCTTGTACGGCGGCGCCTCCGTGACGCCCATCGGCGGCGCCGGAACGTCCTCGAGGTATTTCGCGGCGCCGTCGGGATTGACGAGCAGCGGCGGCGGATGGCCGGCGTTTGTGTAGCGCAGGAGCCCGGTCGCCGGTTCGAACACGGCGAGCACGACGGTGGTCAGAATGCAGTCGCCCAGCCCCAGCGCGAACCGGTTCAGGCGCTCGGCCATCGCGGCGCTGTCGTCGGCCTGCATGAGGATCCCGCGCAGCGCGCTGCGCATCTGCCCCATCGTCGCTGCTGCCTTGATGCCGCGGCCGACGACGTCGCCGATCGCCACCGCGACATGGCCGCCGGGCAGCTCGATCGCGTCATACCAATCGCCGCCGACCGTCGCGCCGTTGTCGCCCGGCAGGTACCGCGCCGCGAGCGCGACGCCGGGGACCTGCGGCAGCCCGCTCGGAAGCAGCGACCGCTGCAGCTCCTCCGCGATCGCGCGCTCGCGCTCGTACAGCCGCGTGCGCGCGATCGCGAGGTTCGCTCGGTCGGAGGCCAGCCGCAGCAGGTCGACGGCCTCCTCGTCGAACTCGCGCCGCGTCAGCGTGCCGACGTGCAGGCTGCCGATGATCTGCCCGCCGGCGACGAGCGGCACGGCCAGCAGCGAGCCGACCGCGGCGCCGAGCGAGCTGGCATCGATTCCCGCGGCGGGAACGTCGCGGATGGCGACCGGCCCGTGCTCGCCCGTGACGCGCGCCACGAGATCGTCGACGTGGCCGTCGACGTCAAGCTCCACGACGGTTTCGACGCCGTTCGCGCTCGCCTTGACCCGCGTCTCCCCGTCGATGAGGACGATCGCAGCGCGGTCCGCGTCCAGCGCCTCGAGCAGCCGGTCCAGCAGCTTGCGCAGCAATCCCTCCAGATCCTCCGCGTCGAGCGCCGCGGCGGCGATCGACTGCATGAGGCGCAGGCGCCTGGATGCGGCTTCGGCCTGCGCGCGCGCCAGCTCCGCACGGATGAGCTCCTCGCGATCGTGCTCGGCGCGTCGTCGCTCGCGCAGATCCTGGATGTGGAGGATCAGGTCGGCGGCCGAGCCGTCCCGCAAGGCCGCGAGCGAAACGCTCACCAGCACCGGGATCGAGGTGCCGGCAGGACCGGAAAGACGGCGCTCGATCTCGTAGCGCGCGATCCGCCCGGCCGTCAGATCATCGTGCTGGACGGCGTCGATGCCGGCGTCCGCCCGCGGTCCAAGCTCGTCGAGCGTGCGCCCGACGAGCTGGTCCGGCGCTCGGTTCATGGTCTCGCACAGAGCCCGATTGACGTGGCGCAGTCTCCCTCCGGCATCGGCCCGCGCCATGCCGGTCGGCGCGTCTTCGAACATCGCACGCAAGAGCTCCTCGCGCTGGGCCAGCGCATGGCCGCGTTCGTAGCTCTCGACGAAGACCTCGACCTTCGAGCGCAGGACGACCGGATCGAGCGGCTTGAACAGGTAGTCGACTGCGCCGGCCTCGTAGCCGCGAAAGACGTTGTGCGGCTCCTTGCTGATCGCCGTGACGAAGATGATCGGCACCGAGCGCGACCGCTCGCGCGAGCGGATCAGCTCCGCGGTCTCGAAGCCATCCAGGCCGGGCATCTGGACGTCGAGCAGGATCACGGCGAAGTCGTCCTTCAGCAGCGCGCGCAGCGCCTCGTCGCCGGAGCGCGCGCTGACGAGGCGGCAGCCGGTCGGCTCCAGCACGGCCACCAGCGCGAGCAGGTTGTCGTCGTGGTCGTCGACGAGCAGGATCGCGCTGTCTCTCACGACCGTGCTCCCTCGCGCGTGGCGACGAGCTCGACGAGCCGCCGGCCGATGCAGTCCAGTGCCAGCACGTGCGCGGCGGGCGTGGCCGCCAGCGCCGCATCGGGCATCTCGCGCCGCTTGGCCGTCGCGGGATCTTGCACGATCGCCGTGCCGCCGCGTGCCGCTATCCGGGCCAGCCCCCTGGCGCCGTCGGCGCTGGCGCCGGTCAGCACGACCCCGGCGGCGCGTTGCCCGTACGCGTCCGCGGCAGAGTGCAACAGCACGTCGATCGACGGACGGCTGAAGTGCACCGGCTCGTCCACCGACAGCGCGACGGCGCCGGGCTCGACGAGCAGGTGGTAGTCCGGGGGCGCCAGCAGCACGACGCCCGGCGCCAGCGCCTGCTTGTCCTCCGCCTCGGCGACGTCGAGCGCGCACTGCGCGTCCAGCAGCGAGGCGAGCCGGCCGTCGGCGCCGGACTGCCGGTGCTGGGCAATCACGACTGCGGCGCCGAATCCAACCGGCAGCGCTGCCAGCACATCCTTGAGGGCGGCCAACCCGCCCCAGGACGCACCGATGGCGACGAGCTCGATCGGTGTCATCGGCGGCGGCGGAAGATTCGTTCGGGCTCGTCGAGCGGTTCGTACTGCTCGGCCAGGGCCGAGCGCCGGATCGACTCCTTGCGCCCCAGCGCGAGGATCCCGAAGCGCGCCATGCTGTCACCGAAGAGCCTCAGAACCTCCTCCTGCAGGTCAAACCCGAAGTAGATCAGCACATTACGGCAGACGATCAGGTGAAACTCGTTGAAGGAGCCGTCCGTGACGAGATTGTGCTGGGCGAACACTACGCCTTCGGCGAGCGTCGGATCAAAGCGCGCTTGGTCGCCGTCGACGACGTAGTAGGACGAGAACGACTCGCTTCCGCCTGCCGACAGGTAGTTCTCGGTGTAGCGCCTCATGCGCTCCAGCGGGAACGCCCCCTCGCGCGCCAGCTGCAGGGCAGCGCCGTTGATGTCGGTCGCGTAGATGCGCGTGCGCTCGAGCAAGGTCGCTTCGCGCAGCGCGATCGACAGCGAGTAGATCTCCTCTCCCGTCGAGCAGCCCGCGATCCACACGCGAATGAAGGGATAGGTGCGAAGCAGCGGGAAGACGCGCTCGCGCAGCGAGCGGTGAAAGCCCGGGTCGCGGAACATCTCGGTGACGTTGATCGACAGGTCGCGCAGCAGGCGATCCATGCACGTCGGCTCGTGCAGGATGCGCTCCTGCAGGCCAGACAGCGTCTCCAGGCCCTCCGCGTTGACGCGGTGCCACAAGCGGCGCCGCAACGACGCCAGCGCGTAGCCGCGAAAGTCATAGGAGTAGCGCCGGTGGATGGCGTCCAGCAGCAGGTCGATCTCGAGGCGCTCGCGCGCCTCGTCGTCGCTGGCGATCAGCGGTACAGCCATACCCGCATGAGCGAGATGAGCTGTTCGATGTCGACGGGCTTGGTGATGTAGTCCGAGGCGCCGGCGCCGATCGACTTCTCGCGATCGCCCTTCATCGCCTTGGCCGTCAGCGCGATGATCGGCAGGTCGGCGAAGCGCTCGTCCTCGCGCAGCGCGCGCGTCGTCTCGTGCCCGTCCATCTCAGGCATCATCACGTCCATCAGCACGAGGTCGACGTTGGGATCGGCACCGAGCGATTCGATCGCCTCGCGCCCGTTCTCGGCGAAGCGCACGGCCATCCCGCGCGCCTCCAGCGCGCTCGTCAGCGCGAAGACGTTGCGCACGTCGTCGTCGGCGATCAGCACGCGCTTGCCCTTCAGCACGGCGTCGGCGCTGTGGAGCTGATCGAGCATGCGGCGGCTCTCGGTCGACATCGCGCCCGGCGGGCGATGCAGAAACAGCGCGGTCTCGTCGAGCAGGCGCTCGGGCGATGCTGCGTCCTTGACGATGATCGAGTCCGCGTACCGTCGCAGCCGCGTCTCCTCGCGACGGGTGAGCTGCTTGCCGGTGTGGATGATGACCGGCACGTCGCGCAGGCGCTCGTCCTCCTTGAGGCGGTCCAGCAGCGCGAAGCCGGTCATCTTCGGCAGCTTGAGATCGAGCACGATGCAGTCAAAGCGCCTCTCGTCCAGTGCGCCAAGCGCCTCCTCGCTGGAGCCGACGGCGGTCACCTCGACATCCTCCCCGGCCCCCACGAGCTCCGCGATGCTCGTCCGCGCCGTCTCGTCGTCGTCGACCACGAGCAGCTGGCGCACGGGTCGGTCCAGAAAGGCGGCTGCGACGCCGAACATGCCGCCCAGCTCCTCGGCGTAGGCCGGTCGCTCGAGGAACCCGGCTGCGCCCGCGCTGAGCGCAGCGTGGCGCTCGCTCGCGTCGGCGATCACGTGGACGGGCACATGGCGCGTGCGCGGGTGATGCTTGAGCTGATCGAGCACGTCCGCGCCTCCGCGGACCGGCACAGACAGCACGATCACGTCGGGAACGAGATCGTGCGCGAGCGCGACCCCGTCGTTGCCGCGCGGCGCGACCACGCCGCGGAAGCCGTGCTCGCGCGCCTGCGCGAGCGCGCGCGCAGCGGACTCGGGGTCGTCGTCGACGATCAGCGCGACGCGATCGCCGTCCATCAACTGCGCGCGGTCGTCGGTCGGTGCGAGCGCCTCCTCGAGGTCGTTCCGCGCGGCGGGCAGCTCGGGCAGCGCGGTGGGCTCCGGCAGTGCCACGTCAGGCTCCGCGGGCAGCTCGACGTACGGCGCCAGCAGCAACTCGAATGCGCTGCCGCTGCCCGGCGTGCTGCGCACGCGAATCTCGCCGCCCAGTGCACGCATGACCTCGCGGCAGATCGAGAGACCGAGGCCGGTTCCGCCGTAGCGCCGGCTCGTCGTCCCGTCGGCCTGCTGAAAGGCCTCGAAGATCAGCCGCAGCTTGTCCTCGGCGATGCCGATGCCGGTGTCGCTCACCGTGATGCTGATCGCGTAGGGGGTCCCGTCCTGCGCGCGCTCCTGGGTGCCCGCCAGCTCGAGTACGACCTCGCCGGCCTCGGTGAACTTGAACGCGTTGGAGAGCAGATTTCGCAGAACCTGCTGCACGCGCTGCTCGTCGGTGAAGATCGTAGGCGGGGCGTCCGGCGCGGTCGTGATCGTGAGCTTGAGGCCCTTCTGCTCGGCCACGGAGCCGAATGCGCGTTCGACGTAGTCGCAGATCGCACCGATCTCGATCTGACCGGCGCTGATCTCCATCTTGCCGGCCTCGACCTTCGACAGGTCGAGGATGTCCGAGATCACCGTCAGCAGGTCTGCCCCGGCGGTGTGGATCGTCGAGGCGAACTCGATCTGCTTGTCGGTGAGGTTCTGGTCGGGGTTCTCGGCCAGCAGCTTGCTGAGGATCAGCAGGCTGTTGAGCGGCGTGCGCAGCTCGTGGCTCATGTTGGCGAGGAACTCCGACTTGTACTTCGAGCTGATCGCCAGCTGGGCCGCCTTCTCCTCGAGGCTCTCGCGCGCCAGCTCGATCTCCGCGTTCTGCACCTCGATGTCGCGGTTCTGCTGGCTGAGCAGCTCGGCCTTCTCCTGCAGCTCCTCGTTGGTCTGCTGAAGCTCCTCCTGCTGGGTCTGCAAGAGCTCCTCCGAGGCGCGCAGCGACTGCGTCTGCTGTTCGAGCTCGGAGTTGGAGCGCTTGAGCTCCTCCTGCTGGCTCTGCAGCTCCTCGGACTGGGACTGCAGCTCCTCGGCGAGGCTCTGGGACTGCTCGAGCAGCTCCTCCGTGCGGCGGTTGGCGATGATCGCGTTGAGCACCACGCCGAGCGTCTCGGCGAGCTGCTCGAGGAACGCCTGATTGACCTCGGAGAACCGGCGCAACGACGCAAGCTCGACGACGGCCAGAACCTGATCCTCGAACAGGATCGGCATCACGATGATGTTCACCGGCGAGGCCTCGCCGAGGCCCGACGTGACCTTGACGTAGTCCGGCGGCGCCTCGCTGATGAGGATGCTCTTGCCCTCCAGCGCCGCCTGACCGACGAGCGCCTCACCGAACTTGAAGTGGTTGGAGACCGTCTTTCGCTTCTTGTAGCCGTAGCTTGCGATCAGGCGCAGCTCGGGGTCGTCGCCGTTGGAAGAGTCCGTCAGGAAGAACGCGCCGTGCTGGGCGGTCACGAGCGGGGAGATCTCGGACATGATCAGGCGCGAGACCGTCGTCAGGTCGCGCTGGCCCTGCATGAGGCCGGAGATCCGCGCGAGGTTCGTGTTGAGCCAGTCCTGCTCGGCGTTCTTCTGCGTCGTCTCGCGCAGGTTGGCGATCATCTGGTTGATCGTGTCCGACAGCTCCGCGACCTCGCCCTCGGCCTCGACGGAGATCTGGCGGGTCAGATCGCCCTGCGTCACTGCGGTCGACACCTCGGCGATCGCGCGTACCTGGGTCGTCAGGTTGCCGGCGAGCTGGTTGACGTTCTCGGTCAGGTCGCGCCACGTGCCGCTGACCCCTTCGACCTCGGCCTGGCCGCCGAGCTGGCCCTCCGTACCCACCTCGCGAGCCACGCGCGTGACCTCCGCCGCAAAGGACGAGAGCTGATCGACCATCGTGTTGAGCGTCTTCTTCAGCTCGAGGATCTCGCCGCGGGCGTCGACCGTGATCTTCTGGCTCAGGTCGCCGGTCGCCACGGCGGTCGCGACCTGAGCGATGTTGCGCACCTGATCGGTGAGGTTGCCGGCCATGAAGTTCACGTTCTCGGTCAGGTCGCGCCAGGTCCCGCTGACGCCCTTGACCTCGGCCTGGCCGCCGAGTTGGCCCTCCGTCCCCACCTCGCGCGCGACGCGCGTCACCTCGTCGGCGAACGAGGAGAGCTGATCGACCATCGTGTTGATCGTCTCCGACAGCTCGAGGATCTCGCCCTTGGCCTCGATGTCGATCTTCTTGGACAGGTCGCCGTTGGCGACCGCGGTCGTGACGCGCGCGATCGCGCGCACCTGGCTGGTGAGGTTGCCGGCCATCAGGTTGACGTTGTCGGTCAGCCCGCGCCACGTCCCGGACACGCCCTCGACCGTCGCCTGGCCGCCCAGCTTGCCCTCCGTGCCGACCTCCCGCGCGACGCGCGTGACCTCGGCGGCAAACGCGTTGAGCTGATCGACCATCGTGTTGATCGTGTCCTTCAGCTCGGCGATCTCGCCCTGCGCGTCGACGGTGATCTTCTTCGACAGGTCGCCGGTGGCGACGGCGGTCGTGACCTGCGCGATGTTGCGCACCTGGTCGGTGAGGTTCGAGGCCAGCTGGTTGACCGACTCGGTCAGGTCGCGCCACGTGCCCGACACGCCGGCAACCTCGGCCTGGCCGCCGAGCTGGCCCTCGGTGCCGACCTCGCGCGCGACGCGCGTTACCTCGTCGGCGAACGAGGAGAGCTGGTCGACCATCGTGTTGATCGTGTCCTTCAGCTCCGCGATCTCGCCCTGCGCGTCGACGTCGATCTTCTGGCTGAGGTCGCCGGTTGCGACCGCCGTCGTGACCTGGGCGATGTTGCGCACCTGGTCGGTGAGGTTCGAGGCGAGGAAGTTCACGCTCTCGGTGAGGTCGCGCCAGGTGCCGCTGACGCCCTTGACCTCGGCCTGACCGCCGAGGCGTCCCTCCGTGCCGACCTCGCGGGCGACGCGCGTCACCTCGTCAGCGAACGAGGACAGCTGGTCGACCATCGTGTTGATCGTCTGCTTGAGCTCGAGGATCTCGCCGCGGGCGTCGACCGTGATCTCCTGCGACAGGTCGCCGTTGGCGACCGCGGTCGTGACCTGCGCGATGTTGCGCACCTGGCCGGTGAGGTTGTTGGCCATCTCGTTGACGCTGTCGGTCAGGTCGCGCCAGGTTCCCGAGACCCCCTCGACCTCGGCCTGCCCTCCGAGCACGCCCTCGGTGCCGACCTCGCGCGCCACGCCGGTGACCTGCTCGGCGAAGACGCGCAGGCGGTCGGTCATCGAGTTGATCGTCTCGGCGAGCGTTGCCACCTCGCCCTTGGCCTCGACCGTCACCTTCTGGGACAGGTCGCCGTTGGCGACGGCGGTCGTGACGACCGCGATCTGGCGCACCTGGTCGGTGAGGTTGGACGCCATCGTGTTGACGCTGTCGGTCAGGTCCTTCCACGTGCCGGCGACGCCGGAGACCTCGGCCTGGCCGCCGAGCACGCCGTCGGTGCCCACCTCGCGGGCCACGCCGGTCACCTGCTCGGCGAAGACGCGCAGCGTGTCGGTCATCGAGTTGATCGTCTCGGCGAGCGTGGCGACCTCGCCCTTGGCCTCGACGGTGACCTTCTGGGTCAGGTCGCCCTGCGCGACGGCGGTCGTCACCGCGGCGATCTGGCGCACCTGGTCGGTCAGGTTCGACGCCATGAAGTTCACGTTCTCGGTCAGGTCGCGCCAGGTCCCGCTGACGCCCTTGACCTCGGCCTGCCCGCCGAGCTGCCCTTCGGTGCCCACCTCGCGGGCGACGCGCGTGACCTCGTCGGCGAACGAGGAGAGCTGGTCGACCATCGTGTTGATCGTGTTCTTCAGCTCGAGGATCTCGCCGCGGGCGTCGACGGTGATCTTCTGCGTCAGATCGCCGGTCGCGACGGCGGTCGTCACCGCGGCGATCTGGCGCACCTGGTCGGTCAGGTTGGAGGCCATCGAGTTGACGTTCTCGGTGAGGTCGCGCCAGGTGCCGCTGACGCCCTTGACCTGCGCTTGCCCGCCGAGCTTGCCGTCGGTTCCGACCTCGCGGGCGACGCGCGTGACCTCGTCGGCGAACGAGCCGAGCTGGTCGACCATCTCGTTGACGGTCGTGCCGATCGCCGAGAACTCGCCCTTCACCGGCTGGCCTTCGATCGTCAGCGCCATCTTCTGGCTGAGGTCCCCCCTGGCGACGGACTGGATGACGCGTGAGATCTCGATCGTCGGCCGGACGAGGTCGTCGATCATCGCGTTGACCGACTCGACCGTCTCGTTCCATGCGCCGTCGACGGTGCCGAGCGACACGCGTTCGGTCATGCGCCCCTCGCGGCCGATGATCCGGCTCACGCGCGCGAGCTCCTTCGCCATCCGCGCGTTGACCGCGATGAGCTCGTTCGTGCGCTGCTGGACGTCGCCGATCACGTCACGCCGCCGCGCGCGCAGGCGCACGGAGAAGTCCCCGTCGCGCGCGGCCGTCAGGACGCGCAGCAGCTCTTCGAGCGCCTGCTCGTCGCGCGTGCCGCCGCCGTCACCTTCGGGCGGCGCGGACTTGGTCGCGCCCGCGGCTCGCCTGCGCCCCGGGGGCTTGGTTTCGTCAGTCGCCATCGTCCTCCATTCGCGCCGCGCGGAACCGAAGCGGCAGGCTACACCCGTTCAGCCAGCGCGGGGACCGTTGGGATGACTGCGAAGTTGGCGCATTTCTGTGGCGTGAGTGGGTACGTGTCAGATCGTGAACGTGCTGGAGCCCGGGGCCGGCCTGAACGAGTCGCGACCCGCCTTCCCGAAGTACATAGCGTCGCTGCGCCGAGCAGTTGTCGAGTTCGCCGCAGACGCCGGCGCCGATGACCTCCAGCAGGAGAACATCGGCCTCGCAACGTCCGAGGCAGTCAGCAACTCCGTCGTCCATGCCTATCCCGATGACAGCGTGCGCGGAGATGTCAGCGTCGAGGCGTGGATCGAACGCGGAAGGATCTTCGTCATCGTCAGCGACGACGGGTGCGGCATGATCCCGCGCAGCCACAGTCCCGGCCTCGGGCTCGGGCTGCCCATGATCGCCCGCGTGAGCGAGTCCGTCGAGATCGGGGAGCGCTCGCCACGCCCCGGCGTGTGCGTGCGGATGACGTTCCCGCTACGCGACCATTGAGCGGCGCGCGCGCTCGACGAGATCCTCCACCGCCGGTCGCCGGCCGCGCACCACGACGATCTCCTCCTCCAGCGAGCCCGGCGGGAGGACGCCCGCCGCCCACAGGTCAGACACGCGCGCGCGCAGCCGCGGCCCGAGCGGGCCGCAGCGGCGCGCCACGATGTCGGCGTCGAGCCCCTGCGCGATCAGCTCGTCGAGCGTGCGCTGGATGTCGCACACCGAGGAGTGCACGAGCAGCACCGCGCCCCCGGGGCGAAGGTAATGCTCGACCTGCCGGCAGAGCGGGTCGAGCAGCGCACGACCAGTGGGCCCGGCGTCCCATGCGCGACACGGACCGCGTCCCGGGATCTCGTCGCTCGACGACGGGAGGTAGGGCGGGTTGCTGACGATCGTGTCGAAGCGCTCACCGTCGGCGATGGCACTGAACAGCGAACCGTGGCGGGTGTGCACGCGCACGCCGTTGAGCCGCGCGTTGAGGCGCGCGCTGAACAGCGCGCGGCGCAAGATGTCGACGGCTGTCACGTGCGCGCCCAGCAGGGCGGCCTGAACCGCGAGCACGCCGCTGCCGGTGCACAGATCGAGCACGGCGGCGCCAG
>DASVPU010000138.1:0-29879 GCA_036389475.1 Solirubrobacteraceae bacterium
CTCGCAGCGGCGGCGCGCCACCTGGAATGCGACCGCATCGAGCACCTGCACGCGCACTTCGCGGCGGGCGCGGCCCTCGACGCGCTCCGGCTCGCGGCGCTCACGGGGCGCCCCTTCAGCGTCACAGCGCATGCCTACGACATCTTCATGGCGCCGCGCAACCTGCGCGCGAAGCTCGAAGCCGCGGACGTGGTGTTCACGGGTTGTGACTACAACGTCGAATATCTGAGATCGGTGGCCCCCCGGGCGGACGTGCACAAGATCGTCATGGGCGTCGATGCCGAGGTTTTTGCCCGGCGGACCCCGCTGCCGGGCGGCCGCACGGTGCTCGCCGTCGGCCGCCTGGTCGAGAAGAAGGGGTTCGACGTGCTCGTGGACGCCGCGGCGTCGCTGGGGCCCGGCCTGCAGGTCCGGATCGTGGGCGACGGCCCGTTGCGCGGCGAGCTCGCCGCGCGGATCGAGGCGTCCGGCGCCCATGTCGAGCTGCTCGGCAGTCTGCCTCCCGCGCTGGTGCGCCAGGCGCTGGAGGAAGCGGACGTCCTGGCGATGCCCTGCGTCGTCGCGCGCGACGGCGATCGCGACTCGATGCCGGTCGTCGTCAAGGAGGCGATGGCGATGGAACTGCTCGTGGTTGCCAGTGACGAAGTCGGACTGCCGGAGTGCGTCCTTGCACCTTGGGGTTTTCTGGCGGCGCCGGGCGATTCGCGCGCGCTGGCCGAGGCGTTGCGAACGGCGCTCGCCCTTGGGCCGCAGGAGCGCAGGCGGGCCGGTCAGCAGGCGCGTGCGTGGGTCAAGCGCCACGCCGATGTCGACTCGCAAACCGCTCGCATGAGCGCGGAGATCGATCGGAAGCGATGAGTCCGAACGCGACCCGCGGTCTTATCCTGACGATCGCGGCGGCAAGCGCTGGTTTCGTCGAAACGCCAGACGAGACGGTGCTGAAAGCTCACGGACACCTGGACGTTCAGCACCGGCGTCGTGGCGCATACATATGAACCGATCGATTCCTGAGCATGATCGAGCGCCAGCGGTCCTGACGCCGCCGTCGGTGCTCGACTCCGGCGGCGCCACCCGCAGTCGCATGGTTAACGGTTAACCTGCCGGCGCCACCAGCACCCTCAGACGCTTGCTCAGCGCGATTGTTCGCCAGCCGGCTTCGATCGCCCAGCGCTGCTCGGGCGTGTCCTGCGGAGGGAAGAATCCGCGCCCGATGACGAGCGCGTCGTAGCGGCCGCGCTCGAGCGCGGCCTCGAAGCTGGCGGCGTTTGCGTAGCGGCGCAGCCAGCCGTGGTCGAAATAGCCGACGAACTCCACGGCGTTGCCGATCCGGGTGCCAAAGCTCGGCCAGATGGGGGAGAGGCCGCCGATCGACCAGTCGCCCGCGTGGCCGATCCGCTTGCCCGCCGGCGCGAGGCGCAGGAGGGTCGCGACGGCCGGGTCGTCTTGGAGATAGCGAGCGCTATTGACGCGCTGCTCGATGCGGTGCATCACGGCCACGCCGATCAGCGCGGCGAGGACGGTGGCGGCGCCAAGCGCGAGCGGGCGGCCGCGCAGCCGCCGCCCTGACCAGCCGGCGGCCGCGACGACGGCGAGTGCGACGGAGGCCAGCACGATCTCGCGCGGGCTGGAGATCTCAAAGCCGTTGTAGGCGCCCCAGACCGCTGCGACCGCCAGTCCAGCCTCCAATAGCAGCCCGAACCACCGCGCGACGCGCCCGGCGGCCGACGCCACCAGCGGCGCGGCGAGCAGCAACGCCGGGACGGCGTAGCGGGTGTTGACGCTCGCCAGCGACGGGTCGTCCTTCAAGCCCAGCGCGCTGAACGGCGTCACGACGTACACGACGGCGAGCACGACCGCCGCGACCGCCAGGACGATGACGCGGCGGTCGCCGTCCGGCCGGCAGGCGCGCACGACCGCGGCGAGCACGCCAGCGACGCAGATGGCCGGCAGCACCCCCAGCCCTTCGAAGATCTCGCGCCCCAGCTGGGGCAGGATCCGCGGCTGGTCCAGATACCCCGCGACCGTAAAGCCGGCGAGGTCGCGCAGCACGTCGGGCGGAGCATCGAAGATCGTGATCCCAAGCGGCGCGATGTTCACCGGGAAGAGCGGATCGCCGGACTCGACGAGGTTGCGCACAAGCCAGACGGCGGTGCCCAGTCCGCCGAGGATCGCGACAAGCAGCGCATCGCCCAGCACGACCCTGACGGGCTCTCGCCGGACCGCCCGCGCGAGCGTCCACACCGCGACGACCGCGGCCAGCGAGGTCAGCCCATACCACTTCGTCCCACACGCGACGGCGAGCGCGACGCCCGCGAGGACGAGATCAGAGCGCCGGTGCGTTCGCGCGTGTCGAAGGATGAACAGGACGCCGCAGGCGAGCATCGCCCACAGCAGCGAGTCGGGCAGCGCTCGCGGGATCGATGCCAGGGCCGCGATCGGGATCGCGACGCACGCCGCACCCGCGAGGATCGCTGCGGCTTTCGGCGCGCGCAGCTCGCGCGCGATCGCGGTGACGGCGACCCCGGCGACCAGCAAGAAGAACGCCGTCGGGAACCGCGCGAGGAAGTCGTTGTGCCACGGAAGGACGGTCCCCAGCAGGACGACGTCGCCGTTGTTGGGGTAGTAGCCCTGGGACTGCAGCGGGACGAACTGGTCGATCTGCCACAGCGAGCCCGTCTGGATCCAGCGTCCGATGTTGGGCATGTGAAACGTCAGCGGATCGACCCCGACGAGCTCGTCGCCCGCCCAACGGCCGAGGTCCGCAACGAAGGCGACGGCAGTCAACGCCGATGCGACCGCAGCGAAGGCCCACGATGCCGGTCGGCTCAGCGGCGCCGGCGGACCGCGGTCCTCGGGCCGCTGCGGCGCCGTAGCAGGCCGTACCAGCGCAGTGAGCCCGACGGCCGCCGCACAGGCCACGAGGACGGTGAACCGATCCAGGACGCCGAGCGTCATCGGCACGAGATGCACGCCGATCAGCACGGCCGAGCCGATGACGATGCACGCCAGCGCCTTCTCCAGCGCATCGAGATGCCACAGCCGCCGCCGCACGACGATCGCGGTCGCGACGGCGACCGAGCCGAGCATCGCCGCGAAGTGGGCGAGGCCGGCGAGGAAGTCCTCCAGGGGCATGAGGCGGGCAGGCTAGTGGTTCGTCCGGTAAGTCCGTGCGCGTTTGGCCGTCCAAACGGATGCGGACTTGCAGGACGAACCACTAGCCGCTTCCCCCGCTGCTCCGGCCCGTATCGTGGCGCTGTGTCACGCCCCGTGCAGATCTCCGTTCTCGTCGTCACCTACGACCACGGCGACGAGATCGACGCCTGCCTGGACGGCGCGCTTGCGCAGGAGGCTCCGGACCTGACACTTGAGATCGTCGTCGCCGACAACGCGTCGCGAGACGACACCGCGCGGCGCGTGCAGGCCAGGGCGGATGGTGAGCGCGTCAAGCTGCTGGAGATGGATTGCAATCGCGGCTTCGCGGCGGGGGTGAACGCGGCGTTCAACGCCTCGACCGGGGAGCAGGTCCTCATCCTGAACCCGGACTGCGTCATGGATGCCGGCTGCGCGGCCGCGCTGCTCGAGCACCTTCAGCGCACGCCACGGGTCGGGCTCGCCGCGGCGCTGCTGCACGATCCCGACGGCGCGCCACAGCTACATGCTCGGCGCGACCTCGGCCTCGCTGAAGCGGTGTGGACGTTCACGACCATCGGGCGGCGGCTGGACGAGGCGCGCGGCGGTCGCGCCCGCGCGCGGCGCCGCTACGAGGATCTGTGGGCCGCCGGTCCGCCGCGCGAGCCGGTCGCCGTCTTCTGTCCGGCGGCGGCGTGCGTGATGGCCGCGCGGCGCGACCTCGAGCCCCGACCGCTGGACGAGCGGTTCCCGCTGTTCTTCAACGACGGCGACCTCTGCGCGCGCATGGCGCTCGCGGGTCGCGGCGTCGAGATCGTCCCGGGCGCGACGGCCGCGCACGGCTACGGCACGAGCGTCGGCCGCGCGCAGCGCGCCGACCCCGCGCGGATGCGGGCCGAGTGGGTCGCGTCGCTGCGCCGCTACGCGGGTCGCTACTGGCGCAGACCTGCGCGGGCGGCGCTGCCCGCACTGCTGCTCGCCGACGCGGCGGCGGGTGCGGCGCTGTGCCTGGCAGGCCGCGAGGATCCGCGCGAGGTGCGCGGGACCCTCGGCGGGCTGGGCCTGCCGGGCGGACCGCCGCCGCTGCTCACGCCGATCCGGCGGGAGCGAACATGAGCGCCGACTCGCCGACGCCCGCAGAGGCGGGCGGACCGGGTGACCGAGACCGCCCGCGCGCCGGCTCGGGGCTGCGCATCCGCGCCGCCCGCGGCACGATCGTCAACGCCGCCTTTCTGGTTGGCGTCAACACGCTCGCGCTCGTGCGCGGGTTCCTCGCCTCCGGCTTCCTCGCTCCGGCGGCGTACGGCGTTTGGGGCGTGGTGCTCGTCGTCCTCTACACGCTGCAGTTCCTGCGCCAGGTCGGCATCAGCGACAAGTACATCCAGCAGGACGAAGCCGATCAGGAGCTCGCGTTTCGCAAGGCGATGACGTTCGAGCTGACCGTGTCCGGCATCGCGCTCGGCGTCGGCGTCGTCATCGTCCCGCTGCTGGCGGTGATCGTGGACCGGACAGAGGTCATCGCGCCGGGGCTCGTCTCGTTGCTCGTCATCCCCGCGACCGCGCTGCAGGCGCCGCTGTGGATCTTCTACCGCCAGATGGACTTCGTTCGCCAGCGCAAGCTGCAGATCCTCGATCCGCTCACCGGCTTCGTGATCGCGGTCGCGCTCCTCGTCGCGGGCCTGGACTACTGGGCCCTCATCGCCGGTGTCGTCGCAGGTGCGTGGATCGGTGCGTTGGTGTCGCTGCGCGCGTGTCCGTACCCGCTGCGGCTGGCATGGGACCGCGACGCGCTGCGCTCCTACGCATCCTTCAGCTGGCCTCTGACGCTGGCCGGCGGCGCGGCGGTCGTCGTCGGCTACGGGCTGCTGCTCGTGGGAGAGGCCGAGCTCGGGCTCGCCGGCGTCGGCATCATCACCCTCGCCTCCACGATCTCGCAGTACTCAGACCGCGCCGACCAGGCGATCTCACAGACGATCTATCCGACGATCTGCGCGGTGCAGGATCGCGCCGACCTGCTCTTCGAGACCTTCGTGAAGTCCAACCGCCTGGCGCTCATGTGGGGCGTGCCGTTCGGCCTCGGGCTCGCGCTCTTTGCCGGGGATCTCGTCCAGTTCGGGATCGGCGAGCGATGGCGGCCCGGCATCGGGCTCATGCAGGCGATCGGCGTCGCGGTGGCCGTGCACCAGATCGGCTTCAACTGGGACGCGTTCTACCGCGCGATGGGGAGGACGAAGCCGATCGGCGTCGCGGCCGCGATCGCGATCGTCGCGTTCGTCGCGATCGCGCTGCCGCTGCTGTCGACCGATGGTCTACGCGGTCTGGCGCTCGCGACCCTGCTCGTCGAGGGCGTGAACTTCAGCGTGCGGATGTACTACCTGCGGCGGCTGTTCTCGGCGTTCGGATTCATCCGCCACAGCGCCCGCGCGTTGCTGCCGAGCGTCCCGGCCGTCGGGCTCGTCCTCGCGATCCGGTTGCTGCTGGGCCACGAGCAGACGCTCGTGCAGGCGCTCGGCCTGTTCGTGCTGTACGTCGTCACGACGCTGGCGGCGACGGCGCTGCTCGAGCGCCGACTGCTGAGGGAGATCCTCGCCTACGTTCGCCGCCGGCCGGCGCTGGGAGAGCCCGCGTAGCACTCCAGCACGCGGACGGTCGGCGCTCGAGATCCGCTCACCGGTGTGTCACTTAAAAGGCGGCGGCCGGAGCAACGCGCTGACGTGCTCGCGCGGCGCTGTACGCGCGGACTGGATCGCGCGCCGCTCTCGCAGCGTCCGTGGCAGGCCCGCGAGCGCTGCGCCACGCCCAGCGATCTCCACGAAGACCAGGCGCCGCGGGCGGTTCGTGCGCAGCTCCAGGGCCACCCGGCGAAGCAGCACGCCGGGTCGCGCTCGGGGCAGGCAGCGCGCCGCGCACCACGCGCTGTTGCGCGCGACGTAGAAGCGGGCGCGGGCCGCCGAGCGCGTCGTGGCGCCGAGCTGATGGGTCACGCGCGCGTTCGGGACGAGCAGCGCGTGGTAGCCGCGCAGAACCGCTCGGAAGGCAAGGTCCACGTCCTCGTAGTACAGGAAGAAGCGCTCCTCATAGCCTCCGAGCTGCTCGAAGACGTCGCGGCGAAAGACGGGCGCGGCGCCCGGAGCCGCGAAGACGGCGTAGGGGTCGCCCGGCAGCTCGTCCAGGGGCCGGTCGCGCAGGAGCTTGTACGCATATCCCTCGGGCGCGTACTGGTCGCCGGCGCTCTCGATGCGGCCGGTCGCGGCGCTGACCAGGACGCTGCCGAGGGCCCACGTGCGCGCGCCGCGCGGTGCCGCAAGCAGCACGTGCAGCCAGTCGGGCGCCGGCGTGGCATCGGAGTTCAGGACGCAGACCCAGGGCGCCGCTGTGGCCGCGACACCCCGGTTCGCCCCGCCCGCAAAGCCGAAGTTGCGCCCGAGTTCGAGCGTTGCAATCCCCGGGTGCTGGGCGCGGAGCAATGCCAGCGAGCCGTCGCGCGAGCCGTTGTCGGCGACGAGGATCTCGTCGGGCGGGAGGCTCTGCGCTGCCAACGCCGCGAGGCACGCGGGCAGCAGCCGCTCGCCGTTGTAGTTGACGATGACGACGGCGACGCCGGAGCTCATCCGCGGGCGGCGGGGTCAAAGCGCGCGATGAAGCCGTCGACGTCAGGACTTGACAGCAGGTCCACGCGCTCCTTGACGAGCTCGGTCGGCCAGTCCCACCACTTGATGCGCAGCAGCGCGTCGACCTGCTCGTCGCTGAAGCGCCGGCCGATCTCCTTCGCCGGATTGCCGACGACGATCGCATAGGGGCGCACGTCCTTGGCGACGACCGCCTTCGTGCCGACGACCGCGCCATCGCCGATCGTCACGCCCGACAGGACCGTCGAGCCGTTGGTGACCCACGTGTCGCTGCCGATCACGATGTCGCCGCGCCCGTGCGTGAAGCCGTCCTCGTAGGCGCCCGGCAGCTCGAGCATCGCGCGCAGCCCGTACAGCGACACCCACTCCACGCGATGCAGACCGCCGACGTAGAAGTCCGCGTCCGGTGCGACCGAGGCGAAGTTGCCGATGATGACCCGGCCGGTGTCGCCCTTGTACTTGATGACCCGCGGCGCGTAGTAGCTCATCCGGCCCATGACGAGCGTGCCTTCTGAGATGTGACGCTGGGCCTCCTCCTGCAACGCAACCGTGCCCTCCGCGTTGTTCAGCGACGCGCGCAGGTGCTGAACGGCGTGGATGCGGGCCTGCAAGCGCCGGTACTCCTGGATCGCGCGCCGGGCCGTCGAGGTCGCGCGTCGGACCAGGCTCGGCATCGGTCGCAGTCTAGTGATCCGTGCTGTAAGTCCGCACCCGTTTGGAGTGGCCAAACGCGCGCCGACTTGCAGGACGAACCACCCGTGCCACGCCGGCGTCAGACGCTCGCTCGGGCGGCCGCTACGCTCGCAGGAGCATGTCTGCCGACCCCGCTCTCGCGGCGCTCTACGAGGCCAAGGCGCAGACCTACGCGGCCTTTGGCAACGGCGTGATCGCGGCGCACGCCCTGCGGCTCTTGCCCGAGCAGGGGCGCGTGCTCGATGTCGGCTGCGCGTCGGGCGGCCTGCTGGCGCTGCTGGCGTGCCGGGCTGGCCATATGGCGGGACTCGAGCTTTCGGCGGCGGCCGCGGCGGCTGCGGCACAGATCGGCCACCACGTCGTCACGGGCGCACTGCAGGATCCCGACCTGCCGTTCGAGCCGGACTCCTTTGACCTCGTCGTGCTCGCTGACGTGCTCGAGCACCTGTCCGATCCCGCCGCCGGACTGCGGCGCGCGGTCGAGTGGTGCCGGCCGGGCGGATCTATGCTGCTGAGCGTGCCCAACGTCGCGCACTGGCGCGCGCGGCTGGAGCTTCTGCGCGGACGCTGGCCGCAGGAGCAGAGTGGCACGTTCGACTCCAGCCACCTGCGCTGGTTCACGCCCGCGTCGGTGGCGCAGCTGCTGGCGGGCGCCGGGCTCAGGGACGTCCAGCTCGACGCGATCGTCCCGGCATTGCGCAATCACCTCACGGCTCGGCGGGTGGCTGAGCGTGCCGAGCCGGCATGGCAGGCCCTCGGGCGCCGCTGGCCTGGCCTGCTCGGCTACCAGGTGATCGGGATCGGGCGCCGGTAGCGACGCCGCCCGAGCGTCAGCCGAGGTAGGCCCTAAGCTGGCGCCCCCATGGGCCTGCGCGATGTTCGCTACGACATGAACCACGGGGCCGCGCGGCGCATCCTCATGCCGACGCTCCAGTCATGGGCCGCGACGCACTCTGAGGACGCCGAGGTCCTGGAGGTGGGGGCCGGCCATTACGACCACCGGACGTTCTTTCGCTGCACGCTGACGAAGTTCGACGCCGACGAATCGCAGGCTCCCGACATCGTCGGCGACGCGCACGCGATGCCGATGGACGACAACCGCTTCGACGGCGCGCTCGCGATATCCGTCCTCGAACACGTCGACGATCCCTATCAGGTCGTCCGCGAGATGTTCCGGGTGCTCAAGCCCGGCGCTTCCGTGCTCGCGTGGATCCCGTTCACGTTCGGCGTTCACGGCTTCCCAGAGGACGTCAGCCGCTTCACGACGTTCGGTATGCGCCGGCTCTTCGAGCGCGCCGGCTTCGAGGTCACACGGATCGACGAGAAGCCGTACTCCGGTGCGTTCCTGCAGCTCACGAACCTCGTCCACTTCCTGCTGCCGCGCACGCACCGCCGCCGCTGGGTCCGCCCGCTCAACAAGGCGCTGTTCCTCGTCTTCCGGATGGGCTATCCGCTCGACGAGCGCTTTCGCCACCTCAAGATCAAGACGCTCTACACCGGCGCCGAGATCGAGGCGCGCAAGCCGCAGCCGGCCGACGGCGCGGGGCCGCGAGGTGCGCCGGAATCGACGAGCTAGGCGAGGCCCAACCGGCGCACGGCGCGCAGCAAGAACGGGCCGAGCGTGGCCGCGAAGACCTCGGTGAGGTGGGTCGTGTCCTTGTGGACCAGCGCGCCGCCGACGACCGGGAAGCACCGGCGCGGGCTGCACATGAACGGTGTGAGGTCGACCACGTGGATGCGACGCGAGCGCGCGCGGCGCGCCGCCACCGCGCCGGCATCCCGCCTGAGAACGGTGCTGCGACTCACCGCGCAGGGGGCGCTCGCCGGACGGCCGGCGGCGATCGCCCGCAGCACGCAGCGGACCGCGCGGCGCGAGTTCAGCGGCGTATCGCGCATGACCACGATGTGCTTGACCGACCGCGGTAGGCGGTTCCACGCGTCGATGTAGCCCCGCACCTGGTACTCGAACGCGCCCCGGCCCCTCGGGGCGATGACCCCTGCGGTCGCCCGCTGAGCGACGAACGCCGTTCGCACGCTCGGATGGTCGACGAACCACTGGCGCACGGACGCGTTCCAGCGCGTGCAGCCGGCGCGGCGCGCGCGCGGCAGAGCCGATCGCGCCGTGGAGAAAGGGCAGCTCGCGCGCGTGAGCGACACGGCGCGCCAGCGCTTGGCCTGTGCGACCACCTCGAACGCCCCCCGCAGGTGCTGAGCGTGGCTGTCGCCGACGAGCGCGATGGTGCTTTTGGCTACCACTGCCCGGGCGCCGAACACGCAGGCATACGGCGAGCTCTTCTCGATCGGCGTGCAGCGGGCATTCGGTGCGATCAGCGCGTCCGCCGGCTCGGGCACGACGGCCCGGCGCAGCGCCGGGTTGTCGCAGCGACGGCGCGAGTTCCGTGCCGCGGCGCCGAAGCAGGGCGGCTCGACGAGCGGCCGGATCGTCGCGATGACGGGGCCATTGTTGGGAGAGCGGTCGGTGCAGGTCCCGATGCGAGCGCACAGCGTGTCGTCGCGCCAGCGCGTCTCGACCTGCCAGGCATAGCGGCCCATGTTGAGGTTCACCTCCGCGGGTCTGAAGGTCGCTTCGACCGTGCGCGCGTCGGGCCGGCTGACGGATGCGGATACCGGGCGCACCGTGAGCGCGTTGCCGCGCCAGTTCAGGCGCGAGTAGCGCAGCCCGGTCTCGCCCTGCCGCGCAACGACGCAGATGCGCGAGCGCTCGCCCGCCTTCGTGCCGAAGAAGAAGCGCACGCAGATCGCGCGCCCTGCACTGGTGGAAAGTTGGTCGGCGCTCCAGTCGCCGGCGGTCGTCACCCGCAGGAGCAGGTCCGTCCCGACCTGGCCGAGCGTCACCTGCACGAGGTCAAGCGGCCCGCCCGCAACCTCGGCGGGGGCGTCGGCGTGCGGCCTGGGATCGCGCACGGACTGCGCCGGCGCGGCCGGGGCACAGGCCTGAGCCACGACGAGGACGAGCAGGCCGATCGCGCAGAGGCGCAGCCGGCGGTTGGGAGCGATCGCCGCCACAGCGCCGACATCATCGCTGTAACTGCCCTACGGCGTCCCGAGTACGGTTCCGGTCGATGTTCGCTCGGACGCTCGTCCTCGTGACCCTGCTCGCGCTGTCGGCGCTCGCCGCCGTCCAGGCCCCGGCGACCGCCGCGAGTCGGACGCGGGTGTGCCACGAGCCGAGGTATCCGGGCAACGGCTACTTCACGTCGCTCACCGTCAAGGGCGTGGGCTGCGCGACCGGGTCCAAGCTCGCGTTCGCCTACTACCGCTGCCGGATCCGCGCCGGCGGTCGCAAGGGCCGCTGCACGAGGAAGGTGCTCGGCTACGGCTGCGTCGAGAAGCGCAACTCGATCCCGACGGAGATCGACGCCCGCGTGACCTGCCGGCGCTCCGGTCGGACGATCACGCACACCTATCAGCAGAACACCTAGTGGTTGGTCCTTGCAGGACGAACCACTGGCCCCGCGCTGCGGTCCGGTCGGCGCTGGGAGCGCGAAGGCCGGCGGCCGCCCAGATGGGGCGGCCGCCGGATGCAACGGGGTGGGTCCAGGCTCAGGCGCTGGAGCCCGCCGACTCGAGGCTCACCTCATGGCGGACGCGCGGCAGCCAGCCCAGCCCGCGCGGGAGGTACCAGTTCGCGTCGCCCAGGAGCTTCATCGTCGCCGGCAGCAGCACGCCGCGCACGAGCGTCGCGTCGATCAGGATCGCGAACGCCAGGCCGACGCCCATCTGCTTGAACTCCATCGAGCTCAGCGTCGCGAAGACCGCGAAGACGGCGACCATGACGATCGCCGCGCTCGTCACGACGCCCGCCGTCTGCTTGATTCCCTGCGCGACCGCATCGGGCGTGCTCATCCCGCGACCGGCGATCTCGCGAATCCGGCTGAGGATGAACACGTGGTAGTCCATCGACAGGCCGAAGAGGATCACGAAGAGGAACAGCGGCAGCCAGGACGTGACGCCGCCGATCGACTCGAAGCCGATGAGGCGTTCGCCGTGGCCGTCCTGGAAAACGAGCTTCAGGATGCCGTAGGACGCCCCCACGGACAGCAGGTTCAGCGCGATCGCGACCAGCGGGATGACGAGCGACCGGAACGTCACGAGCAGCAGAACGAACGTCAGGCCGAGGACGAACCCGAAGACGAGCGGCAGGTGGGACTTCATCGTGTCGTTGAAGTCCTTCGAGCCAGCCGTCATGCCGGTGACGTTCACCTGTGCTGCGGTCGCGCCGATCGTGGCCGGGATGACATCCTCCCGCAGCCGCGCGAGCGCGGCCTCCGACGCGCCATCGGTTCCGTTGCCCGCGAGCGGGATGTCCACGAGCGCGAGCGTGTTGTCCGGGTTGGTCATGACCGTCGTGGCCGCGCCGAGCCCCGGCGTTGTCGCGGCCCGCGTCTTCAGCGCGTCGATGCCGGCTTGGATGCCGGGCGCGCGCACGTCGTCAGCCTGGATCGCGACGACAGCCGGCTCCGAACCGCCGGGGAAGGCGGCCTCGATGCGATCGTAGGTCTGCATGATCGGCAGCGATCGCGGCAGACCGACGAGGCCCGGGTTGATCGTGTGCAGGCCGAGCGCGGGAATCGCGAGCGCGAGCATGACCCCGCCCGCGAGCACGAGGGAGACAGCAGGCTTGGCAAGAACGCGTCCGAGGATCGCGCCCCAGACCCGCGACTCGCCCCCGTTGCGGTGGCGCAGGTTGGCGATGTACGGCACGCGGCCCTTCTCCGTCCAGCCCTTCTCGCCGAGGAACGAGAGCATCGCGGGCAGGACGGTCAGCGAACCGAGGATCGCGACCGCGACGACGAGGATCGTCCCGACCGCGAAGGACTCGAAGACCTCGTTGCCGGCCAGGAACATCCCGGCCATCGCGACCATGACCGTCAGGCCGGAGACGAGAACGGCTCGCCCAGACGTCGCCGCCGCGGCGTTGAGCGCCGCGTCCGGTGAGCGGCCGGCGTCGCGCTCCTCCATCTCGCGGCGCAGGTAGAACATGCAGTAGTCGACGCCGACGGCGAGGCCGACCAGCAGCACGACCGAGGAGATCGACTGGTCCAGCGGCATGAGCTGGCTCACCGGCCCGAGCAGGCCGATCGTGCCCATGACCGCCGTGACCGCGAGCAGCAGCGGCAAGCCGGCGGCGACGAGCGCCCCGAACGCCACGACGAGGATGATGAGCGTGATCGGCAGGGACAGGTACTCAGCGCGCTGGAAATCCTTCTCGAAGGCCTTCGACAACGCCTTCGCGGCGCTCGCGCCGCCGAACTGCTCGATGCGCACACCGGGGTGCGCGCGCTGCGCGGCGGCTGTGGCAGCAAGCGTCGCATCGACGCGGTCCTGAACCAGCTTCTCGTCGCCGGCGATGTTGAAGGTCACGAGGACCGCGCTGCCGTCCTTGGAGATAAGCCCCTGGCCTCCGGCCTGATCGGGCGAGTGCACGTCGGACACGTGCGCGGTTGCACGCAAGCGGCGCGCGACGTCCTGCGCGGCGTTGCTCAGCTGCGGATCGCCTGCCGTGGCGCCCGTGCGCTGGACGAGCACCTGCTCGCTCGCCTGCTTGGGAAAGCCCGCGGCGATCGCCTCCTCGGCGATGCGCGATTGACCGTTGCCGGTCTGCTCGCGGTTGAGCTGCTTCTGGCCGATCGCTCCACCGGCGATCGTGGCGATGACGACGAACGCGATCCAGCCGAGGATCGCCTGCTTTCGATGCTGCGCGCTCCAGCGGCCGGCGCGCGCCGCGAGGTTGGGTTGCACGGGGGACTCCTTTGGGATCGTCTGCACTCCTGCAGCTTGGAGTCATGTCGCGCCGCCGGTGATACGGAGTCCAGGCGTGTTGCGGTGGGGTTAGCCACACTTTGAGCGACCCCTCGGACTACGGGGCGGATCATCGAGATCGTCAAGCGCAGGCGTCTGGGCGTTGACGCCTTGGTGCTGACGGATTTCCTAGCTCGCGGCGGCGTATCGCACGACGGCGTCCCCGCGCTGCTCCATGGCCCGGCCCTCGTCGATCAGCAGATCGATGTGTCCGAGCACCTCCGAGAGCGTCAGGTAGGCCTGCGTCACCGCAACGTCTCCCCACAGCGCATGGGCGATCTCGTGCGCCGTCAGCGGATGCGCCGCGATCAGGCGGCGGATCTTCTCGGACCGCCGGGCGTGCTGCGCGAAGCGCTCGTCGATGAGCGCGAGGTGGTCGACGACCGGCTCGCCATGGCCGGCGAGCACGAGCTCGACGTTCTCCATCTTGCGGGTGGCGCGCAACGACGCGGTGTAGTCGGCGAGCGCGCGCGTGCGATGGGTGGCGTCGCTCTGCTCGCCGCCTTCGATCCAGTCCAGCGGCCGCGAGACGAGCGGGTTGGAGGAGATGTGCTTGATGAGGTGGTCGGCGCCGAGGAGGATCCCGCGCTCGGCGTCGTGGAAGATCGTGTCCGAGGTCGAGTGGCCGGGCCGGTGCAGGACACGCAGCGTGCGGTCGCGCAGCGCGAGCTCACAGCCGTGCGTCAGCGGGCGCGTCACGGTCACGGCGGCGCCCCATCCGCGGAAGCCCTTCCATGCCGCCAGCAGCGCGTGAGCGACGTCCTGCGGAATGCCCTGCTCGGCCATGATCTGCTCGACGAACTCGTCGGCGGCGTCCATCCCCTCCGCGTAACGCTCCAGCCACGGCGCGAGCCCCTCCAGCGCTGCGACCTCGGCGCCTGAGCGCCGTTGCAGGACGCCGGCCAGCCCGAAGTGATCCATGTGGCCGTGCGAGATGACGATCAGCTCGAGATCCTCGACGCGGCGCCCATGCGCACTCAGCGCGCGCTCGACCTCGTCCAGCGCGGTCGCGGAGTTCGGCCCCGTGTCCAGCAGCGTCAGCGGGTCGTCTTCGATGAGGTACGTGTTGACGCGCCCAACCTGAAACGGCGTCGGGATCGGCAGGCAGTGAATGCCGGCCTTGGCAGCGTCGGCGAGTGCGGCGGCCGCTGGCTGCGAGCTCACGTCGAGGAGCGGATGATCGCCAGCACCTCGTCGCGGCGGCGTTCCATGTCCTCCTTGGAGACGAGCGACTCCAGGCACAGGCGCATCAGCGGTTCGGTGTTGGACGTGCGCACGTTGAAGTGCCAGTCGTCGTAGTCCACGGAGACACCGTCGAGATGGCCGATCTTCGCGTCGCCGTAGCGCTCTTCGATCGTGGCCAGCCGGCCCGCTGTGTCTTCGACCTCGGAGTTGATCTCGCCGGAGATGAAGTACGTCGAGCGATAGGTTTCGAGCAGCTCGCTCAGCTTGGCGCCTTCGACGCTCAGCAGCTCCAGGATGAGCAGCGCCGGGATCGTGCCGCTGTCGGCGCAGTAGAAGTCGCGGAAGTAGTAGTGCCCGGAGACCTCGCCGCCGAACATCGCGCCCTCGTTGCGCATCCGCGTCTTGAAGAACGCGTGGCCGACGCGGTTGGGGTGCGCGGTGCCGCCCGCGCGCTGGACGGTGTCGGCGACAGCGCGGCTCGCTCGAACGTCATACAGGATCGCCTCGCCGGGGCTCTTGCGCAGCAGCGAGTCGGCGAGCAGCGCGGTGAGGAAGTCGCCGTCGACGAACGCGCCCGTGTCGTCGATGAAGAAGCAGCGGTCGGCGTCCCCGTCCCAGGCGATGCCGAGGTCCGCGCCCTCCTCGACGACCTTGCGCATGATGAACTCTCGGTTCTCGGGCAGCAGCGGGTTGGGCTCGTGGTCGGGGAACTCACCATCCGGGACCCAGTAGGCGGTGACGAGGTCGAGGCCGAGGCGCTCGAGCAGCGGCCCGACCATCGGCCCGGCCATGCCGTTGCCACCGTCAACGACGACGCGCAGCGGCTTGACACGGTCGGGATCGACGAAGCGCAGCGCGGCCGCGCGGAAGTCGTCGTAGATCTCGACCTCCTCGACGGAGCCCCCGCCGGGCGCGTCGCCGAGTCCGGCCTCGATCTTGCGGCGCACGTCCTGGATGCCGGCGTCGCCGCTCAGCGCGATCGCTCCCTCCTTGACCAGCTTGGCCCCCGTGTACGCCTTCGGATTGTGCGAAGCGGTGCACATCAGCCCACCGTCCAGATCGCGCGCGCCGACGAGCCAGTAGAGCATCTCGCTGCCGACCATTCCGGCGTCGACGACGGTCGCGCCCTCGGCGACCATTCCGTCGCGATAGCGACCGGCGAGCTCTGGTGCGGTGAGGCGCATGTCGCGGCCCAGGCCGATGCGCAGTCCTGAGGTCGGCTTGCCCGACAGCTCAGACAGCACCTGAGCAAATCCGCGTCCCACGGCCTCGGCGACGTCGCCGTCGATCTGGTCGCCGTAGAGGCCGCGGACGTCGTAGGCCTTGAAGATCTCGGTGGGAATGGTGGCGGGCATCGCTCGAAGATGGTAGTGAGCGCGACGGGCAGAGCCCCTCCACGAGGGCACTTCACACGCAATCGACGGGTACCGAAGCCGGCGGGCGTTCTAGAATCGCCGCATGTCCGGTCACTCCAAATGGGCGTCGATCAAGCACAAGAAGGCCGTCGTGGACTCCCGCCGCGGCAAGCTCTTCACGAAGCTCGCGCGCGCGATCACGACCGCCGCGCGCGACGGCGGCGGCGAGCTCGAGGGCAATCCCGCGCTGCAGCTCGCGGTGCAGAAGGCGAGGGATGCCTCGATGCCCAAGGACAACATCGAGCGCGCGATCGCCAAGGGCACGGGCGCCGGCGCCGAGGCCGACGCGATCGAGGACGTCATGTACGAGGGCTATGGGCCCGGCGGCGTCGCCCTCCTGATCGAGGCGATGACCGAGAACCGCAACCGCACCGGCGCCGACGTGCGCCATGTGCTCGCCAAGCACGGCGGCAGCCTCGGGGAGCCCGGCTCGGTCGCCTACCTCTTCGACAAGCGCGGCCTGATCCTCGTCGACGCCGAGCGCTACGGCGAGGACGACCTGCTGCCGGCCATCGAGGCCGGCGCGGAGGACATCGCCGAGGATGAGGGCGTATTCGAGGTCTTGACCGAGCCCGCGGACCTGACCGCGGTGCGCACGGCGCTGGCGGATGCGCAGATCGAGGTCACCTCCGCTGAGGTGGCGTGGCTGCCCAAGGCGCGCGTGCCCGTGGCCGAGGACGACGCCGCCAAGCTCCTGCGGCTCATCGACGCTCTCGAGGACAACGACGACGTCGACGCGGTCCACGCGAACTTCGACGTCGACACCGACGTGCTCGAGCGTGTCGCGGCGGCGCAGTAAGCGCCGTACACGAGCCAGACGAGGAGGCAGGCGTCCAGGATCGCGACGATCCGGTGGACGAGCAGGCGTTTCCCGATGCTTTCGGCGTCCACGAACGCGCTTAGCGTGGAGGACATCCGACGGTGGGCGCAGAATCAGACTCAATGATCGTTCTCGGCATCGATCCGGGCACCGCGAACACCGGCTTCGGCGTGATCGAACGCCGCGGCTCGAAGCTCATCGCGCTCGACGGCGGCGTCATCACCACGCGCCCTGAGTCGCCGCCCCAGATTCGCCTGTCGAACATCTACCGCCGCGTCTGCGAGCTGCTCGACGAGCACCGTGTCTCGATCCTGTCGATGGAGGCCATCTTCTTCGGCCGCAACGCTCAGAGCGCGTTTGCCGTGGGCCAAGCGCGCGGGGTGGTGATGCTCGCCGCGGGCCAGCGCCGGCTGGACTGCCACTCATACACGCCCCAGCAGATCAAGCACTCCGTCTGCGGCTCGGGTCGCGCTGAGAAGGAGCAGGTCGCGCGCATGGTGCAGTTGCTCCTGAGCCTCCAGAGCCCGCCGCGCCCGGACCACGCCGCCGACGCGCTGGCAATCGCGATCTGCCACGCCAACGGCGCGCCGCACGCCGCGGCGGTCGCCGAGAGCTGCGTCGTTCCCGGCCAGCGCGACCTCGAGGAGCTCAAGGTCTACGGGCGGCCCGCGTGATTGCACTCGTTCGCGGCGAGGTCGCGGTCCGGCGGGCGGACCACGTCGTGGTGCTTGCCGCAGGGGTCGGATACCGGCTGGCGGTCTCCGCCGAGACGCTGCGCAAGGTGCCCGCCGTCGGCGGAACGGTCGCTCTGCACAGCCACCTTGTCGTGCGCGACGACGTGCTGGCGCTGTACGGCTTTGCAACGGAGGAGGAGCGCGACCTGTTTCTGGCGCTCATCGGGGTGCAGTCCGTCGGGCCGAAGGTCGCGCTCGCGGTCCTCAGCGGCGGCACGCCGCGCGAGCTCATCGCCGCGCTCGCATCCGCCGACGTCGCCCGCCTGCAGGCCGTGCCTGGGATCGGCAAGCGGACCGCGGAGCGGATCATCGTCGAGCTGCGCGAGAAGGTTACGGGCGCGCTCGGCGCGGCGGGTCAGGAGATCGTCATCACGCGCGGCGACGACGGGCGCCGCCTCGCCCGGGATGGTCTCGTCGAGCTTGGCTTCACGATCGTGGAGGCCGACGAGCTGTTGCGCGACGCGCCCGAGGACACGCCGGAGGCGCTCATCGCCCACGCCCTGCGGGCGGCGCGGCGATGACGGCGAACCACCTGCGCATCCAAACCCCGCAGCGCCTCGAGGACGACGACGAGCTCGAACTCGATCGCTCGCTGCGCCCGCGACGGCTTGAGGACTTCATCGGTCAGCGCTCGCTGAAGGAACAGCTCGCGATCTCGATCGAGGCTGCCCGAGCCCGTGGCGAGGCACTCGACCATGTCCTGCTCGCGGGGCCGCCGGGCCTTGGCAAGACGACGCTTGCCCAGATCGTCGCCGCCGAGCTCGACGCGCCGTTCGTTCAGACCGCCGGGCCGGCGCTCGAACGCAAGGCCGACATCGCGGCGTTTCTCACGGCGCTCGAGCCACGCAGCGTCTTCTTCGTCGACGAGATCCACCGCCTGCAACGCGCGCTGGAGGAGACGTTCTATCCCGCGATGGAAGATCGCCAGCTGCCGATCACGGTCGGCGTCGGCGCCGGGGCGCGGGTGGTGACGCTCGAGCTGCCGCCGTTCACGCTGATCGGCGCCACGACGCGAACGGGCCTGCTGACCGCGCCGCTGCGCGACCGCTTTGGCCTGCAGCACCGCCTGGAGCACTATGACAACGCGGACCTCACGACGATCGTCACGCGCTCGGCGCGGATCCTCGGGGTGGCGCTCGAGCCCGGCGGCGCCGTCGCGATCGCGGCTCGCAGCCGTGGCACGCCGCGGGTCGCAAACCGCCTGCTCAAGCGCGTCCGCGACTATGCGGAGGTGCGCTCAAAGGGGATCGTCACCGCGGCGACCGCCGACGCGGCGCTCGCACTGCTGGAAATAGACGACCTCGGCTTGGACCGTCTCGACCGCGAGCTCCTGCGCGCGCTGTGCGAGAAGTTCGAGGGCCTCCCCGTCGGCCTGTCGACGCTCGCGGTGACCGTGGGGGAGGAGCAGGACACGATCGAGGACGTCTACGAGCCCTACCTCCTGCAATGCGGCCTGCTCAAGCGCACCCCGCGAGGCCGCGCCGCGACGCGCCGCGCATTCGAGCACCTGGGCCTCAAGCCGCCGGCGAACGCGGGGGAGAGCCTGTTCTAGTGGTCCGTCCTGTAAGCCGAGCGCGTTTGGACGCCGCCAGGCGGTGAGCAGTGGCCGATCCAATGGGTGCGGACTTACAGGACGGACCATCTAGGAGATGGCGAACAGGTCGCTGAGAGTCGGCGACCAGCCGGGCACGACATCGGCGAGATCCAACGGCTCGCTGCCTGCGAGGACGCGGATGTCGTCGCGGGCGCGGTACACCGTGGCCGAACGTCTCGGCGGATCGGCGACGAGAACCGCGCGTGCTCCCGACGCGAGCCAGTCCAGGGCCTTGGCTTCGACGGCGCCATGACGATCGTTCGGTGACACGACCTCGATCGCGAGGTCGGGCGGACCGGGCCAGTAGCCGGCGGGGACACCCGTGGCAGGAATCCGCTTGCGGGAGATGAAGCCGGCGTCCGGCGCCCGCACCGTGTCAGGGTCCGATGCGAGCTGAAAGCCGATCTCCCCGGCGAACGCCAACCCGAGGTTGTGCGCTTGAACATGGGCGGCAAGGAGCATTGCAATCCGCATCGCCACCAACCCGTGCTCCGCTCCGGGTGGCTGCATCTCATGCAGCGTGCCGTTGACCAGTTCCTGCCTGTAGGGCTCGTTGCGGTATTGCAACAGCTCTTGCGCGGTCATTTCACGAACTCCGGCCTCTCCTGACACGAGCCAACTCTAGACGGTGCGAGCAGTCACGCTGGCGCTCGCTTCCAGACCGCGGCCCTGGCGCAGCGAAAACCGACATGAGGTCGCCGGCCTCCCAAATCAGCCCGAAGCGCCCGCGGCAGCCTGGCCGCCACTCGCACCCAGAACCACCACATCGCGCCACCCGGACGTGCCGTGCCAGCGCGCCACGATCACCCCCGCCGACTTGACAAATACCGCCCCATGTCAGCCCCCCCGATTCACCTGGTAGTGGATGGACGGAGAGTTCGTGCGGAAAGCCGGGTGAGGCCGCGGCGGGAAACGTGTTGAGCTCGCCAGACCAGCCGCGGCTTGTAGGGCTTCGGGAAGCGCGATCCGGTAGCGGCCGGTACTCGAGGCGACCGGCGTCGCCGCGCCTGGACGCGATCCGGCCGCGGTCATCGTCGGTGAAGAACGGTATGGGCCGGCACAGTGCCAGTGATTTCGCCGGCTCGAAGAAGACGCGGTCGCCCGAGCGGATGACTTCGATGGTGCCGCCGTCGAGCTGGCAGAGGCCGAGGCCCTCGGTGGCGTAGATGGTCTGGCCGAACGGGTGGGTGTGCTAAGCGGTGCGGGCGCCGGAGGTGAAGTGGACGCTGGCGCGCCGAGGCGCCGAGGGCTCGGAGGGGGTGGCGACGGTGTCGATGAAGACGGTGCCCATGAACCAGTCGCTGGGGCGGGGGTGGTTCGAGTGAGTTGCGGGTGATCTGGATGTCGTGCTCCTTGTTGAAGGGGTTACGCGGCGGCGCGGTCCGCGGCGCTTTGGACGGCCGGGCGCGCCGTCGCAGCGCTTGGTGATGGTGGGCACGGTTCGCGCGCTGTGGCGAGCGTGATGAGGCACGCCAGCGCGGCGAGGGCGCCGTAGCCGAGGGCGATGTCGAACAGACTGAGGGTGCGCGAGAGTTGCCCGGCGATGAGGCCCGGGATCGCGGCGCGCCGCCGTAGGAGATGAGGTAGAACGCCGAGAGGATGCCGGCGCGGTCGCGTGGTTCGGCGCCGGCGAGCAGGGCGCGCATGCTGGCGGCGAACGTCGTTCCTTGAGCGGCGCCCGCGACGGCGCTGCCCGCCAGGAAGGACCCAACGATGCCGAGCCGCAGCGAGATCAGGATGACGACGACGCCTGCAAGGAAGACGAGCATGCCGACGCGCTGGGCGGTCGCGACCGCGCTGGCCAGCCAGCTTGGCGACGGCGGTGCGCTATCCACGATGAACGCCGCAATCGCGCTGGAGGCCAGCCCGCAGCCGAGGCCCTGCAGCATGCGGCCGGCGATCAGCGGCGCGACGCTGTGGACCTCGGTGAGGACCAGTGTCCCGACGGCGGTCAGGCCGACCGCGGCCAGCGCCACCGGCCGGCGGCCGAGGTGGTTGGAGAGCCGGCCGAAGACGAGCAGGGCAGCCATCACCGCGACGAAGTAAGCCATTGCCGTAAGGGCCAGGTCGGCGTGGGTGAGGGTGTCGGTGCGGCGGTATATCTCGTAGAGCGGGATTGGGCTGGCCGACGCCGCGAAGACGGCGATCAGCGAGCTGGAAGCAGCGATGAGCCCGACCCGCGAGGCGGCAGCACTCGAACTCACGCGGGCGCATCTCCGTCGGTCTGAGGCATCAGCTTGAGCGTTGTCGCGCGCGCCTGGTCGCTGATCATGGGCTCGACGTAGCTCGGGTAGCGGCCGTACTTGTCGCGGTAGGCGGCGTCGATCGCGTCGTTGACTTCCTGGCCCGCGTCGGCGAAGGCGACGTCCTTGTCGACGCCTCCGGCGCTGATGTGTCCCTCGCCGCGGGCGCGGGCGGCGCGAAACCAGGCGCCGGCGGGCCCCCTCCAGGAACGGACGTAGAGGTCGTCTGCGACGCGGACGACCCAGATCGGCACCGGCTTGCGCAGGATCCCATCGCATCCGCGGGCGGCGATGTGCAGCTCGTCGGCGGCACCGATCCGGTCAAGCTCGTTACTTGTCCACCCGCTCGTCACGGCATCACGATGTCCTTGCTCGCCGGGGTCGTTGATCGGCGGGATCGGGCTGGCCTCCCGGGGAGGGCGACGACGGTGCGGGTCTGGCGACGACGAGCGGACCGCGGCGTCCCGTGGCCCAGACCATGAGCGCGAGGAGGCTCAGCGCCGCTCCCGCGATCGTCACGGCGTTCCACCCGTCGACGGACCAGAGCACCGACGCGGCGGCGGAGCCGACGGCGCCGCCGATGAAGTTGCACGTCACGAAGGCCGTGTTCAGCCGGCTGCGGGCCTCGCCGGAGATGGCGAACAGTCGCGCCTGGTTGAGGATGTTGATGGCCTGAATCGCGATGTCGAGCAGGACGATCGCCACGAGCAGCAGCACGACGGAATGCCCGGCGGACGCCGCGACGGCGAATGCCAGCAGTGCCAGGGCCCACGCAGCGCCGGTCGCGGGCACCGACCAACCGTGGTCGTGGAGACGGCCCGCGCGCTGAGCGGTGATGGCGCCGGCAAGTCCGGCGAGTCCGAAGAGCCCGATGACCGACACCGGGTAGTGAAACGGCGGGGCGCTGAGCAGGAACGTCAGTGAGGTCCAGAACATCGTGAACACGCCGAATGCCGTGGACCCGAGGATCAGCGTCCACCGCACGGTCCGCTCGCGCCGGACAACGCCTCCGACGGAGGCGATGAGCGCTGAGTAGGCCATGCGCGTCTTCGGTGCCAGCGGCGGGATCGCGCGGTACAGCAGGACCGCGAACAACACGGCGGCGACCGCGGCAACCGCGAAGATCGTCCGCCAGCCGGCGGCGTCGGCGATCAGCCCGCTGATCGTCCGCGACGCCAGGATGCCGGTGAGGATCCCCGACATGACGATCCCGACCACGCGGCCGCGGTCGGCATCCTCGGCGAGGTCGCCGGCAAGCGGGGCCAGGATCTGGCCGGCGACGGTCGTCAGCCCGAGCACCGTGACCGCGAAGAGCAGAGCACCGATCGACGGTGCGAGCGCGCAGGCCACGAGCGCGGCGGCCGCGCAGAGCATCATCGCCGGGATAAGGCGTTGCCGGTTCAGGACGTCGCCTAGCGGCACGATGAGCAGAATCCCTGCCGCGTAGCCGATCTGAGTCGCGGTGACAAGCCAGCCGGCGGTCGCGGTCGACGCGTGCAGGTCGTGCCCGATGAACTCCAGCAGCGGCTGCGCCCAGTAGAGATTGCCGACCGCCGCGCCGCCCGCCACCGCGAACAGCAGCGTCAGCGCCCGGGTCATGGCGGGCCGCTGCGCCGCCGGTCCCGTCGCCCCGATGGCGTGCCGATTCTGAGCCGGCGGCGCGGAGTGCTTGAGCCCCTGCACAGTCCGAATCTCCGTGTCGCGGCTCAGGCCGCCACGGTGATGACCCGTAAGTAGGCGATCACGGCGGCCGTGCGATTGTTGGTCATGGTGATCCTTCGTTCTTGAGTTCAGGCGAGTCGCGCAGCCAGTCCACCGGCCGTGGCTGTCGAAGTTGGTGCAGTGCCCGTCGTGGGTCGCGGCGCGCTGGTCACGGGGGACAAGGACCATGATCGACTCACGGTCCGCCATCGCCCGGTACCCGTCGGGGGACGCCGTCAAGACCACGGTGCGGTCAAAGACCCGGCCGGGGTCGATGCAGCCCGTCGAGGGGTCGGGCGGCCACATCCTCGATGTAGGCGCGCACCGGCGCAGGGCGTCGCCGACAGCGGCGTACATGACGGTCGCGTATGGCTCAGCCACCTCCGCGGAGGTGCTCATCCAGAGTTCGGTTCTCGGTCATGCCTTCAGCCAAGCACGCGTCCGCGGGTTCTGAGAGAGCCTGTTGAGAGGGGTACCGGCAGGGTCTCCCAGGCGTGCGTGGCTGGATCTACGCTGCGGTCTGTGGACGCGAAAAGCGAGATCCGGGAGTTCCTCGCTTCCCGACGCGCGAGGATCACACCCGAGCAGGTGGGGGTGGCGAGTTACGGCCCCCGGCGTATACCCGGGCTTCGGCGCGAGGAGGTCGCCGTGCTGGCGGGGGTGAGCGTCCCGTACTACACGCGCCTAGAGCGCGGCGACATGCACGGCGTGTCAGACAGCGTGCTTGACGCGCTGGCGCGAGCGCTGCGGCTCGACGACGCCGAGCGAGCGCATCTCTTCGACCTCGCTCGCGCGGCGCAGCCGACCGTCGCGCGGCCGCGGCGGCGGCAAGCCAAGCAGCCGATTCGGCCGAGCGTGCAGCACATCCTCGACGCGATGACCGCAGCGCCGGCGTTCGTGCGCAACGGCCGGCTAGACATCCTTGCGGCCAACGCGCTCGGCTCGGCGCTCTACTTCGAGATGCTCCGCGGCGGTGCCCTGCCTGTCAACAGTGCACGGTTCATCTTCCTGGACCCGCGCGCCCGCGATTTCTACGTCGATTGGGAGAAGGCCGCCAGCGACAGCGTCGCCGTCATGCGCTCCGAAGCCGGTCGCGACCGCTACGACCGGTGCCTGTCAGCCCTCGTCGGCGAGCTCTCCACCCAAAGCCGGGAGTTCCGCACCCTGTGGGCGGCTCACGACGTCCGTCAGCACATCACCGGGACCAAGCACTTCTACCATCCCGTCGTTGGCGAGCTGATCCTGACCTACGACCGCTTGGATCTTGTCGCCGACCCTGGCCTGACGATCTTCACCTACACCGCCGAGCCCGGCTCGCGAGAGGAAGAAGCCCTGCGGCTTCTCGGCAGCTGGGCGGCGACGCCCACAGCGACAGACGCCGCAGAAGCCACCGACCAAGCCTGACCCGCGCTAAGAACGGCCGGCCTCAAGACAACGGAGTGATGGAACACCACCTGCTCGGCCGCCCCGGCGTCTCGGTCAGCAAGATGTGCCGCGGCGCGATGATGTTCGGCGCGTGGGCAACGCACCACCCGCCGATCCGGATCATCCAGGCGGCGCGCGACGCCGGGACCAACTTCATCGACACCGCCGACATCTACGCGCGGGGCGAGTCGAAGAGATCGTGGGCAAGGCGCTCGCCGGCGGCCGCCGGGACGGCGTCATCCTCGCCACCAAGTTCCATGGCCCGACGGGCGAGGACCCCAATCAGCAGGCGCCTCGCGACGCTGGATTATCTGCGACTCGAGAACTCGCTGCGCCCGGCGAGGCACCGACTGGATCGAACCTCTACCAGATCCACCGCCCGCGCACGGATCCCGACACGCAACCGACGGCGATCGCTTCGCACGTTTGTCGCGGCGCGTTCCCGCGGGTTCCCCCTAAGAGCTCTCTGTAGGGCCCGTATCTGGGGCAGCCCCTCTACCCTTGTTGCCGCCATGGCGCATCAATTCATCTGCCCCAGCTGCGGTCACCGCAGCTCGGAGACTGACCGCACAGCCGGTTTCTCGCGCCAGCCGAGGGGCTGCGCGAAGTGCGGCGGCGGCTTCCTCTTCGAGCTCCTAGACGACTACTACCCGGCCCCGAATGCCGCCTTCTTCGTCTGCGACCGCCAAGGGCGCGTCATCGGCTGCGGCCGCGGGTCCTTCGAGCTGACCGGCCTGGACGACGAGCGCGTCATCGGACGCGATGTCAACGACGTCCTCGGTCTGCGGTTCGAGACCGACGACGATCATCTCAAGACCGTTCTGGAGTGGGGGGTGCGCGCGCTGGGCAAGCCCGTGCAGGTCAACGCGGAAGGCGATCTGCCCGCAGCGGCGACAGCCGACATCTTTCCGGCATATGACGACGACGGCGGGCTGCTCCTTGTCTTGACGCCAGCGAAGTAATCTCTGAGGAACCCCCCGTGAGTGAACGCCGCCGCAACCTCTTTGTCCTCCTGCTGGTACTCGGGCTGCTGATCGCGTCTGCCGTCGTCGTCCAGACGACGAAGACGAAGCTCGGACTGGACCTGAAGGGCGGCGTCGAGCTCGTCTACGAAGCCAAGCCGACGCGGGCGATGCCCGTCCCGACCGACGAGGCGATCGCGCGGTCGATCGACGTCATGCGCGAGCGCACCAACTCGCTCGGCGTCGCCGAAACGGAGATCCAGCGCTCCGGGGCTCGTCAGATCAACGTCGCGCTTCCCAGCGTCACCAACCTCAAGAAGGCGACCGACACCGTCGGCACGACGGCTCAGCTGGCGTTCTATGACTGGGAGGTCAACGTCATCGGACCGAGCGGCAAGCCGGAGCCCGAGAACCCTGCCGTCACGGGCGGCCGCTTTGCGGGCTCTGTCGGCGCGCTGTCGCTCTACGAAGCAATCCTGCGCGCGAAGGATCGACCGGCCAAGGTCGAGTCCAACAACTCCCGCGAGGACCCGATCTACTACGCCGTCGACACGAAGGCGAAGAAGGTCTACGGCGGCGGCACCGACAAGACGATCCCGGCGACCTCCGAAGCCGAGGCGCTCTCCCACGTCCCGAAGGCCAAGCAGGGCAGCAAGGACATCAAGGTCTACGCGATCCAGCCCGACACCGTCATCGTGCGCGCCGAGCAGAACGACAAGGTCAAGGTCAAGAGCGACCAGTGGTTCGTCCTCAAGGACGACGTCGCGCTGCAGGGCAAGGAGATCAAGAGCCCCGAGCAGGACTTCGACCACAGCACCGGCGCCACCGGGCAGCCCGTCGTGAGCTTCAAGTTCACCGACAAGGGCCGCAAGATCTGGGAGAACGTCACGCGCCAGATCGCCGAGCGCGGCAGCCGCAGCGTCGGCATCCTCACGGGGGGGCGCGAAAACGCCAACCAGCACTTCGCGATCGTGCTCGACAACGAGCTCGTCTCCTCGCCGTCGATCGACTTCCAGCAGTACCCCGACGGCATCCCGAGCGCCAACGGGTCACAGATCAGCGGCGGCTTCACGATCCAGTCCGCACAGCAGCTCGCCAACATCCTGAAGACCGGCGCGCTGCCGTTGCGCCTCGAGCTCATCTCAAGCTCGCTGGTGTCGGCGACGCTCGGTCAGCAGGCGCTCGACCAAGGTCTCATCGCCGGCATCGCCGGATTCGTCGTCGTTGCGCTGTTCCTGCTCGTCTTCTACCGCGTGCTCGGTGTCATCGCGGTCGTCGCCCTGGCCATCTACGGGATCTACTTCTTCGCGCTGATCAAGCTCATCCCAGTCACGCTCACGCTGCCGGGAATCGCCGGCCTGATCCTCACGCTGGGGGTGGCCGCTGACGCGAACATCGTGATCTTCGAGCGCGTCAAGGAGGAGATCCGCGGCGGCCGGTCGGTCATGGCCGGCATCGCGACGGGTTACAAGAAGGGCCTGACGGCGATCATCGACGCGAACGTCGTCACGATCATGGTCGCGTTCATCCTGTTCGTGCTCGCCACCGCCGGCGTCAAGGGCTTCGCGCTCACCCTCGGTCTGGGCGTCATCGTCTCGCTCTTCACCGCGGTGGTCGCGACGCAGGCGATCCTCGGCACGATGGGCAAGTCGCGGGTGCTCAACACGCCGTCGGCGCTCGGGGCGGGCAGAGAGAAGAGCGGCCGCTTCCGCCTGGACTACATGGGCTACTCGAAGTGGTTCTTCAGCGCGTCGGGCCTGATCCTCCTCGTGTGCGCGCTGGCCCTCGGCGCGAAGGGCATCAACTTCGGGATCGACTTCGAGTCGGGCACGCGCATCAACGTCGCACTCAAGCAGAACGTCAACGAGGACGCGGTCCGCAAGGTCCTCGCCCAGCAGGGCCTCGGCGCCGCAAAGATCCAGAAGGTCCAGGACAACAAGATGCCCGGCGCGTCGAAGTTCCAGATCTCGACGGACAATCTCAGGCCCAACAAGGTCGCCGACGTCACCGAGTCCCTGAAGAGCACATTCCCCTTCGCCGCCGCTCCGACCTCGACCTCGATCGGGCCGACGTTCGGCAAGACCGTTGCCAATTCGGCCGTGATCGCGATCATCGCGTCGCTGCTGGTGATCTCGGCGTACATCGCGCTGCGCTTCGAGCCGAAGTACGCCGTGCCCGTGCTGATCGCCTTGATGCACGACATCCTTATCACCGCGGGCGTCTACGCCCTTGTCGGAGCGGAGGTCTCGACCGCCACGGTCGCCGCCTTGCTCACGATCCTGGGGTTCTCCCTCTACGACACGATCATCGTGTTCGACCGCATCCGCGAGAACGTGCCGCGCATGCCGCGGGCTGCCTTCTCGCAGATCGTCAACCGCTCGATGTCCGAGGTCATCGTGCGCTCGCTGGCGACGAGCTTCTGCTCCGCGCTGCCGGTTCTCGCGCTGCTGCTGTTCGGGGGCGAGACGCTGCGCGCGTTCGCGTTCGCGCTGCTCGTCGGCACGATCTCCGGCACGTACTCCTCGGTCTTCATCGCCGGACCGGTGCTCACGCACTGGAAGGAGCGCGAGCCGCTGTACCGCCGCCGCCGCGCGAGCATCGCCGCCGAGAACGACGGCCTCGTGCCGGCCTTCGCCACCGGCGCCGCGGGGGTGCAGGTCGACGTCGGCCTCGGACGGCGCCTGCGTGGTGGCGAACGCCTGACGGCCCCGGACGCTCCCGAGCTCGGCGTGTCGCGCCAGGAGTTCGACGACATGGTTCGCGACCTGCATGCCGATCCCCGTCCATCGCGACGGGCCGCGGTCGCGGAGCCGAAGCTGTCAACGGCCAAGCCAGAGGTCGATCCCACCGCCGACGCGCTGCCCGAGGACGTCGTGATGGACGATCGCCGCGAGCCGGGCACGAACGCCAAGAAGCGCCCGTCCTCGGCCGCCAAGCGCAAGCACCGTCGTCACGGCAGGAGCCGCTAGGCATGGGCGCTCTCGCCTGGACGATGATGGGCCTCGCCCTCTGGCACTTCACGATCTTCATCCCCGATCACTTCTGGGGTGGGATCGTCGGTGCCTTCCTGGGCTCCGTCTTCGGCGCGATCCTCTTCGGATTCGTGATCAACGGCCTGTCCGTGCCCGGCCAAAGCGACACGACGATCCTCACGTCGCTGGAGGCGATCCCGGGATCGATCCTCGGCGTCGCGTTCATCTACTGGCTCGGTCTGCGCAAGGAGTCCGAGGACGACGCGCTCGGTGGGCTGGCGGCCGGGTAGCGGCGCCGGCGCAGGGATTCGCGTCCGCCGGACGTATCACTGAAACATGGCTGCCAAAGGACACGGAACATCGCGCATCGTCCTCGTCCAAAGGCCGCGGGAGGTGCGTTCCCCGCAGATGACGCCGATCCCTGGCGATGAGCCGCCGCCGCGTCCGGCCGCTGGCGGGACGGGCTGGACGATCCACCGCCTCATGCTCGGCGCGTCGCTCGGCGGCGTCGCCACGCTCCTCGGCGGCATCCTCTTCAAGCAGAACTTCACGCTGCTGACCGGCAGCCGGGGCCCGCTCCTTGCGATCGCCTTCGGACTGTTCGTCATCGGGCTCGTCGTCTTCTTCGGATGCCTGATCGGGCTCGCCGCGGGCGCCATCCGCATCCTCGCCGATCGCCGCGGGTGGATGGCCACGGCGCTGGTCCTGCTCGCGCCGGCGTGCGTCGTGTTCGCGCTCTGGGGCGCCGGCGCCTATGGCTTCATGTACCCGGCGCTGTTCACGCTGCTCGTGTCAGGCGGGGCCTTGCTTGCGATCCGCAGGTAGGTCGCCCGGCGGATTTAAGCGTTCGACCGCGCGCGATTGACGTCGCTTCGAGCGGTAGCCCCAGTAGGGAAGTCGCGATATGAGGAGAGCCTCTGAGGCTGGTGGCCAGAGCAATGCCGACGGCACGGTGACGATCACGATCGCCGGCGACGGCGGAACGGACGACGCGACCGCCAACGTCAGCGGCAAAGCAGCATCGATGGGGGAGGGCAGCGTGAGGCCGTCCTCCAGGTTGTCGCGTCTTTGGGCCGGTTTCACTTCAATACATAGCGCCACGAATACGCGCTGCGGCCGCGTCGGGGTCGTCGGCTGAGACGAGCAGTCGCTGGAATGGAGCGTCGCGCAGGTGCACGATCATGGCGAGCTTGCCGCGATAGAGCGCGACGAAGTCCTTGTGGCCGCGGTAGCGCCAGGTGCCGAGGGCGATCCTGCCCGGGAGGGCCGTGCCCGGGGCGCGGATGCCGCGGAGCTGGCGAAACGGATCTTGAGCTGTGGCGATATCTTCAACCGCGCTGAGCGCGAGGCGGAGGTCTCCGTGGAGCGCGCCCAGTTTCTCCAGCGACGTAAGCCGTAGTACCAGGTCGTCGCCCTCGACGGTGAGGTTCGCCATGCCGCCACGATGGCAGAGCGGGCAGGGCGGGCCTCGTCACGCAAAACGCTCATCGTGCAGGGTCCCGCGGGGGTGTGTCGTTCTAGTGGTCTTGTAGGGGTCCAGAACGACACACCCCC
>DASVPU010000139.1:0-5664 GCA_036389475.1 Solirubrobacteraceae bacterium
GACATCCAAAAAGTGATCATCAAAGTAAAACACCCAGACATACCAATCGGTCACCAAGTCAAGCTCAGGGCCCAACGTGTCCGGATGCGTATAGGCACACAACAACGCGTAATCCATCGCATCGAACTTCGCCTCATCCCAGATCAACGGCGTCTCATCCTGGGGCGGCGTATCAAGAATCCCGACCTCCCGCGCCCACGCCTTGGAATGCGCCCGCGCCGCCTCCACATTCGGATTCAACCGCGCCGGCCAACCAACATAGAACTCCGGCAATTCAAACGGCTGACTATCACTCACCGGACGCCCTCTCTGCTCATGCGTCGCTGACAGTCTGCGCGACGCTTGGTCGCCGAGCGCGCGCGCCGACCGCGGACGCTCTCGGGCCCCCACCTTATGTCCTGCGCCGAAGCTGTCAAGCCGGCGCGCAAACGGTGCGGCGCTGCTTGTGCCGTGCGCTGGCCGCTGGGCGTACAGTGCGAGAGGTGGCGACCGCCGAGCCCAAGCTCCACATCGACGATTCGATCCTCGATGCGATCGGCCGCACGCCGCTGGTGCACTTGTCGCGTCTCGCGGCCGGCCTGACGCCGAAGGTCGTCGCGAAGGTCGAGTCGCTCAATCCCGGCGGATCGATCAAGGACCGGGTTGCGGTCGCCCTCATCGACGCCGCCGAGCGCGACGGCCAGCTCCAGCCCGGAGGAACGATCGTCGAGCCGACGTCGGGAAACACGGGCACCGGCCTCGCGATCGCGGCCCGCCTGAAGGGCTACCGCGTCATCGCGGTCATGCCCGACAAGCAGTCCCGCGAGAAGGTCGACCTGCTGCGCGCGTACGGCGCCGAGGTCGTCGTGACGCCGACTGACGTGCCGCCGGACTCGTCGCAGTCCTATTACAAGGTCGCCGAGCGGCTGGCAAGCGAGATCCCGCGGGCCTATCGGCCCAACCAGTACGCCAACCCGGCCAACCCCGAAGTCCACTACCGCTCCACGGGGCCGGAGCTGTGGGAGGGGACCGGGGGCTGCATCACGCACTTCGTCACAGGTGTCGGGACGGGCGGCACGATCACCGGAGCTGGGCGCTACCTCAAGGAGCGCAACCCGCAGGTCCAGGTGATCGGCGCCGACCCCGAGGGCTCGATCTATTCGTCGGGGGAAGAGGGCGTGCGGCCGTACCTCGTCGAGGGCGTGGGGGAGGACTTCTGGCCAGAGAACTTCGATCCGGCGATCGTCGACCGCTACGTCACGGTGTCCGATCGCGATTCGTTTCTCATGACGCGCCGCCTCGCTGCGCTGGAGGGCATCCTCGCCGGCGGATCGTCGGGTCTGGCGCTCGTCGCCGCGCTGCGGGTCGCGGCCGAGGTCGACGATCCGGATGCCCTGATCGTGGTCATCCTGCCCGACGGGGGGCGCAGCTACCTGTCGAAGATCTTCAACGACGCATGGATGACCCACCGCGGCTTCCTCGAGCGAGCGTCCACCGAGACGGTCGGCGACATCCTGCACTTCAAGCGCGAGCGCGACGATACGCTCGAGCTGGTCACCGTCTCGACGCACGACAAGGTCCGCGACGCCTTGGCGCTCATGCATGAGCACGGCGTCTCGCAGCTCCCGGTGGTGTCCGCGCACGATGCATCGACCGTCGTCGGCTCGATCGGCGAGCGCGGGCTGCTCAAGCGGATCGTCGACGACGCCGCGCTGCTCGGCGAGCTGATCGTCGACGTCATGGAGCCGCCGTTTCCCGCCGTCGCAGCCGGCTATGCGATGCAGGAGGCGGTCGAGCTGCTCGCTGCCGAGCGCCAGGCGCTGCTCGTCATCGTCGACGGTCGCCCGACGGGGATCCTCACGCGCTCCGACCTGCTCGAGGCGCTCGCACGGTGAGCCGCGTGCCGCCCGATGCCGCCTTCGCCACCCGAGCGGTGCATGCGGGGCTCGATCCGGACCCGCACTACGGCTCGGTCATCCCGGCGATCCACCAGACGTCGACGTACGCGCAGCGCGCGCCCGGACAGTTCGTCCAGGACTACGACTACGCGCGCTCGGCCAACCCGACGCGGGCCGCGCTGGAGCGAGCGCTGGGTGAGCTGGAGGGCGGTCGTGCGAGTGCGTTCTCCAGCGGGATGGCAGCGTCGCATGCGCTGATCACCGCCGTCGCCGAGGCCGGCGGGCACATCGTCCTGCCGTCGGACCTGTACGGCGGCACGTACCGGCTCGTCGACAAGGTGCTCGCCCGCTGGGGCTTGACCTACACGCTCGTCGATCAGACCGATCTCGAGGCGGTCGCCGGCGCGGTGCGCAACGACACGCGTCTGGTCTGGGTCGAGACGCCGACGAACCCGTTGCTGAACCTCGTCGACATCGAGGGCGTGATCGCGCGCAAGGGTCCAGCGCTCGTCGCGGTCGACAACACGTTCGCGACGCCGGTCAACCAGCGCCCGCTCGAGGTCGGCGCCGACGCCGTCGTGCACTCGACGACGAAGTACCTCGGTGGGCACTCCGACACGGTGGGGGGCGCGGTCGTCGTGGGCGACGAGACGCTGCACGAGCGCGTGCGCTTCGTGCAGAACGCCGTCGGCGCGGTTCCGGGACCGCTGGACTGCTTTCTGGTGCACCGCGGCCTGCGCACGCTGCACCTGCGCATGGCCGCGCACGCCGACAACGCGCGTGCCGTCAGCGCATTTCTCCGCGCCGCCAGCGGCGTCTGCGACGTGCGCTGGCCGGGCTTCGCCGGCATGGTGGCCTTCCGCCATCTTGAAGCGATCCGGATCGCGAGCGCCACATCGATCTTCACGCTTGCCGAGTCGCTTGGCGGAGTGGAGTCCCTGATCGAGGTGCCGCAGGCGATGACCCATCAGTCCGTCGAGGGATCGGACGCCGCCGTACCGGCTGATCTCGTGCGGCTGTCCTGCGGTGTCGAGGCGGCGGAGGATCTCGTCGCCGATCTCGAGCGCGCGCTGTCTGGAGCCTAGAGGGGTCGCCTGCGGCGAGATTCCGGTACGCACGCCTGGTGAGGCGCGACGGCTTGCGGTGGCCCCGCCACGGCCTGAAGCGGCCCCAGCTCGCGTCGGTGAGCTGCCGTAGAGACGTTGTCTGATGCGCCGCGATCGCGCGTGAGAAGGGTTGCGCCGCCGCACCTTCGTCGCGACCAGGACGCGTCGGCAGCGATCGCGCCACGGTCAGCGGTGGCATGCGGACGCCGAGAGCGCCGCATGCATCCGCAAGAGCACTCTCTGACGAAGGACAGACGGCAGCGTCCAATGCAGGTCCCCGACCTGGAGTCGGCCCGTGGGGATCAACGGAACGGAATCCGGCGGTAAGCGGCTCTGCGCCAGCCGAGATCTCGGCTGCGACGCTCGTCAGCGGCGGCGGCTCAGGTCGTGCGCGGCCGTCAGCGCAGCGACGGCGTCCGGGCCTGGGCGGGCGTAGCGCTGCAGTGGGGCAGGCTGCGGTGGCGGCTCTTGGCCATCAGCAGCGGCAGCCGCACGTCGTTCTCGGCGAGGTGCGTCAGGGCGGAGTGGCGGAACTGATGCAGCGTCCAGCCGGTCTGGGCGACGAGCAACTCCGCGGCGCGACGGTACGACAGCCGCGCCCGGCCGGTGAGCGGGCAGATGTCGCGGGCGGCCGGCGCGCGGGCCGGGCTCGGGCGCAGGCTGGAGAGGAACACCGGTCCGGCGCGGCGGCCGGCGATCAGGCGTGGCAGCAGCTGGGCGCTGCCCGAGCCGAAGAACGGCCAGTCGACGTCGCCGCCCTTGGAGCGTGTGCGGGCGCGCCTGGCGGGGATGTCGAGGTCCTCGACGTTCAGGCGCAGGACCTCGTCGGCGCGGGCGGCGGTCTCGTAGAGCAGCCGCCACAGCGTGCGCTCGCGCAGGTCGATGTCGCGGCGCTCCCACAGCCGCTCGAGGCTCGCCATGGGGATGCTGCGGGTGTGGTCGTCCTTCTGAGCGCGGCGCGGCAGCTCGACGTCGCCGGCGATCGCGAGGATCCGGGTGCGCGCGCAGTAGGCCGCAAACGAACGGACGGTCGCGACGTGGCGGTTCCAGGTCGCCGGCGACGCGTGATGCCAGCGCTGCGCGACGACGCCGGCCAGGCCGGCGCCGGTCACGGGGCGCGTCGCCGAGCTCGTCCTCGAGGACCGTGAGCGTCTGGCGGTACTTCGTGCGCGTCGTCGGCGCGAGGTCGGGCTGCGACAGGAACGCGTCGATCGCCGCGGCGAGGTCGACGCCGGATGCGACGGCGCGGCGGCGCGCGGGCCGGCTGCGGGCAGTGGTCATGACGGCCGTTCTACAGCCCAACGTCCTCGCGTACCAGGCCCCGCGCGGGGGCGACTTCGCAGGAAACATGTCGTCTTCACCGCACGACGACGTTGGCGCGGCGCTAAGCCAGGTCCGTCTACACACATCACGGGCCCATTGTGGCTATACTTATGGCTATGCTGCCTGTTGATCAGATGTCCTTGGCGGACATCAAGAATCATCTATCGGAGGTCGTCGAGCGCATCGAGCGCGAGCACGGACGGGTCTTGATCACCAAGCACGGCCGCCCAGCCGCGGTCGTTCTGAGCATCGAAGACCTAGACTCGCTCGAGGAGACACTCGACGTGCTCAGCAGCGCCGCCCTGATGGACGACGTCCGGGCCGGCATGAACGACGCCGCTGTCGTGCTGACCAAAGACCAAGCGCTTGATCTGACCAAACGAATGTGAGCTCCCGCGACTTCGATGTTGCGTGGACATCCGCAGCTCGCCGCTCGCTTGACAGGATCCCCGAGAAAATGGCCACAGCGGTCGTCGAGTTCATCTATGGCTCGCTCGCCGCGAACCCACCGCGCGTCGGCAAACCCTTGAAGCTCCGCCTTGAAGGGCTACACAGCGCCCGACGCGGCGACTACCGAGTGATCTACCGCATCCACAGCGACGAACGTCGCGTCGACATCATCGCCGTCGAGCACCGATCCGACGCCTACCGACCCCGCTGACGCCAGCCGTCCTCGCTCAGCGACCCGCAGGAAACGGGCTGTTTCCTGCGGCGCTGTCGAGGCGATCGCGCTCGTCAGCCGTCGTCGTCGGGTGCGTCGGGGTCGCGTAGCGCCCGCCGGGCGCCGCCGAGGTTCGTGGGGGCGAAGGAGTAGTGGCCGTGGAAGTTGATGTGCCGTCGCATGTACGGCGACAGACGCGGGAGATCGGCGTCGAGCACCGGGTAGCCGTGGGCGCGTAGCTGCTCGATGGCGTGGTCGAGGTAGACGGTATTCCACAAGGCGATGGTGTTGAGGATCAGGCCGAGCGCGCCGAGCTGGTCTTCCATGCCTTCGCGGTAGCCGTGGCGCAACTCGCCCTTGCGGCCGTGAAACATCGTGCGCGCGAGGTCGTGGCGGCCTTCTTGGAGGTTGCGCATGGCCTTGATCTCGCGGCGGTAGGGCCCGTCGTCGACGTAGGACAGGACGTGCAGCGTCTTGAAGATCCGCCCGTAGTGCGCGAGCGCGTCACCGAGCTGCGTCGGCCTGCCGCCTGGCGCGAGCACGCGCAGGATGTCGTACTCGAAGACGGCGCCGGTGTGGATCGACGCGACGACCCGCATGATGTCCGGCCATTGCCGCTCGATGCGGGCGAGGTCGATCTTGCCGCGCGCCGCGGCGTTCAGCGGCCCGTAGTCCGCGCCGGCGAGGATGCGCCACA
>DASVPU010000140.1:0-2558 GCA_036389475.1 Solirubrobacteraceae bacterium
AGCGCCTCGTCGCCGTGGAACACGCGGCCGTCGGGGAGCGACAGGGCGGGGACGTCATGCACCCCGAGCCGTGCCGCGTGCGCCGTCTCTCGCTGCAGCGCGGTAGCGACCGAGCGCAGCTGCGCGCCCTTGAGAACCGCCTTTGGATGCATCTCGCAGGCCGCGGCGGCAATCAGCACGTTGTCCGGCACGCCGAGATCGCGGCCGGCGGCGAACGCTTGCCGGAACGCGGCCAGCGAGAAGCTCACGGCGCGGCCGATCTGGCGCGCGTACGTCGCGACGCGCATCGCGAAGTCCGTGTCGGACGGGAACGGGTCAGGCCAGTGCACCGGCTGCAGGCCGCGCCGGGCGGCCGCCCGCTCGACGCGCTCGAAGAACGCTTCGCGATCGGTCTCGCAGCGGAAGCCGTCGAACATGTCGGCGCGCGCAAGCCCCGTCGCGCTGACCGGGATCCAGTCGGCGACGGGCAGCAGCACGATGACGCGCTCGGCCGTGAGGTACGCCTCCGGGCTGAACAGGTCGAAGTAGAACGCGGGCCGCTGCGGGCGGCTCGGCTCGGCTGCGATGAGATGAAACTCCACCGGTCGCTCAGCCGTGGATGACCCAGCCGTCGGCGTTGCGGGCGGCCTCCATGACCGCCTCCGACAGCGTCGGGTGGCCGTGCACGATACGGGCCACCTCGCCGTAGCCGCCCTCGAGCGCGCGGACGTTGACGAGCTCCTGAATCAGCTCGGTCGCGCGCGAGCCGATGATATGGCCGCCGAGCAGCTCGCCGTAGGTGCGGTCGCCAACGATCTTCACGAGGCCGGTGCGGTCGCCATAGACCGTGCCCGCCCCGACGGCACCGAAGTTCAGCTTGCCGACGACGACGTCGTGGCCGGCATCGCGCGCCTGCTCCTCGGTGAGCCCGAAGCTGCCGACGTTCGGGTAGCAGAACGTCGCGCGAGGTATGTCGATGTACTCGATCGGGTGCGTCTCCAGGCCGGCCGCGTCCTCGGCGGCGATGATTCCCTCGTCGGAAGCCTTGTGGGCCAGCGCCGGACCCAGGACGAGGTCGCCGATCGCGTAGACGCCCTGCAGCGACGTATGCATCGCGCCGTCGACTTCGACCAGCCCCGCCTTCGTGAGCGCGATGCCGGCCTGCTCGAGGCCCAGCCCTTCGACGTCGGGCGCGCGGCCGGCGGCGATGACGAGGTAGTCGGCGCGCGACGGCTCGCCGCCGACGGTGAACGTCACGCCGTCGTCGCGCGACTGGACGTTCTCGACGAAGACGCCGGTACGGACCTTGATGCCCTGCTTCTTGAAGCCGCGCTCGGCGAGCTTCGAGACGTCGGCGTCCTCGGTCGGCAGCACGCGGTCCAGGCCCTCGTACAGCGTCACGTCGCTACCAAGACGGGCGTACGCCGATGCGATCTCGGTACCCGACGCGCCGGCACCGACGACCGCCAGCGTGGCGGGCAGCTCTGCCAGCGCCCACGCTTCCTCGGTGCCGATGACGCGGCCGCCGAAGCGCGTGCCGGGCAGCGGCTTGGGCACCGAGCCGGTCGCGAGGATGACCGTCGCGGCCTTGATCTCGGTGCCGTCGAAGTTGCCGCCGATCTTCACGTCGCCGTCGTCGGTCACGGAGCCGTGTCCGTCGATGACCTCGATCGCGTTCTTCTTGAAGAGGCCCGCCACGCCCCCGGTGAGCGTCTTGATGACGCGCTTGCGCCGCTCGCCGACCGCTTGGAAGTCGACGACCGGATCGGCGACGGTGATGCCGAAGTCGCCCGCGTCACGGATGTCGCCCAGCACGTCGGCGACGCGCAGGACCGCCTTCGCCGGGATGCAGGCGTAGTTCAGGCAGCGCCCCCCGACCTGGTCGGACTCCACCACGGCGGTCTTCATGCCCAGCTGCGCGGCGCGGATCGCGGCGACGTAGCCGCCCGGGCCGGAGCCGATGACGATGCAGTCATAAGAGGCCTCGGCCATGGGCGCTGAGCCTATCGACCCTCTTGCGTTGGACGGCGCTCGGGCATCTGCAGCCGCGCCATCGCGCGGATGAGCTTCCAGAACAGCCATCCGAGCAGGCCGATCGCGACCAGCGTGACGACGGCCTGCCACAGCGTCTGCGCTCCGATGAGGAAGAGCGAGAGGAAGACGATCTGGATGCCGAGGATCGCCTCGAAGCCGAGCACGGCCCAGTACTGGAGGGTGAGCATGCCAGCGCCGGCGACGACGAGCAGCGCGGTCGTGACGAGGCTGAGCAGCGTCGGGTCGCCACTCGGCGACGCGATGTCGTTGCCGCTCAGCGCCGTGACGGCGTTCGCGACGGCGAAGGCGAAGGCCACGATCGCCGCGATCGTGAGGATGCGCGGGCGCTCGCCGGGCTGCAGCGGTTCGAGGTTGGCGCGGAGCAAGTCGTCGCGCTCTCGACCGCGCGCGTAGCGGTCGCGGATGGGGTCTGGCGTCGAGCTGCCATCGGAGCGCCGCTCGAACGACGGTCTGTCGCCGCCGGTCGCCGGCCGCCGTTTGCGGCTACGCGAGCCCACGGACCGCCTGGCGTGTGAGCGCGGCAC
>DASVPU010000141.1:0-17256 GCA_036389475.1 Solirubrobacteraceae bacterium
GACATCCAAAAAGTGATCATCAAAGTAAAACACCCAGACATACCAATCGGTCACCAAGTCAAGCTCAGGGCCCAACGTGTCCGGATGCGTATAGGCACACAACAACGCGTAATCCATCGCATCGAACTTCGCCTCATCCCAAATCAACGGCGTCTCATCCTGGGGCGGCGTATCAAGAATCCCGACCTCCCGCGCCCACGCCTTGGAATGCGCCCGCGCCGCCTCCACGTTGGGATTCAACCGCGCCGGCCAACCAACATAGAACTCCGGCAACTCAAACGGCTGACTACGGCTCACAGATCGTCCTTCGCGTGCGGCGTGGGCTGTGCATATTCGGCGATGAGTGGATTGTGCTTGAGGTGGCGAAGTTGGTTCTTGCACCACCATGAGTACGTGTCGGTGTTGTCGCTCTCCGCGGCCGCGACGAAGGCCTGCCAGTCGACCCATGCGCAGGCGCCGACCTCCAGGGGGTTGGGCTCCGGGGAACTGGCTGCTCGGGCGACGTAGACGGGGCAGAACTCGTATTCGACGATGCCCTTGAATGGTGGTGCGCGGTAGAGGTGCTGGGGCAGCACCACTTGGATGTCGCGTGCGGTCATGCCCAGCTCGTAGTCAAGGCGCCGGTGGATCGCGTCGGTGATGCTTTCGTTCACGCCGGGGTGTCCGCACACGCTGTTGCTCCAGACGCCCGGCCAGATCTTCTTGGGCAGCGCGCGTCGCGTCGCCAAGAACGTGCCGTCGTCGTCAAAGACATAACAGGAGAACGCCAGGTGAAGCGGCGTGTCGGCGTGATGTGACGACCATTTCTCGGCCGCTCCGATCGCGCATCCCTGCTCGTCGACGAGCACGATCAGCTCCTCGGCGGGGTTGCCGTTCGGCCCGGCCGTCGTGGTGGCGTGCTGGTCAATGCTCACGGCTGGTGACCAGGTATGCGAGCGCGGTGAGCTCGCCGACGGCCGGACCGCTCAGATCGGCTGACTGCAGGTGCCCGAACGCCTGCGTGAGCTGATCGGCCGCTTGGTTCTCAGTCCATGCGCGAGCGCCCGCCTGCTCGATCAGCTGCGCCGCATACGCGAGCTCGGTCGGCGTGAGCGGCTCGATGTGCCGGTAGAGCTCCGCCAGCTCGGCTCCGGCCGGGGTATCCGAGCCGAGCGCCGCGACGACGGGCAGCGACTTCTTACGGCTGGCCAGATCGGCGTGGACGGGCTTGCCGGTCAATGCTGGGTCCCCCCAGATTCCGAGGATGTCGTCGACGAGCTGAAACGCGAACCCCAGCCGCTCGCCGAACAACCGGACCTGATCGACCTGCGGCCGGGGCGCGCCGGCAAACATCGCGCCGAGCGCGCAGGCGCAGCCCAGCAGCGAGCCGGTCTTCGCATTCGCCATCCGTATCGCCTCGGCCATCACGACGTCGTCGCGTGCCTCGAACTCCAGATCCAGGCTCTGGCCATCGACGAGTGCCAGCACCGTCGCACTGAGACAGCGCACGCTCACATCGGCCTGCGGATGACCGCTGGCCGCGAGCGCATCGAAGGCCGCCGTCAGCAGTGCGTCGCCGGCGAGGATCGCCGGTCCCAGACCGAACACCGTCCACGCCGTCGGGCGATGACGGCGGCGCACGTCGCCGTCCATCACATCGTCATGCAGCAACGAGAAGTTGTGTACCAGCTCGATCGCGACCGCGGCCGGCACCGCCACGGCGGCGTCCGAGCCGATCGCCGCGGCCGCGAGCAGACAAAGCGCCGGGCGAAGCGCCTTTCCACCATCGCCGTCGGCCGGCTCGCCGTCGGCGTCCCACCAGCCCAGGTGATAGCCCGCGACGCGCCGCGCCGTCGCCGGCAAGCGGTCCACCGCGACGCGCAGCGCGGGGTCGACAACCTCACGACCCCAGCACAGCACCTCATCACAGGTGCGCACACCCGACACAGCCGCCATCGGTTCGTGGCCGCTCGCGACGCGCTGTCAGCGTCTGACTTCGCAGTTCTCTAGGACTCCCAAGGCGTCGGGAACCAGGACCGCGGCCGAGAAGTACGCGCTCACGAGGTAGGAGATGATCGCCTGCTCGGAGATGCCCATGAACCGTACGTTCAAGCTCGGCGCGTACTCGTCGGGGATGCCGGTCTGATGCAACCCGATGACGCCCTGATCGTCCTCGCCCATGCGCATCGCGATGATCGAGCTGGTCTGCGTGTCGCTGATCGGGATCTTGTTGCACGGCAAGATCGGCACGCCGCGCCATGAGGGCACCGAGCTGTCCAGCAGATCGACGTTGCCCGGGTAGATCCCGCGCTTGCTGCACTCGCGCCCGAACGCCGCGATCGTCCTGGGATGGGCGAACATCGCCTTGGTCGAGCGCCGCCGCGACAGCAGCTCGTCCAGATCGTCCGGCGTCGGCGGCCCGGTACGGGTGTTGATGCGCTGCTTCAGGTCGGCGTTGTGCAACAACCCAAAGTCACGGTTGTTGACCATCTCGTGCTCTTGGCGCTCGCGCAGCGCCTCGACCGTCAAGCGCAACTGCTGCTCGGTCTGGTTCATCGGCTCGTTGAACAGATCGGCGACGCGCGTATGCACGCGCAGCACCGTCTGCGCGACGCTCAGCTCATACTCACGCGGAGCGGCCTCGTAATCGACGAACGTCTGCGGCAGCACCGGCTCGCCGTCATGTCCAGACGCCAGATCGATCGCGGCCTCACCTGCCCGGTTGGTCGGGCGGCCGCGCAGCGCGCGGATCCCTTCGATGTGGGCCCCCAGCGCGCCGAACTGCTCGACGAGCTTCTCGAAGTCCTTCTCGGGCAACGACAGCACGATGCAGTCGGTTGCCGCGCGCAGCGTGCTGTCCCATACATCGTCGGACTCCAGCACCGCGTACGCACCGAAGTGATCGCCATCGGCCAGCACTTCGAGCACCGTCTGATCGCCATATTCCCCAGTTCCCAGCCGCTCGGCCTTGCCGTGCGCGATCAGCAGCACCTCGTCGGCCGGCTTCCCCTTCTCAACGATCACGTCGCCCGCCGAGAACTCCTTTTGCACGAACTTGTCCGCAAGCGCCGACAGCACTTCCAGATCCTCGAAATCGCGCAGCATCGGCAACTCTCGCAGCTCTTCAGGGATCACCCGCACGGCCGCGCCGTTGTTCGTAAACGTCACGCGCCCGTCGCCGACCACATACGTCAAACGCCGGTTTACGCGATACACGCCGGCCTTGACGTCCACCCAGGGCAACACCCGCAGCAACCAGCGCGAGGAGATGCCCTGCATCTGCGGCGCCGACTTGGTCGTCGTCGCCAGCGTTCGCGCAGCCTCAGTCCCCAAGCTTTGGCGCTGCGCAGCACCATTGGTCTGCGGATCCGGCTGCAACGTCTCGGTCACGGTTTCCTCCACGTCCCTAGAGCGTGTGGTCCGCCCCACCGCACACGGGCAGCGGGACGCACGACGGCACCTTACTTCCGACACGACGTCTCGCCATGCCGGTCCCAAGCACCCACAGGCTCCCCTCAACCCGGAGCAGGGACCGATATATCACGTTTGCGAACCGCCGTGGAACCAATCACGCAGTAGACCCAATGGCTGGGCAATACACTGTTGTTTGGTTGTTCGACTGTCCGGATACGCGCGCGCCCCGCCGGACCGCCCGGGGCCCCTCAGCTCACAGCAGCAGCCCGAGCACAAGCAGGATCGCGGCAACCAGGATCGCGATGCCGGCGAAGCGCTTTCCCCATCCGATCTCCTGCTCATCTCCGTCGCGGCCGAAGAGGTTCAGCAACGAGAGCAGGAAGCCGGGCAGCGACAGCGCCACGAAGCTGTTGGCGAGGAACGTCTGAGCGTTCTCGTTCATCGTGCTGAGCAGCAGCGCTCCGACGGCGCTGGCGACGAAGAGCATCAGCACGAGTTCCACGAGGCCCTTCGGCAGCGCGCGATACAGCCGCGGCGAGTTGGGGAAGCGCTCCTCGGCGAGCGCGAGGATCTGGGGCGCGACGAAGAGCGCGGCGCCCACCCACAGCTGCCAGCTCGTCCCGACGACGATCTGCGCGAAGAAGAGAAAGATCGCCGTGCGCAGCGTGCTCGCTGCGAGGCGTTGAAGCGCTCCCGGCTCGGGAAGGTCGTTGGCCTCGGAGATGTCCAGGCGCCTGGGGTACAGGTGCGACGCGATCGTCTCCGCGGCGAGCCGGACGACGAGTGCCGCCAGCACGAACAATGCGGCCGTGTTGGCGTGTTCGGCGATCGGCAGTCGCATGCCGGCCAGCCCCGGCAGCGCCAGGACGATCTTCTGCACGGCCCAGGCGCCGATCAGCGAGGCGATGACGAAGTCCGCGGCTCGGTCCCAGGACTCCTTGAGACTCCTTGTCGGCGGGCGGCGCAGCGGCCGGGCGGCGCCGGCCAGCACCGGCACGACGAACCACAGCGCGCCGAGGCCGAGCATGAGGCGCACGTCGGGGGCTGTGTTCACGCCGCCGAGCACGAGCACCCCGACTGTGAAGGTCAGCACCGCAACCAAGCCGGCGGCGGCGTCGAGCACTCCGAGCACGGCGATCGCGATCGTCAGGGCGGCCACGGGCGGGAGTGCGTCGCCGCCCGTGTCCTGGATCGCCGCGAATCCGAGCGCCAGGCCGGCGAGCATCCCCACCAGCGAGCCCGATCCGAGGATTGCGCGCAGGTAGGTCCCGTCGGCGGCGACGCGCGCGAGCAGCGGGGATCGCCGTGCCAGGCGCGCGGGGAGGGCGGCGCTGAGCGCGTCGAGCGCTCGGGTCCCCGGCCAGCCCCAGGTCCGCGATCGATCGCCGAGTGCGATCGCCCCCAGGCCGGCGCCGAGAAACTCGACGTCGACGCCGCCGTAGTCGAAGTCGAAGCCGGGTTCGGAGGCTTGCTGGTGGCCAGCCCCAGTGCGCCTGCCAGCCGCTGAAGTGCCGCCGCCGCCGCTCGCGGCGGCGAGCCCTCGCTTGCCGGCGCAGAGTTGCAGCAGCGTGAACGCCGCGACGAGGATCCCGATCATCTTCGCCGGCTCCGACCGCGGGTCATAGCCCGCGAGGCCCTGGCGAGCGACGACCGGGCTGCTCGAGCCGCGTGTCGCCTGGGAGACACGGCGCTTCGGTGAAGCTTTGGAGCGCGGGGGCGAGGCCGCCGGCTGCGCGCGTGCGGGCGCCCCCGGCGCGGGCCGCGCGTCGGCGATCTTCGGCGTGTCCGAGGCCGGCGCCGCCGGTCGGCTCGGCTCGGGGGCGCCGACGTTCTCGGCGGGTTGGCGCGTTGGTGTGCGGCGCGTTGGGGGCCCTGGTTGAGGCCGTACGGCAGCGATCGCCGGGGCGGCCGCGGTCGGCGCCGGGACCCAGACGCCAGGGGCCACGGCGCCGGTGGCGGGCCGGGAGCCCGCGGGGGCGCTGGCCTGGCCCCCGACCTCGTACGTCACCGTCTTGGATGCTTCGTTGCCGAAAGCATCCTCAGCTCTCACCGTAAACGAGAACGTGCCCTCCGTATTGGTGTCGACCGCGCTGCCCTCGTCGATTGGGCCCTCGCACTCCGTGACCTCCGACCGATCGTTCGGGTCGTCGCAGAAATAGCTCGCGACGACCGCTTCGCCGCGCGCGTAGCGCACCCCGTCGCCAGGGGACACGATCTCGATTGCCGGTGGCGTCGTGTCCCTGGGGCGAGCGACGATAGAAGGCAGCTCGACGATTGGAAGCGTCACCGTGACGCTCGCGCTGGTCTCGTAGTTGCTGTCGCCCGAGTAGGTGATCGTGACGCTGGTCCCGAGCGCGGCCAGCGAATCGGACGTGGTGCGCGCGACCGACGTCATCCGCTCGGTCCCGCGAGCGAGCCGGAGCGTCAGCCCGCCGCCGTCAGCCGACACGAAGACTCTTCCGGTCGGTCTTGGTGCCGCGCCACCGTTCGACGACACCACGGCGATAGTCAGCTCTCCGAGATCGTCGCCGGCGTCCTGCGCGCGGGTCGGCACGGCCGCCATGAAGAGGGCGACCAACATTGCTGTGACAACCGTGGCCGCAGACGCGGCAGGGCGCGCGCGCATCACGGCGTTTCCCGTCGCCGCGCCGCATCGCGCGCCCGCACGGCGTCCCCGATGCTATGCACCCCGACCTGCTCCCGCGGCATCGGCCACCCCTGGTCCTGACAGAGCGCGCGTCTCCGAGCTCATCGGCCAAATCGTCATCCGTGACTCCTTCTTGGCGTGTTCGGGCCGATAGATCCCGAACCGACTACGACTCGTGCGAGGACGTGCCTTCGGACGACCATACGGGTGTCGAAGGGGTTGTTGTACTAGACCGATGACCAGGATGCTGATGTTTTTGTCAGCGCATGGGCGGCCGCGTGGCTGTGCCGGGGAGGGCGCGGGCTCGGCTCAAAGCTGGCGCCGAACCCGCCGCTCAAGGCGTGCGCTCTTTCGCTCCGGTTCGCGGTTGCGGTACGTGTTGTAATCGGTGAGGTGCGATAAGCACACGGTTCCGCGCCCGTAGGAGGGCGAGGCCGAACAACTATTGCATAGGAATACGAGGGTCGCCCGGTACAGGCCGCAAGCACTTTGCCGTGCAATCCTGCGTGTTAACTGAGATTTCCGGCGTTTCCCAAAGGCGTCGCCGAGACCGGGGTGCGGCCCGCAGTGCGCGATCCGGGTGGCTCTGAGCTCGCACCTTGGATGCACGGGGCCCGCAGCTGGCTTCTGCTCGTGTTGCAGGAACGACCGCCCGTCGATGTCGACCGGCGGCAAGAGCGCGTGCGGCGCGAGTCGGCGCTGCTGGCGGCGCTGTTTGATGCGGCCGGGGGTGATGGTCGACGCGGGCGCGCCTTGTCTAACCGCCGTTGCCGTTGCCGTGGTTGCCGCTCGTGCCGCCGCCGTTTGGCAGCAGCCCTTCCACGGTGGCCTACGTGCTCCGGAGCGTCCGGCATGCAGACGTAACTGACGGCTGGCATCTCCTCGGTCTGAGGTCCTCCCGCCCTGCTCTGCTCGTCGCTCATGACGTCTTTCTCGTTGATCGAGTGGGCGGCTGATGGCGCTGTGCAGTCAGCCGACGGTACCCGGCGTTACAACGTCGACAGGCGCAGCACGCGAGGTGAGTCCAAGAGCGCCGAGCTCACCGCGGCCTCGCGCTCTGCCAAGAGCCGCTGCGATCGGAGGCGGAGGCGGCGATGGCGCCACAGCTTCGATCAGACCGTCCGTGTGAGCGACGTCAGCGTTGATCGATGCGTGTCAGCCACGGATCGAGCCCTTTGCCGCCGAGCGCCGAAAAGCAGGCGCTTGGCGGCTGCGAAGGCGTTGACCGGGGGCGGCGAGCGGATCTTCAAGCGCCGGCGGGAGGCTGCTGCGCGCGCCCCGCGGGAACGGCAGGCATCGCGTTCACATGGGGATAATCAGCCGGTCGGTGGCAGCCGCGTGCGGCTTGGCATGCGGTCGACCGACTCATGCGTGTCAGGAGCCAGTGGGGAGGTTCGATGGAGGAGCTTCAGCGACAAGCGAGGCTGATGCAGGATCAGGGCGAGTGGACTGAGGAGGCCCTCGCCGTCAATGAGGCGATCCTGCGATCAGATCCGGCTGACGAGGCGGCCGTGATCAGGCGCGGGCGCTGCCTTCGGACGCTCGGGCGCCTCGACGAGGCACTTCGTTGCCTGGATTGGCTAGTCGCCGAGCATCCCGAGAACTCGGTCGCGCGCTCTCAGGTCGACAAGACGAGGCGGCGCCTGAACGCGAGGAAGCGTGCAGAGACCCTGCTCGCGCGGGACCCGACGAAGCTGTTCGACGCCGCCGAGCGAGCTAAAGACGCCGAACGCGACCACGAGTTCCAGATCGAGGCGCGTCGCCTGCTGGCGCAACGCGACCGCACGGTCAAGGCTGACTGTGCGCTCGGGGCGGCGCAGCGCGGTGCGCGCGACCTGGAGGGTGCTCTGAACACGTACCGCTCCGCGCTGGAGCACGATGGCTCGCCGGCCTCGAACGCGATGGCGCATGTGGGGCTGGCGGCGGTGCTTCGGGATCTCGGCCGACTGACGGATGCCGAGCAGATGCTGCGACGTGTGCTTGACGTCAATCGTCATAACAGCTACGCGCAGGTCACGCTTTCGGCGACGCTGATGGACCGTGCGGAGAAGCAGGGCGCGCGTGGTCATCTGACCGAGGCCAGGCAACTGCTCGATGCGGCGTATGGCGGCGGCGCGCGCGGCAAGGCCATCGCCGCGGCCTATGGCAGACTCAAGGCGCTGTCATGAATTGCGGGCTAGTAGACGTCGATTGCAATGGCCGCCGTCGTTTGGCAGAAGCGGGGATAGGCCGGTGGGCGGCGTCGCTCGATGTCGAAGCGTGATCGCGGCATCCAGATCGATTGCGTCCAGCGAGCAGACCTTTGGCTCTTTCGACGGGAGACGGGCTGTACAGCGAACGAACACATCAGGGGGAATGATCAGCCCTGCCCCGGCGACGTGAGGCCGGGCGATCGAGTTGTGGCTTCGTGGGCCCATCTGCCGTCATGATTTCGTCCACCACGGCCGCTTTGGCATCGGCGTAGTTCTGCACGTGTCGCCAGCGCCGTGCCGCCAGTCGGTGCTTGACTGCCGCGTACCGGTCGCGCTCTGCAGGGTCGGCGCGCAGTAGATCGCGAAACAACAGCATTCGTTCGATCTGCGGGCAACCTGCGGTGAATACATGGAGATTCACATCGGCGGCCTGGTTCTCGAGCATTCTGTGCTCGTACCACTCGGGCTCACGGATGCGCAGCACGTAGCCCTCCGCCCCCAGCGGTTTCACGTACGCGAGCTCCTCTGCAGAGTCGGAAACGGCAAGCACGATGTCGATGATCGGCTTTGCGACGAGTCCGGGCACCGAGGTCGATCCGACGTGCTCGAGGAGCACGACCGCGTCGCCCAAAGCCTCGCGAATCACTCGCGAGAGCGCTGCGTAACGCTCAGGCCACGCCGGGTCGTACTCGACGAGTGTCACCGGCCCGTCCAGCGGCCGCACGTCACCTACTGTGATTCGCACGAGGTGGTCGTCTGTCGTCACCGGCTGTCCGTGCTGATTGTGGTCGTGCTTGGGAGTCTCTCATTGCCCGCGCGATCCTTGACGGCGGCAGCGCGCACCCGCCCGTCGCACCGATCGCCACCCTCGCGGGCCCGACATCGCAGCCCGTGCCCAAGCCGTCGCCGCCGCAGTGTGCACTGACGGGACTAGGTCCGCTGCGCAGCGCTTGATGGCCTCGCACGCCCAGAAGTCATTTTGAAACGACCGGTCTGCCGAGTCATCAGGCGCCCTTCCTGGCCAGCGCGATCCGTTCGTTGCTCACGCCGAGAGCCCGGAGGCCGTAGCGGCCCTCAACCTCGTCGTGCCCAACATCCTCGACGACCGCGAACCCGTTGTCAGCCAGCACATCAGCCATCTCTCGCGGGGTCAGAAAGGAAACCAATGGCTCGCTCGCCTCGAGTGCGATCGCCGCAAATGCCTTCGTGGCTGCGCGAATGTCGCCTAGCCACGTGCTCTCCGGGGCGAGGTAGGTCACAGCGAGCGAGCTTGGCGGAAGCTCGCGCAGTGTGGCGGCGATCGATTCGAGCGAGAGGTAAGGCGTAACGCCGAGCCAGCTGATGAAGGTCAAACCCGAACCGAAACCAGCTTCGTCAAGCCCAACGGAAATGGACTTGAGCTCCAAGTCAATCGGTACCGACACCAGCTCCGACGGCACCGGTATACCGAGCGCGTCCAGACGTGACCGTTTCCACGCCTGCGTCGCCGGATGATCGACTTCGAACACACGCAGGCCATGCCGCTCGCGCCAGGCGAACGAGTCAAGTCCGGCACCCAGGATCACGTACTGCTCGGCACCAGACGCCGCGAGCCAATCCTCGTCGAGCCGAGAGCGTGCTGCCACCCACGTCGCGAGCTGGTCCGTCGCATCGCCGAACGCCGCTCGTGCCCCGGCCATCAAAGCCTCGGCCGCGCTACCTACGAGCGGCCATGCCAACCAATCCACGAGCACGGCACACGGACCATGGTTGGACAGGTGCCACCCTCGTGCGCAGGCCGTCAGCATCGCGGTACGGTTCGGTGCGCCCGTCTTCGAAACGCCGGTCCCCTCCACGCCGGTAACCCTATAGCCCAGGCTGTCCCGAGCCGGGGCGAGTGATCGTTCCGGCGCAGGAGCAGATCGAACGGTCCACGAGGCACGCCGTGATGTTGTGGAGACGAGGCCGCGAGCAGTGAGGTTGCAGTGAAGCGGAGAACCACTGGTTTGCAGGGATGGCGAGACCCGGCTCAAACCGGGGGACACCACGCTTTCAGTTCGTTGATGTCTGCTTGGTCTTCGCGAGGTCAGATCCGCTAGGTCGCGAGCGCACCGGGCGCCGGTCGTTGAGCACGTCGATGAAGGCGTCGTGGAAGCGGTCTGCGGATGCCGAGACGCCGAAGTGCACGAGCGTGCCGCGCGGGTCGACGACGGTGCGTTTCTCGTCCGCGCCGCTCTGCACGACGGTGACGTGCATCGGCTTGAACGTTTCGCCGCCACGGACGGTGGCGGCGACGGCGGCGAGCGGATCCCACCAGAAGGTCCCGCTCAGGATTCCTCCCCGCTCGCCTTCGACGATCAGCGGGTCCGACGCGATCGGGTAGACGATGTCGGCCGGCGTGGTGCGATCGATCGCCAGCCGTTCCCGGAACGCCGCGGTCAGCGGGACGTGGTCGGCGGCGTTCCTGGCGGACATGAAGACCCGGCCCGGTAGCGCCCGCAGGACTGCCTGTACGGTTTGTCGCATCGACCCAGAAATGAAGTCGTGCGCGTCAAGCGAGTTGGCAGGCACCGCCCCGGTCGTATCGCCGCCTTCGACGATAATCCGCTCGATCCTGGCCACGATCGCCGGGTCGCGCTCGAGCATCTGCGCCACGTTCTTGAGCGGTTCGAGGGTGATGAGGGTGACCGGGCGCTTCGCTGCGCGGATGGACGCGATCAGCAAGCACACGGCATCTCCCTCGGTGGCCACGGCGGGCAAGGCGTCGCTGGATCCGCCCGCACCGCGCGCTCCATCAGTCCGTCCAGGAGCAGGCGCATTCCCTCGGGGAAGTTGTTCGTCCGCACGCGGTTGCCGTCGGATGTCAGCACACCGGCCATGTTGACCTTCGCGAGCAGGCAGCGTGCGTGGCTCAGGTCCTTTGCCCGGGAACGCGATCCCGGCAACGGCGAACGTCGCCGCACGCAGATCGATGAGCCCGATCCGGTCCGCCTCGGCGAGGTAGGCCAGCGCGGCCGCGTCGCCGAAGCCATGTCCGTGTCCACGACCACCACCGGCGTTACGGGCCGCGGCACGGCCGTGGCCTGCGCCGGCGCCGGGCCAGACGCCGCGCTGGCAAGGGCCCCAGGCCGCGATCATGATCGCGGCCCTGCGACTGACGTCGCTGGTAACAACGGTAACCGAGTCCGAGCGGTAGGACCATCGTGACCAGCGCCACATCCCACGCCTCCATGACCATTGTTAGGTAGCGGGTCTTGTGTCACCGGCACGCCGGACGAGTCAACGGTTTGTGCAACCGGTGTGGGCGACATCGGGCGAGCACGCACGATGGCCCCGGGGTCGCTCTACGCGGCTGCCCGTGCATCTGAGCGAGGGCTCGATCAGGACGCAGTCGCGGCGGTTCACGCGTCTCGCGCAGGCGGCGGCGCTGGATGATGCGGGGGCCGGTCGAGTCCTGCGGCGGTCACTCCTGCGCGGACAGAACTCGAACGAGGTCACTGCTTCAACGCCGCCACGAGCGCTTCCTTGCACGAGATTCTCGGCCGGCCGACATGGCGCGAGCATGCGCCATGCCGGCATCGAGTTCCGCGGATCCGCTCCACCAGCCCGTTTGAATCGCAGCTTGCGCGTCTGCCGTCATCGCATGGGCTAACGGTCCCCCTCGACTTGTGCGCGCAGGCGCTCCTCAGCCTCGCGCAGCTCCGGCGTCAGGTTGTCGCCGAAGTCGTCAACCTCGAACACCTGCCTGATCTCGATCTCGGATTCGCTCTCCATCGGGTTCGGGCAGCGCTTGACCCACTCGATCGCCTCGTCGATCGAACGGACCTCCCACAGCCAGAAGCCGGCGATCAGCTCCTTGGTCTCGGCGAACGGCCCATCGACGACGCTCCGCTCGGAACCCTTGAAGCGCACGCGCGCGCCCTTGGAGCTCGGCTGGAGCCCTTCGCCCGCCAGCATGATGTCGGCCTTCGCCAGCTCCTCGTTGTACTTGCCCATCGCTTCGAGCAGCTCGGTGCTGGGGAGCTGGCCGGCTTCGCTCTCGGGTGTCGCCTTGACGATGACCATGAATCGCATCGGGATGCCTCCTGGGGATTGGAATTGGCCCTTCTATCCGATACGTCGAACAAGCCGTCCCGAAATCGACACGACGTCGATCGGGTGTTACGAGCAGGCTGAGTGGCGGAGAGACAACCTGTGTGGCCGCTCCACGGGGAGTGATCCGACGGCGCCGTGACGCCACCCCGGTCGACAATCCATCGACGCGACTTCGCTGGCGTCAGGTAGAGGGGCGTCAATATTCGGGGTTGCGGTCGCGCGTCCAGGGGGCCAGGGATACATGGGCCGGACTGCGTGGGCGCGAAACCTGACGGCCCGGTTTGCGCTTCCTGAGCACCGAGACGGACAGCGTGCTCGCCCTGCTCGCGACGACGATCGTCGCATTGCTGTGGGCGATCTCGCCGTACGTGGCTGTGGAAGACGAAGGTCGCGATCACGATCGGCGACGGGGGGATCGCGACGGACCAGGTAAGTGCGTAGAGGATGACTCTGAAGTCATCGAGTTCAGCAGCATTGAACAGTTCTGGCTCGTCCTCCGCCCGGCTTAGCCGCTGGTCGACGTAGGCGTGGTTTGCGTTCTTGCCGTGCGATCGGTCATCGAGCGCGCGATTCGTCGCTCGGCGGACGCGTTATTCAGCTGGTGGCTGCGCGCCGCGCGCCGCGCGCATGAGTTCGTTGGCGTCTGCGACGGGGCCGAGGTGATCGAGCTTCTCGGGGTTCAGGATGTTGTGGATCTCGTGGACGCGGCCGTCGATGATGTCGAGTGAGACGACAATGAGAAGCGCGCCGTCGGCGGTCTTCAGCAGCGCGCCCGGCTGGCCATTGACGAGCGTCATCTCGATCCGTGTGGCCAGGCGCAGGCCCAGCTTCGCCCAGTTCGCCCACGCGCGGCTGACGCGGTCGGCGCCGACCAGTGGACGTGCGATCGACCGGACCTTGCCGCCGCCGTCGCCGTGCATGACGACATCTTCGGCGAGCACCGCCGCGATGTCGGAAACATCGCCCGCCAGCGCCGCGAAGAAGCGCTCCGCCACGCGCCGGCGCTCCTCGTCGGAGGGGTCAAAGCGCGGGCGGCGTTCGTTGATCGCTCGGCGCGCGCGCGAGGCGATCTGGCGGCAGTTCTCCTCGCTTTTGCCGACGACCGCAGCGATTTCGGCGTGTGCGTAGCCGAACACGTCGTGCAGGAGGAAGACCGCGCGCTCGAGCGGCGAGAGGCTCTCAAGCACGACGAGGAACGCGAGCGAGAGCGTGTCGCTGATCTCGGCCTCGTCGCTCGGCGCTGGCCCCGGGTCGACGAGTAGCGGCTCCGGCAGCCACTCGCCGATGTACTCCTCGCGCCGCACGCGCGCCGAGCGCAGGTGGTCGATCGCCAGCCGTGTGACGACCGTCGTCAGGAATGCCTTCTCGGACGCGATCTCGGTTTCCTCCCTCTGCTGGCGGTGCAGGCGCAGGAAGGCCTCCTGGACCAGATCCTCGGCATCGCCCGCGGAACCGACCATGCGGTAGGCCAGCGAGAACAGCAGCGGTCTCAGGTCTTCGCTCCTCGTGGTTGTCACGCGCTGTGCACCTCTCTCGTCTCAGAAGACGAAACGAGGAAAGGAAACGTGATGAAGATCTTCCTGGCAGGAGCGGGTGGTGCGATCGGCAGACCGCTGATCCGGCAGCTCAAGGAGCATGGCCACGAGGTCATCGGCACGACCCGCAGCAAAGCAAAGGCGGGCGAGCTGTGGGATCTGGGCGCCACGCCGGTGATCCTCGATGCGCTGGATCGCGAGGCCGTCATCGCGGCCGTCGCGCAGGCGAAGCCTGACGCGATCATCCACCAGCTGACCGCACTCTCGAACATCGACTTCCGGCACTTCGAGAAGAGCTTTGCGCCCACGAACCGGCTGCGGACCGAGGGCACCGACAACCTGCTCGCGGCCGCCCGCGGCGCGAGCGTCGAACGCTTTGTCGCCCAAAGCTACGCGGGTCACCCCTACGCGCGGATCGGAGGTCCGGTCAAGACCGAAGACGACCCGCTCGACCCGATACCGGCACCCCAGATGCGCTCGACGATCGACGCGATCAGGTACCTCGAGCGCGCCGTGCTGGACTTCGGCGGGATCGTGCTGCGCTACGGCGGCTTCTACGGGCCGGGCACGGGCCTCGCGCGCGGGGGCGAGCAGCTCGAGATGATCCGCAAACGCCGCTTCCCGCTCGTCGGCGAAGGTCGCGCGGTCTGGTCGCTGGTGCACGTCGACGATGCCGCGGCGGCGACCGTCGCCGCGCTCGAACGAGCTAAACCGGACACGATCTACAACATCGTCGACGACGAGCCCGCGCGGGTCCGGGAGGTGCTCTTCTACCTCGCGGAGGTGATCGGCGCCAAGCCGCCGTGGCGCATCCCGCTCTGGCTCGCGCGCCTGCTCGGCGAGCACATGGTCGTGATGATGGACGAGGTGCGGGGCGCGTCGAACGCCAAGGCACGCCGCGAGCTGGGCTGGGAGCCCGTCCACCGCAGCTGGCGCGACGGCTTCCGCGAGCTGACAGCCGCCGAGCCTGCCGCGCCCGCGAGTGGCGTGGCGGCTCCTGTCAGGCAACGGCAGCAGACGCGCTGACGTTCCTCCCACCGCGGGCTGCGCCAAGTGCGCATTCACGTGATCTCCGGGATCAGGCGGACGGGAGAAGACTGCCGGAATGCACGAGCACCAGTAGCGCGTGCACCGGGTGGAAGCAGCAGTCGCTGCGGCTGGCGGCTAGCCGACGGTGTCAGTCTGACTCGTCGCGGGCGCGCCGGTAGCGCTCGTAGATCACGCGCGAGCCGAACGTCCTGGTCTCGATCAGGTCGAACGGGACTTCTTCGGTGACCGCCGGCAGGTACGGCGTGCCGCCGCCGATGACGACCGGATAGCGGAAAACGCGCAGCTCGTTGACAAGGCCGAGTTCGACGGCTTGCGCGGCTAGGCTCGCGCCGCCGATCGAGACATCCTTGTCGGTCGCGTCGAGTGCCGCAGCGGTCTCCTCGGCCAGGGACGCGTTGGCGAGTCGGGCGTTGCCCTGGACGCTGTCGAGCGTGCGGCTGAAGACGACCTTCGGGATCGCGCACCAGACGTCGGCGAACGCGGCCCCGGGCTCGTTGTCGCGCATCGAGGGATCGGTCTCCCACACCAGCATCGTCTCGTAGAGCTTGCGGCCGCACAGATAGCCGCCGAGCTCGCGGACCTGCTCGATGTGGAAGCGAAACAGCTCCTCGTTTGGGGCGCCCCACCCGAATGCGCCGTCACGGTCGGCGATGAAGCCGTCTACCGAGACGCTCATCGAGTAGATCAGCATGTCTTCATGCTCGTCGCTTCGCAGCGACGGTTGGTGATCGTGATGACGTTGGCTCTTGGGCGTGACATCTGGCTCTTCTACCTTCCGTGGTCTGCTCTACCACTCGCTAACTGACTGCCCGCGAGACGCAGACTCATCGCCGGGGGCTCAAGCGACCGCTTGGGCGACAGGAAGCCGCCGTGTTCTCCACCCGTGGCTCGCTGCCGCTCTGGACGAGCACCAGCACTCGACGCATGACGACCGTTCTTGCAGCGCGCTTCGTGTCTGACGCACGCGTAGTGGGCGTCGGGCGCTGGGGATTGCGTACTTGATCAATTCGGATGCAGTTCGGCGTGTGCGCGAAGCACTGCTTTGTCGAAGCTCGCGAGACGAACGTCGTCGTGGCCGTTGTGCTTGGCGTGGATGGCAGTGGCCAGCGCGTATGCGTCTGGCAACTTGAGATCGGTGCGGGCTCGTACAGCGGCGGCGCGTCGCGCGAACGCTATGTCGACGCTCATGATCTCGATCGAGAAGTGCCCGAGCATGGCCTCGACGTGGTCCCGAGCGTCTTTTCCCGCCTTGATCGGGCCGATAAGGATCTCGCTGTAGTTGACTGCGCTCAACATGCGGCGCGTTGCGGGCGCCAAGGAGTCGCGCACGAGTGCGACCGCTTCGGTGTGATGGGCATCAGCGGGATTGAGAAATCCGATCAGTACGTCGGAGTCGAAAACGACTACCGCCATCCTTCGCGCACCTCATTCAGGTAGCCAGGTGGGTAGACGTCGCTGCCCATGGAGCCGGCGTACTTCTTCAGAAGCGCGTCCGTCTTGACGAGCTCGATGTGACCCGGCCCGACGGTCGCGACCCGGAGGTCGTCTCCTGGGTGCAGGCCAGCGGCGCGCAGTACATCGGCGGGAATCGTGATCTGGTTCTTGCGGGAGATCGCGCTCATCCCTTTACCTTACCAACGGAACGTAAAGGCAGTGCTCGTCTAGCCGATGCTTGAGTGTTCCTCTGGATGAGCACCAGTAGCGCCGGCGGCGGCTCCTGTCAGGCAAAACCGGAAGTGAGGACCGCGTGACTCCTTTCCACCGGAGGGAGAGCGATCGGCGCCCTGAGGTGCCGTGCTGAGAGTTCTGGATCCACTCAACAGAGCGCTCTGCGGCCGCGATCCGCACAGCGCTGCTTCTCGCGCATACAAGCACTCTGAGCATGAGGCCGGGGCGGCGGGCACCAGTCCGGAACAGGCGCGCGCGGGACGTTCGCGCCGCACCGAGTCGTACCCTCCAGCGAATGCCGACAGCCGCCAACCACTTCCTTGCTGTCCGGCATCCGCCAGATGCCGACCGACTTGCCGAGCAGGTCGTGCGACGGCTGCCCGCCAACGTAATGTTTGACCGGCTCGACGGAGAGCCAGGCGCACTTGGTATCCCCCGCTGGACCACGTTGGTGTTCTCGATGAACGACGCGCATCACCGCGACGTGGTCCACATCGTCGACCGGTTGCTTGGGCACACGAACCTCGGTGACGCCTTCGCCGCGCCCGAGCTCGTCTGAGCTGACCTGCTAAGGCGCAGCTACCACGACGCTGCCGAGCGCGGCGTCCGCGTGGCGGGAGCGCCCTGCCGCGCGCCGGCGCAGAGAGGCCTCTCGCGTCTACGAGCGCTGTGGCTGGCGCACGAGGACTGCTGCCTT
>DASVPU010000142.1:0-12877 GCA_036389475.1 Solirubrobacteraceae bacterium
CGCGGGTCGCTGCGAAGCCCCACCCGCCGCCGGCGCGGACCCGCACGCCGATCCCGTCGGCCGACTCGCGGTCGATCTGCGCGACGCGGCCGGTGCGGACGAGCACGTCCTCCTGAGCCGTCGTTACGTGGCGGGCCTCCACGTAGGAGCAGCGGGCGGGAGCGCGGCCGATGAGCTCGGTCAGGAGATCGAGCATCGCGGTGGAGTCGTCGTCTGACACGCGCAGCAGTATCCCCGCCAGACGCGATGACATGTCGCTGATTTCCCAACTGTGACCCGAATCTGGTCGATCCGGCGGGGGCGCGGCCGCACAGTTGACGCAACTGCGCCGCGCTATCCCAAGTTCGCCACCGCGCAGAGCGCGCGCTATTCCAAGCCCGCCGCCGCGCAGAGCGCCCGCTTGGTCGCCTCGACCATGGCGCGCACCCGATCGAGCTCGGCGAGCTCGATGCCGCGGCCCAACTCCGCAGCTCCCCGCAGCTGCTCCCACAGCGCCGCGAGCGCCGACGCACCGAGGGCGAGCGAGCCGCCGGCTGCCCGATGGGCGACCTGGCCGATCTCTGCTAGATCGCCGCGCTCCAGTGAGTCCGAGATCCGAGCCAGCGCCGTCTCGGCATCGACATGCCACTCCGCGATGACCTCGCGCAGCTCCGCTTCGTCGAACAGCTCTGCGAATGCGTCGAACGCGTTCCGGTCGAGCATGTCGGGGTCGTCGCTCACCACTGCCGTTAGTGGGCGGCCCCGTACAGCGCGCGCAGCTCGTCGCGCGCGGCGCGGGGTGGCGTGAGGTCGAGCTCGACGCGCGACGAGGCGGCGTCTGCGCAGGCATCCAGCAGCTCCTCGGTGACGCCCAAGTCGCGTAGTCGCACCGCCTGCGCGTGCGCCGCCAGCTCGGAGGCGAGCTGCACGAGAGAGCCCGCGCCCTGGGCGCCACGCCGATCTAGGGCGGTGAGCGTGTGCGGCAGCATGCAGGCATTTGCCTGCCCGTGCCCCACATCGGCAAGGCGTGCCAGCGTCTGCGACATCACGTGGTGAAGGCCGTAGCCGCAGCTATCGATCGTGTAACCCGACAGCAGCGCCGCAAGCGCCAGCGCATCGCGGTCGGGCTCGTCACCCTCCGCATAGGCCTCGCCGATGAGCCGCGCGGCCTCGCGCCCGGCCAGCGAAGGGACCGGGCTCGCTCGCACCGTCGCCGGCCCCTCGGCTGCGTGTCCCAAGGCATTCGCAGCGCTCGCCGCCAGCGCCATCGGCGGCTGCGATGCGCTCAGCGACGGGTCGTTGATGACGATCTGCGGGCGCACGCCGGGCAGCGACGTTACGGCGCCTGCCGCTCGCCGGTGCAACGCGGTCATCTCGGCCGCGCTCAGCGTCGTCGGCACCGCGGCGACTCGCGGGCGCGAGCCGGGCTTGCGTGCTGCCGCCAGCGCCTTCGCCGTATCGATCACGCGCCCTCCGCCCAGCGCAAGGATGAGGTCATCAGGCCCGGCATCGACGGAGTGCAACAGATCACCGGCCAACTCGTCGACCGGTCCCGCAGGGATCTCGAACGAAGCCCCGGCACCGGCAGCAAGTACCGGTGCCATCTCGCGCGCCCGCGCGGTCGTGAGCAGCACGAAGCCCTCACCGAGCGACGCCAGGGCGGCGTCCAATGCACCACGGCCATAGCGGATCGTGCGCTCCCCGTCCTGCCAGGTGAACCCGTCGTGAGCGATGCGCTATCTCATCATGCCCCGGCCGCCCACGCGGCGTCGCCGCCGCGCCGGGTGAGCATCCATGCCCGTCCGACGCGGCGGCGCGCGGTGTTCTCCCGTGTGCCGCCCCGACCTGCCGACGTCCGTGCCGAGATCATGCTCTTCGAACCCGCGAACGCTGCCAATCCACCGACGGCATCAACCTTGGTAGTAGCTCCCGTTCATCCGATCGAACGAGGAGGACCCGCCGCCTACTCCAGCAGCCCGCGGCGCATCGCCTCGGCGACCGCGGCGGCGCGCTCGGAGACGCCGAGCTTCTCGTAGAGGTTGCGCAGATGCGTCTTGACGGTCGCGGTGCTGATGTGCAGTTCGCGTGCGATCTCAGGAGCGCTGCATCCAGTCGCCGCGCGCTGGAGGATCTCCTGCTCGCGGGGGGAGAGCGACGGCCGGCCGTCGTGTTCGCGGCGGCGCACCTGGTCGGCGAGACCTGCCTGGACCTCGGGGGCCAGCACCGTCTGGCCGCGCGCGACCGCTGCGACCGCGTCGCAGATCGCCGCTCGGTCGGAGTCCTTGGTCAGGTAGGCGCGCACGCCGTTGGCCACGGCGCGGAACACGACAGCGCTGTCCAGCGACGCCGACAGCATCATGACCCGGGTCGGCAGCCCGTCACGGCTGATCGCTTGGAGCACGTCGTTGCCCAGCAGCCCTGGCATGCTCTCGTCGAGGATCGCGACGTCGGGGTTCAGCGCGCGAATCTCGATGAGCGCCTCGCGTCCATCCTGGGACGTGCCGACGACCTCGAATTCCGGGCGCTGGCGCAGCGCGCGAACGAGACCCTCGAGGTAGATCGGGTGATCCTCGCCTACGTAGACCGATACACGTGCCGGCATGCCGACTAACGTATCGGCAGGAGACGGTCGTGCACAAAGCGATCGGCGCAGGACGCAGCGCTCAGGCCGCGGGCTCGGTCAACGGCGCCCCGGCCAGCAGGTCGCAGATCTGGCGCCGCGGCGTCGTCTTCTCAAGCTGGTGATGTATGCCACACGCAATCGCACGGACGATCGCCTCGGGCGCCAGAAACGCGCTGACGAGCACGAGCCGCGTGCGACGGGCGGGCGGGTCGGCCTGCAGCCGGCAGCCGACCTCGACCCCGTCGAGCGCAGGCATCTGCAGGTCCAGCAGCGCGGCATCCGGCTGGTGCTCGCGGATCGCCGCAAGCGCCGCGGCACCGTCGCTGACCTCCGCGACGAGGGCCAGCCGAGAATCGGCCTCGATCGCGCGCCGCATGCCGCGCCGATAGAGGTCGCTGTCGTCGGCGAGCACCACCGTCACAGTGCCCTCTTGGGCATCCGGGAACGCGATGTGGGTCATGCCGGAACTGTTCACGCGTGGCAGCATGACAACGGGGTCGCGCTCGGACCATACCTCGGCCGCAGCCCCACATGGATGAGCTGCGCATCATCCGATCGGATGACCCCGGACTGAAAGCGCACGCCTGCGTCCGCGGCGCGTGATCCGGCTCAGCCGCTGGGCCGGGGCGCGACTGCGGAGCTCCAGATCGCGAGCCGGCCCCACAGCGCGTCGCGCACGCTGGGCTTCGGCGTGACGCTCTTGGCGTGCACTCGGAGCAACTCGACGAGATCGGCAGTCGGGAAGAAGGGATCGGCGGCGACGCTTGCGTCGCGGAGATCGAGCGCGGCGCGCGGGACTCCCGCGACCTCCGCGATCAGCGCCGGGCCGGCGAGCCGGGGGCGGCTGTCGAGGATCGCGAGGTCGGCGAGGACACAGATGTCGGCGTCCGTCGCGTGACGGATGACGATGGCGTTCGTGGCTGTGCTGCTGGCTATGGCTGCGGCTGCGGTGGGCATTGCTCGCTCCTCTCGTTCCTTCAACGTCACCTACTGTCACAACGTGGTGGCAGAAGCACAAATGACATTTGGGCGTGGGAGCGATAAGGTGCGCTAATGCTCGATGTCAAACGCCTGCGGGTCCTGCGGGAGGTGTCCCTACGTGGCTCGTTCTCGGCCGCTGCGGAGTCGCTCGCCTATACCCAGTCCGCGGTCTCGCAGCAGATCGCCGCTCTCGAGCGTGAGGCCGCAACCGTGCTCGTCGAGCGCAATGCGCGCGGCGTCAGACTGACCGATGCCGGCCGCGCGCTCGTCGCTCACGCCGACGTCATCTTCGCGCGTCTGGCCGACGCCGAGGCCGAGCTCGAGGCGATCGCCGGCGCGCGCGGCGGGAGGCTGCGGATCGTGTCCTTCCCGACTGCGGGCGCCACACTCGCGCCGCGGGCGATCGCGCTTTTTCGCCAGCGCCATCCGGGCGTGGAGATCACGCTGGAACCGCGCGAGCCACACGAGGGGCTGCACTGCGTGAAGTGCGGTGACTGCGACATAGCGCTGGTTCTCGAATCGGGCTTCGAGCCGATCGACGACAAGGCGATCGAGCGGCTGCACCTGCTCGACGACCCGATGTACGTGTGCCTGCCGGCCGGTCATCCGGTCGCGCGCAAGGCCCGGCTGAAGCTCACCGACCTCGCACAGGATTCGTGGATCTTGGGAACGACCGGCCGCTGTCCGGACGGCATGATCCTCGAGCGTGCCTGCCACGCCGCCGGCTTTGAGCCGCGCGTGGCGTTCCAGTCTGACGACTACGTCGCGATCCAGGGCTTCGTCGCCGCTGGGGTCGGCGTGTGCCTGATCCCGGACCTTGCGCTGGTGGCGGTCCGCGAGGACGTGGTCATCCGCCAGCTCGAGGGCCGTCCGCCGATGCGCCACGTTCTGGCGGCGACGCTCGCCGGCGGGTACGTGTCGCCCGCGGCCGCCGCGATGCTTGAGATTCTGGCCGAGGTCGGGCGCGAGTTCGAAGCAAGCAACCGCACGCTCGCGCTCGTTTGCTGACCAGGATCCAGCTTGTATCCGGCGGCGGATGGCCGCAAATCTTCAGGAAATCAGGGCTCTTTGAGGCAAGGCATCGCGATCTGCGGAGGGTTGAAATGCCCGCGCAAGAAAGTTGATCCAGGCGTGCCTCAGGCGCGATATGCGGGGTACGGGAGCGCCGACACCCCATTGGCGACCCGTTTACGCAGCATCCTGCGCGGCCGCCCTTCCCCCGCCTGGGCGGCCGCGCCCCTGCGTTTCAGGAGCTTCTCTGCGCGACACCGGATGACTCGTCCGAATCAAGGACGCCGGCTGCGCCACGCCTTCAGCCCGCATCAGCGACGCTGAACTGCAGCACCGTTCCGACGACCTGATCACGATCGCCTAGTTCGGCGGCGTGGTCCTGCAGTCTCGGCGGCAGACCGATGGACTGCAGCAACCGGGACCGAACCTGGAAACGACGAAACCTCCACGGCCTTTTCAAGCCGTGGAGGTTCGAACGTCGTCACGAATGGTGCGCCGAAGAGGACTCGAACCTCCACGGGGGAATCCCCCCACAAGGCCCTCAACCTTGCGCGTCTACCAATTCCGCCACCGGCGCGAGGGCTTGCGCAGTATAGGCCGCTTGATTCCATCCGATCGGGTCGTTAGCTTGTACGAACAGATGTTCGCCTCTGCAAATTCCCCCTCTCGCGGCAAGGAGCGTGCGCCGTGGACCTGACCAAGCGCCAGCAGGAGATCTTCGACTACATCAAGAGCTACTCGGCGCGGTTCGGTTACCCGCCGACCGTCCGCGATATCGGCAAGGCCGTCGGACTGGCCTCGTCCTCCACCGTTCACGCCCATCTCGCCAACCTCGAGAAGCTCGGGCTGCTGCGCCGCGATCCGTCTAAGCCGCGGGCGATCGAGATGCTCGACCGCGCCGTCGAGCAGGTTAAGTCGATCGTGCGGCCGGACGGGCTGCCGCTCGTCGGGCAGGTGGCGGCTGGGTCGCCGGTGCTGGCCGAGGAGAACATCGAGGAGTACGTCAACGTGCCGCTGCTGGCGGGAGGCGAGGAAGGTCGGTTCATCCTGCGCGTCCGCGGCGAATCGATGATCGACGCCGGCATCCTGCCCGACGATTACGTCGTGGTACGGCCTCAGGAGACGGCGCAGGACGGGGAGATCATCGTGGCGCTCGTGGGCGAGGATGCGACCGTCAAGCGCTTCTTCCGGGAGGAGGATCACATCCGCCTGCAGCCCGAGAACCCGTCGATGGAGCCGATTCGAACCCGTGACGTCCAGGTTCTCGGCCGCGTAGTGGGCCTGTTCAGGAGCGTGCCCTGATGGCGACGGTCGACCTTGACCGGCCAGCGATGCTCAGCCGTGTTCCGCGCGAGGGCCGGACGCTGGAGGATGTTCTCTTCGGCGCCTGGGAGGACCTGACCGCGCACCGCACCACGACGTGCCCGATCTGTGACGGGGCGATGGAGCCTCGGTACGGATCCGGGCCGTCGGCGGTCGGGGGGCGCTGCCGGGACTGCCGGACCGACGTGGGCTAGGCAGGCCGCGACCGCGCACCCCCTCGACGAGGCGTCAGCGCAGGATGCTGGCGAGGACGTCGTCGTCGCTCGGGGGCGGCGGCTGCTCGTCGTCAGGCGGTGGCGCTGCGACGCCGTTCGTCAACGGCACGACGTGCGTCTTCGCTACGAGATCGCCCAAGCGCTGGCGGCGCGGCCCGGTCGCGATCAGGCTTATGAAGCCAACGACGTAAGCGGCGGGCAGCCAGTCGATGATCCGAACGACGTTGCGCAGAAGCGTTGGGACCGCGGGCGGCTTGGTGCCGTCAAGGCACGTGACCTTGAGCTTCAGCACGCGCTTGCCGATCGTCTGGGCCCAGGCGAGTTCGGAGACGAAGAAGTAGAGGAACGTCAGGAGGAGGAACAGGCCGGCCGGGCCGCGTCCGCCGATCTTCTCCCGCACCGCCGTGGCGTTCTGGTCTCCGAAGATCCCGGCGATGACGAGGAGCAGCACGAGGATGACGCCGATATCGATCAGCGCCGCCCCGACACGCCGTGGAAGCACGTCGCCTGCTGGCATCGCGCGGCACCCTATCCGGGCTTGCGATGTGGCGGGGTGTCGCTAGGCTCCAAGGGCAGACCAAGCAGCCGCGGAGGCTCGCCCTTCGAGGAAAGTCCGGACATCACAGGGCAGGGTGGTCGGGAACCCGACCCGGGGAAACCCGCGGGAAAGTGCCACAGAAACACACCGCCGATGGCGCGTCAGCACGTGCGTCGCGCACAGGCAAGGGTGAAAAGGTGCGGTAAGAGCGCACCGGCGCCGTGGCGACACGGCGGCCAGGCAAACCCCACCCGATGCAAGGCCAAGCAGGACCGTTCGCAGGCTGCCCGCCAAGGTCCAGGTCGGCCGCTCAGATGGATGGTTGCTCACGACAGAATCCGGCTTATCGGTCCGCTACGGAAAGGCCCCGCTTCGGTGGGGTTTTTCTATGACAGCCGCGGCGCTTCGCGCCGCCGGCCTCGGCGCGATGGTCGACGCCAGGCAGCGCCCGCGATCCCACATGCACCAGTCCAGCAATCGGCATTCGCGGTGGGTGGCACGCCGCGCCCGCGGGTCAGGTGAGCGACGTGGCATCGCGAGGGCTGCAGATCACGCTCACGCGCCTGCCCAAGGCGCACGTCTGCACGTTCAAACTGCGTTCGCGCACCGCAGATCCATGCGCCTGGCTACCACGCACCGGCGCCTGCGCGTCCGCACCTCGCCGCCGAGCCGCGCGCGCTGCTGCGCCTGATCGGCGGCGCCGCCTCGCACACCAGAGCGCAGCGCTCCTAACCTCGCGCAGCTCTACGGCGTAACTCACCTGATCCGGCCTGGTCCGGGCGCGCCATAGCTCACATCATCCGAGCATCCTCACAGCACATTCTCAGGCGACACACAGGGGAGTCCAGCACGCTGCCTTGCATGACCAGATCGCTCTCCCGCCGCCAACTGCTGATGACCGCCGGCGCCACCGGCCTCGGCGCCGCGTACGGCGCCCGCGGCCTCCTCCTCCCCGACGACGCCGCCGCCGGCTGCACGCTGCAGCGCGAGGTGACCGAGGGGCCGTACTACCTCGACCTCGACCTCGTCCGCCGCGACGTCCGCGGTGGCCGTCAGGGCATCCCGCTCACCCTGCGCTTCGCCGTCGTCAACGCCGCGACGTGTCGCGCGATCAGGAACGCCGCCGTCGAGATCTGGCACGCCGATGCCTCAGGCGCCTACTCCGGCGTCTCCGGCAACAGCGGCAACTGGCTGCGCGGCATCCAGCGCACCAACGCCGGTGGTCAAGTCCGCTTCGAGACGATCTTTCCCGGCTGGTATCCGGGACGGACGCCGCACATCCACATGAAGGTCTTCGTGTCCGGCAACGAGATCCACACGGGCCAGGTCTTCTTCCCGCCCGCGGTCATGAGGTCGATCTACGGCCACGGCAGCTACCCCGCGCGCGGCACGGTGAGCAGCGCGAACACAAGCGACGGGATCTACCGCCAAGCGGGTGTCCGGGCCGTCCTCGGGATGCGTCGCAAGGGCGAGAGCACCAGCGCCGGCTACACCGGTTCGCTGACCGTCGGCATCAAGCTCACCTGAGCGCGGTGCGCAACCTCGCACCGCGGATCCCATGCGAAAGCGCATGACCACCCGCGACCACCTCAACCGTGCTCGCCCGCTCCGTTCTCCAGTTGCGCCAACGCCTCCTCAAGCGAGCCATGAATCGGCGCGGCCCGCGAGAACTCCACCAGCTCCAACGTCCGCAGCACCGCGCTCCCGTGCGGCGTTACCAGATGCACCCTCTGACGGCGCTCGATCAACCGGCTCGTCAGCGCGAAGAGCTTGCGGATCGCGGTCGAGTCCAAAAAGCCTAGCTCCGAGAGATCCAGCACAGCCACATGCGCCTCCGTCGGCACGAGCAACTCGATCAACCCGGTCATCTCGGCCGCGTTGAAGACGTCGAGCTCCCCTTCCACGCTCACGACGACGACGTCCCCGCGCAGCTCGCTCGACAGGCGCGCCCCAGCGGTCATGCGCTCACGCGCTCGCTCAGACGCCGGCGCAGGCGCACCGTCGTGCCGTCGGCCGCCGTCTCGAGCTGGACGTCGTCCATCAACGCATCGATGAGCTCCAGCCCGCGGCCCTGGTCGCTCGGTGGCCGCTTCGATCGCCAGCGGCCGCGGTCGCGGACGATCACGTCGACCTCCCCGTCGCGCAGCACCGCTTCGAAGAAGATCGTCTCGTCGGGCGCCGCGCCCGCGTGCTCGATCGCGTTCGTGCAGGTTTCAGAACATGCCATCACGATCGCGTGGACATCGACATCCGATGCCTCCACCTGCGCGAGCCAGCGTCGCAACAACGCCCGCAAGGACCTCAACGCGCTCGGCTCGCTCGGCAGGTCGAGCGCCAAGCGCTCACCGAGCGGCACGTGGCACAACGTCAGCAGCGCGACGTCGTCGCTCGTCGCGCCGTCCGGTACCGCAGCGCTCAGGAGCCGGTCACAGAGCGCCTCGGATTCGAGCGGCCCGTTCCCGGCGGCGCGGGCCAGCAGCGCCAGCCCGTCGTCGATGTGCGCGCCCCGGCGCTCGATGAGCCCGTCCGTGTACAGCACGATCGCGCCGCCGGGCTCCAGTGTCACAGTCTGCTGGTCATAGGTCGGAAACGGCAGCACCCCCAGAGGAACCGAGCGAGCGCCCTCCAGATACTGCGCCTTCCCGTCGACGTCGACCGTCAAGGGCGGCGGGTGGCCGGCGTTGACCCACGCCAGCTGCGCATCGACGGGATCGAAGACCGCCAGTACAAGGGTTGCCATGTGCTCGCGCCCTGGATCGGCGAGCACGAACTGGTTCAGGCGCTCGGCGATGTCCCCCGGTCCATGGCCCTCGAGCGCGTACGCTCGGATCGCGTTTCGCAGCGCGCCCAGAGTCGATGCCGCCGCCAGCCCCTTGCCCGAGACATCTCCCATGACGAGCAGGACCCGCCCGCCCGTCAACGAGATCGCGTCATACCAGTCGCCCCCCACCTCGGCCTCCGACGCCGCGGGCAGATAGCGGGCGCTCAGCGCGATCCCCGGCAGCGATGGCAACGTCTGCGGCAGCAGGCTGCGCTGGAGCGTCTCGGCGATCCGGTGCTCGCGCCCGTACGCGCGCGCATGATCGATCGCCAGCGCCACCCGATCGGCCGTCAGGCGCAGCAGATCGACGTCCTCGGGCCCCAGCCGCCGCGGCTTGCGGACGCCGATCTCGATGACGCCGATCAGCTCGTCGCGCACGATCAGCGGCACGCCGAGCATCGACGAGATCCCGACGTCAAGGATCGAGGGATCCGCAAGCTCCGAGGGCGGCGGATCGTTCACGAGCACAGGGGCGCGTGTCGCCCGCACCCGGCCGGCGATTCCGACTCCGGGTGGGACGCGCTGGGGCCGATCCTCGCACGTCGACAAATCTGACGTGATGAGCGACATGCTGTCGTCCTCCTGGACGACGAGCAGGGCCGCGGCCTCGGCGCCCATCACCTCGCGCGTGCGCTTGATGATCGTCGGCCCGAGCACGTCGAGGTTGCGCTCGGTCAGCGCCGCGTCGGCCACGGCCTGCAGGCGTCCGATCGTCGCGGCGGTGCGCTCGGCCTCGGCCCGTGCGGCCTCGGAGCGCAGGAGCTTCTCGCGCTCCTCCTCTTGGCGCAGCCGCTCACCGATGTCCGTCAGCCGCGCGTTGAACGTCAGCTCGCCGTCGCGCTCGACCAGCCAGATCATCGTCTCGCCACGCAGCCGCGTCCCGTCGGGACGGTCGATGACGACGCGCAGCGCGAGGTGTCGCGTGCCCTTCTGGCGAGCGCCGTCCAGCAAGGCACGGCGACGCTCGTCGAACTTCGCATGCAGCTCGGACGGAACGCCGAGATCCTGAACCGGTCGCCCGAGCACGTCGGCCCGCGAGCGCCCGAGCAGGACCTCGCCCGCGGCGTTGATGTCGACGACACGCCCCTCCGCGTCGGTCGAGATGAAGCCGTCGCGGGCGCTTTCGACGATCTCGCGCGTGCGTCGCTCACTGGACCGCAGCGCCCGCTCCTGGCGCGCACTGCGCTCCACGCCCTGGCGCATGTGCCCCAGCAGGCGCGAGATCATCAGCCCGATGACGAGCGGCGTCCCGAGCACGAGCACGAGCCGAAGCGACGCGTCCATTGGCTTGTCGTGGGTCAGCACCGTCGCGTAGGCAGCGCCGATCCAGGCGAGGTGAGCGAGCGCGGTGGGAGTCGAGAAGAAGTAGAACGCATACAGCGCCGGCCACATGTAGATCAGCGGATACAGCTTCGTGTAATGGATGACGAGGCTGAGGATGATCGTCACGGCGCCGAGCGCCACGTGCAGCTGGTGGTCGCGTATGCGTGCGGCAAAGCGCAGAAAGACGAGCGCGAGCACGAGCGAGACGGCCGAGATGACGAGCACCTTCGTAGTGGGGATCCCGCGGGCGTGCGGGAGCCCGATGGTCAGCATGCCGACGAGCGCGCCGGCAGCAAAGAGGAAGGCGAGCGAGCGGGCTTTCGTCCGACCGTCGAACATGGATGCCCCTTGCATCTCCACTGAGGGAGCTTACGAGCGCGCCGACCACCGGTCCAGACCTTGCGCCGCCATCCGATCGATGCGAACATGCGTTCGATGGTTGTCTGCGTCCTGTTGGAACGCTTCGAGCTCGCCGTCGCCGCCGGCGGCCGTGCCGGGCTGCTCGGCGAGCCCGCCGCGCTCGCTCCCGAGCCTGGCCGGGAGTTGTTCGTAGGCGAGGTGTCGCTGGCTGCTGAGGCGTTCGGGATCCATGCCGGGATGCGCATGGGCGAAGCGCTCTCTCGCTGCCCCGCGCTGGCGCTCGTGCCGCCCGATCCGATGGGCGTCGCCGAGGCGTGGGAGTGCGCGCTGGCGCGGCTGGAGAACCTCGGCGCGGCGGTCGAGTCGCTGCGACCCGGCGAGGCGTGCTTCGATGCCCGCGGCCTCGAGCGGCTGCACTACGGCAGGGTCACGCGAATGCTGGCCGACGGGTATCTGGCAGCGGGTGCACAGGCACAGGTCTGCGAGGAGCGCCTGCGCCGGGTCCTCTCCGGCCCGCGGATCGGGCAGGGGCCGACGCGCTTCTGCGCGATGGTCGCGGCGCACGGCGCGCGTGTCCGGCGGCCCGCCACCCTCTCAGGCGCGCAAGAGCTGGCCTCGCATCCCGTCGCGCTGCTGCGCCGCCGCGCGGAGACCGTCGCGCTCGTAGAGCCGCTTGAGCGCTTGGGGGTCGCGACGCTCGGCGCCCTCGCCGCGCTGCCGCGCGGGGCGGTCGCCGATCGCTTCGGCCGCCCCGGCCTGCTCGCCCACGATCTCGCCAACGGCTTGGATACCCCGCTGTGCCCGCGCAAGCCGGGTGAGCTGCTGCGCGAGACCTTGGAGCTGCCCGAGTCGGGATCGGGCGAGCAGCTTGGCCGCGCGCTATGGCTGCTCATCGACCGCCTGCTCGCGCGCCGCGAGCGGCGCGGGCGCACGCTGCGAGCGGTCGTCCTCTCGGCGCGGCTCGTCGAAGGCGGCACGTGGCGCGAGCGCGTCGTCTTTCGCGAGGCGCTCGCCGACGCCGAGCGGATGCGCCTCGCGCTCGGCGGGCGCCTCGCGCTGCTGCCCGCGCCCGCAGAGACGCTGCTGCTCGCAGTGGAGCGCTTCGGACCGCCTCATCCCGAGGCGCGCGCGCTGTTCGACGACGGTGCGGCGCGCCGTGACGGGCGCCTGCGCGAGGCTGTCCGCCAGTCGCGTGCGGCCGCCGGGCCGGACGCTGCGCTGCGCATCCTGGAGATCGACCCCGACTCGCGCGTGCCCGAGCGGCGCGTGGTGCTGACCCCGTTCGAGCCGGGAGGATCATCGGGACGGATCATGAGATGAGCCCGGGCCCGAGGAGGATCGCCGAGCCGCGGGCCGCTGCGGTGCGCGCGGACGGCGCCGGCATGCCGCTGACCGTCGACGGCCTGGATGTCGACGCCGTCCGCGAGTCCTGGCTCGTCGAGGATCGCTGGTGGACGGACCGGCCGCTGCGCCGGCGCTACTGGGAGGTCATCACGACCGGCGGGCACAACCTCGTGGTCTTTCGCGAGCTGGAAGAGCGCAGGTGGTATCGCCAGCGCTGACTTCACCCAAGGCGGGGTCAGCGCCGATCGAAGATCGCCAATGCGTTTGGCCATCTGCCACGGACGGGCGAATGCGTGGCGTGTTCACGGAACATGTGCAGGAGCCGCGAGACTCTTATCGGGCCAGGTGGCGCCGCGGCA
>DASVPU010000143.1:0-17350 GCA_036389475.1 Solirubrobacteraceae bacterium
TCCGCGGACGCGGCCGCCGCGCTGCGCCTGATGGCCGACGCGGCGGGCCTTGAAGACCACCGGCTGCTGGAGGACATCGCGGCGGGGCTCGGGTCCGACGTGCCCAGCCAGGTCCGCGGCGGGCTCACGCTGGCGACGGGGGAGGGCACGCGCCTGCGCCAGCTGGCGCTCGAGCTGGAGTACTCGGTGATCGTCCTGCCACTCGATGCGAAGCTGCCGACGGCCGCGGTCTACGCCGAGGCCGACCGCCTCGGCATTCCACGCGACTCGCTGGGCCTTGCGCGGTCGTTGACGCGCATGCAGGCCTCGATCTCCTCCGAGACCATCCTCGAGCACGTCGGCAACGACCTCCAGGACGCCGCGCGCTCGCTCTGCCCCGCGATCGACGGGACGCTCGAGGCCGCGCTCGCGGCCGGCGCCGACCACGCGCTGGTCGCGGGATCCGGGCCCACCGTCCTGGCGATGTTCTCCGGCGTCGGCCACCACGAGCGCGCAGCCACGGCCCACGCCGCGCTCGCCGGCGAGGGCCGGATGCCCGCGCCGATCCTCGCGCAACCAGCTGGGCCGATCGTCTAGTCGCGCCCCGCACCGTCGCCGTCGTACGTCACAATCCGAGAACATGACCAATGCCGGAGCCACCTATCTCGTAGCCGCCGTCTGTGGCGTCTGTGCGCTGGCAGCCTTCGCCTGGTTCATCGTCATCCCAGCCTGGTCTGCGTACAGCAAGGCCTGGGAGCGGATCGCCGCGTGCTTTCTGTCGCTCTACGCGTTCGCGGCGCTGCTGCTGCTCGGAGTCGCCGGCGGAGCGGCGATCGCGTATTACTGGGATCGTATAGCCGCGTAACCTCTACTCATGGCCACCTCCGCCGAAAGGTCGATGGGGCTCGATCTCAACGCACTGGACGCGATTACGGAGGCCGTCGAATCAGGCGCCGGGCTGCCTGATGTCGTTCGTGCCGCCGCGCGTGCACTCGAGGCCAGCCTCGTGCTGCTCGACCGCACGGGATCGGTGCTCGCCGTCGCCGCGCGCTCGCCGGCTGACGAGCGCTCGCTGCTCGACGCCGGCGCCGGCGTCGACACGATCGAGCTGCGCGTGGCCGACGCGCCGGTCGGCCAGCTGCGGATGCGCACGCGCTCCACGCCGGGCCCGGCGCTCGTGCGCCTTGTGACGACGCTTGTCGCCTCGGAGGTCGAGCGCGTGCGGGCCCCGGCCCGCGCGTCCCAGGAGCGCAGCAGCACCTTTCTGCGCTCGGTGCTCTCCGGTGAGCTCTCAGATCCCGACGAGATCATCACGCGCGCCGCAGAGCTCGGCGTAGACCTCGTATCGGGCGCCAGCGTGCTGGTGGCGCGCGCCCACGTGCACGTGACGACGGAGGAGGGCTGGCGGGCACGGGTCCTGGCGACCGCTGAGCGCGGTGCTCGCGCCGTCGTCGCCACCGCGATCGCCGCGTCCGCCGAGCGAGAGTCGGGGGCAGCCGAGGTCGTCGTGCTCGTTCCCAGCGGCGAAGACGCGGTCGCCAAGCGCGCGGCGGAGGGCGTCCTGCGTGAGCTGCAGACCGGCCTGCCCGGCCATAGGTTCGCGCTCGGACGCAGCCGCGTCGCGCGCGATCCGCTGGACCTGCACCGCGCCGGCAACGAGGCGCTGCTGGCTGTCAACGTGGCCGAAGGCGACGAGGAGCGCCCCCTGCTGGCGTTCGAGCAGACCGGCGCCTACCGCCTGCTTCTGTCCGCGATGAGCGAGGATCCGGCGGAGCTGCAGCGCTTCTACGCCGAGACGGTTGAGCCGCTCGTCGCCTACGACGAGCAGTACGAGACCGAGCTCGTGCGGACGGTCGAGGCGTTCCTGGACAACGACGGCAACGTCGCCGGGACCGCCCAGAAGCTCTTCACCCATCGCCACACGATCCGCTACCGGCTGGAGCGCGTGCGCGAGCTGTCGGGCCTCGACGTCGGCTCGACGGACGGTCGCGAGAAGCTGTCGCTCGGGCTGAAGGCGATGCGCGTGCTGGGCGTCGCGGCGCCGACCGGACCGGCGACCGAGCCGGGAACGGGCGCCGGACGCGTGCCAGGCCGCTGACGCGGATAGCATCGCGCCATGCGAATCGGGATCCTCACGGGATCGGGCACGTATGCGCTGCCCGGGATCCAAGCCGCCGACGAGCCCGAGATGGTGCAGACGCGCTACGGCTCGGCGCCGCTCACGAGCGGGCGTTTCGCCGGCGTCGACGTGCTGCACGTCTCACGCCACCGCCCGGGCCACAAGCTGCTCTCAAGCCAGGTCACCCACCAGGCCAACATCGCGGCTTTGAAGGAGCGCGGTGCCGACGCGATCCTGTCTGTCACGGTCTGCGGCTCGCTGGATCACAAGCTGCCGCTGGGCAGCCTTGTCGTCTTCGACGACCTGCATTTCCTCGTCAACCGCCTCCCGGACGGCTCGATCTGCACGCTCTTCACCGAGCCCGGTGAGAAGGGCCGCGGTCACTGGATCTACGAGCGGCCGTTCTCCCAGCCGCTGCGCGAGGCGCTGCTCGAAGGAGCCAGGGAGGCCGGTCACTTCGTCCGCGACGGCGGCTGCTACGGCCACGTCGATGGGCCGCGCTTCAACACGAAGACCGAGATCAAGATGCTGCAGAACTGCGGCGTCACCGTCGTCAGCCAGACGGCCGGACCCGAGACCGTGCTTGCCGGCGAGGCCGAGATCCCCTACGCGCTGCTCGGCTACGCGACCGACTATGCCAACGGCGTCGCGTCCGAGTCGACGCCCGTCGAGGAGCTCATCCGCCTGATCGGCGCGAGCGGCGAGGCGCTTGCGGCGACGCTCGCGGCCGCTGTGCCGAAGATCGACGAGAGCCGGCTCGAGCCGGTGGGTACGTTCTTTCGCTTCGACTGACCCATGCCGTCCTGCGGTGGCCGCCGGTTGGGGCAGCCCGAGCCGCCGCCACAGGATCGAGGCTGGGGAGCCAGGACTCGAACCTGGACCAGGACTTCCAAAGAGTCCTGTGCTGCCATTACACCACTCCCCAAAGGGCGAGCTGCCCACGGGAACGATAACCCTAGGATGCTCCCATGGCAGCGCTGATCGTCGTCATCCTCGCCGCCGGCCAGGGCACCCGCATGCGGTCGCGCACGCCGAAGATGCTCCACGATCTCTGCGGACGCCCGCTCGTAGGCTGGCCGATCGCGGCGGCGCTCGAGGCGGGGACGGACAAGATCGTCGTCGTCGACTCGCCGGCGAAGCCTCTCGAGGACCACCTTCCGGTCGGCGTCGCCACGGTCGTGCAGCCCGAGCCTAACGGCACGGGCGGAGCCGTCCAGGCGGCGGCCGGGGAGATCGATGCGCAGGACACCGTCGTCGTGCTCCCGGGCGATGCGCCGCTGGTGACCGCGGACGCGATCCGGGCGCTGGTGGCCGACCACGCCCAACGCGGCGCAGCGGCGACGATGGCCACGATGATCCTCGACGACCCCAGCGGCTATGGGCGCGTCGTGCGCGACATGGATGGTGCGGTCGAGCGCGTCGTCGAGACCAAGGCACCCGGTGACGCCACTCCCGAGGAGCTCGAGATCGACGAGGTCAACACTTCGATCTTCGCCTTCGGCGGCGGCGCGCTCCTGGATGCACTGCTGAAGCTCAGTCCCGACAACGCGCAGGGCGAGCTCTACCTGCCCGATGCTCTCCCGGCGCTGCGTAGCGCGGGCCTATCGGTGGCAGCGCACCAGATCGCCGATCCGTCGATCACGCTCGGCGTCAACGATCGTGTCCAGCTGGCCGAGGTTCGCGCGATCGCTCAGGCCCGCATCCACGCCACCCACGGGCGCGCGGGCGTGACGATCATCGACCCGGGCTCGACGCTCATCGACGTGGGCGTGACGATCGGCGAAGACTGCACCGTGCAGCCGAGCTCCTTCCTCAGGGGTAGCACCAGCATCGGCCGCGGCTGCACGATCGGCCCGCTGACGACCCTCGTCGACGCGACGCTCGGCGACGACGTCGAGGTGCCGCACTCCTACCTCGTCGGGTGCGAGATCCGCGACGGCGCGACGATCGGTCCGTTCGCCTACCTGCGGCCGGGCACGCTGCTTCGGGAGCGCTCCAAGGCCGGCACGTTCGTGGAGATCAAGAACTCCGACGTGGGGGCGGGCAGCAAGGTCCCGCACCTCTCCTACATCGGCGATGCGGACATCGGCGAGGACACGAACCTCGGCGCAGCGACGATCACCGCAAACTACGACGGGGTCCGCAAGCACCGCACCACGATCGGCGATCGCGTTCGCACGGGAGTCGATACGACCCTCGTCGCCCCCGTGACCCTCGGCGACGACAGCTTCACGGGCGCCAACTCGGCGATCACGAAGAACGTCCCCTCCGGGGCCCTTGGCATCGCGCGCGAGCGGCAGACCAACCACGAGGGCTACGCCAGCCGTAAGCGCCGGGATGCAGACTAAGCTTTCTACCGCGATGACCGTCGTCGAGACGCAGCCGCTGCCCGCGACCAGGCTGGAGCTCGGCTACGACAAGCATCTGATGCTCTTCTCCGGGCGCGCGAACCCGGACCTGGCGGCGAAGATCGCCGACAACCTCGGCATCGACCCCGGCCCGGTCACGCTCAAGACGTTCTCCAACGGCGAGGTCTACTGCCGCTACGGCGAGTCGATCCGCGGCGCCGACGTCTTCATCGTGCAGCCGACCTGCGGCAACCTCGCCAACGGCATCTCGCCCAACGACGCGCTCATGGAGCTCATGCTCATGATCGATGCCGCCGTCGGCGCCAGTGCACACCGCGTGATCGCCGTCACGCCATGGTTCGGCTACAGCCGCCAGGACAAGAAGTCGGCGCCGCGCGAGCCGATCTCCGCCCGCCTCGTCGCCCGCATGCTCGAACGCGCCGGCGCCGATCGCGTCCTGACGATGGACCTCCACGCAGGCCAGATCCAGGGCTTCTTCTCTAAGCCGGTCGACCACATGACGGCGCTGTTCATCCTCACCCAGCACTTCCGCGACCTCGGCCTGCAGGATCTCGTCGTCGTCGCCCCCGATGCCGGCCGCGTGAAGCTCAACAAGAAATTCGCCTCCAAGCTGGGCGCCGAGCTCGCGATCCTGGACAAGGAGCGTCCGGCCCACCAAGTCGCCGAGATCGGCTACGTCATCGGTGACGTCAAAGGCAAGACCGCGGTCATTGTCGATGACATGATCGACACCGCGAGCACGCTGAAGGTCGCCGGCCAGACGGTCCTCGACCACGGCGCCCGCACCGTCTACGCGGCTGCCACGCACCCCGTGCTCAGCGGCAACGCCTTCGAGAACCTCCGCGCCGGCGGCTTCGAGGAGATCGTCGTCACCGACACGATCCCGCTGCCCGCCGAAGCGCCCGACAACATCCGCGTCCTCTCGTGCGCCGGCCTGCTGACCGACTCGATCCGCCGCATCTTCAGCGACGCGTCGGTGAGCGAGGTCTTCGGCGGCGAGAACCAGCTCTTCTGAGCAGCGGCCTGTTCTACGAGGACGAGATTCGGTGAGCATCCGCGCCGTCGCGTTGATGGAGCGCCTCGGGCTCTCCGACGAGGAGCTTTGCGAGGTGCTCGCGGTCGATCCGCTACAGGTGCTCACCGGCGAGCTGGCCCACCGGCCGGAGCTGCAGATCTTGCTGGCGCTCACCGATCAAGCCGTGGAGCAGGTCGGCGCTGGCGTCCTACGAACCTGGCTGCGGCGCCGCGGACCGGGCGGCGTTCCGCTGGAGCACCTCAGAGCGCGCAATTTCCAGGCTTTTGAGGACGATCTCGAAACCCTCGCCCGGCGCGGGTTCGTGCTGCGTTAGCTCCAACCTTCGTCCAGCGCTCGCGCTGGGTCGGTCACGCTGGAGCGACGCCGTCGGGGCCTCGCGATCTCGGGCGCGAGGTCGCCGGCGGCCCTATTCGATTTCGGGGCGCTTCTCGCCGGGCCAGATGCCGGTCAGCCACTGAAAGCCCTTCGCGCCGCTGCGGTTCACCGCGGCCTTCGTGACCGCGAACGTGGCTCCTTGAACCGCCGCCGCGCCCAGTACCTTGCCCCAAGACGACTCCAGCGTGGTGGCCTTCGGCGGCTCGCGATCGTCGATATGGCCCCACACCTGGCTGAAGACCTGGCGCGCGAGCACCCCGGCGAGGATGCCGACAACTATTCCAATGGGCTTGTAAAGAATCTTCATGGTGGCGGAGAGTACCCCTGAAGCGTCACAATGAGTCGAAATCAAGGAGGGTTGAACGATGGACCAGGCCGACGATCTTCTTCAGCGCGCGCTGATCGACGCCGACTCCTGCGCGTCCGTCGCCCTCAAGGTCTCCGATCTCGCCCTGTCCGAGGCGCTGACGGTCATCTTCCATGGTCGCCGCGACCTCGGGACGCTGCAGACCTATGTCGCCCACGGGCCGCGCGCCGCGGGGTCGGCGATCGGCGCGTCCGAGCTGCTGCGCGTCCCGTGCGATCTGAACCTCGCCGAGGCTGCCTCTCGCGACGAGGCCGAAGAGCTCTATGCCGCCCAAGCGCGCGCGCTGCGCGACGCGATCGTGGCCGCGGACACCGTCCTCGCCGTCTGGGCCGGCCCGCTCGCCGCCGCTACGGGCAGCGACATCGCCGTCGACCGTTCGATCGAGCTGAACGTGCGCCTGCCTGCGCACCGGTTGATGCCAGTTGCGCTGACGGCCCCCGAGCGGCGACTGCTCGTCGCCGCCGTCTGCGGAGCGCGCACGCTCGCCGAGGGCCGCCCGCCGATGGGCATCGTCTGCGCCCAGCAGGACCTCACCCACATCTACCAGCTGTTCGACGACCCTGAGAGCTGCCTCGAAGACTTCGAGCAGCGCGCCACCGAGCACGCCCACAGGACAGCCCAGCGCTTAGACCAGCAGGAGGCGTCCGTGCAGCGCTTTCTGGAGCTCAACGGGGACGACTTCCACGTCGCCGGCTGAGGGCCGGCTTCAGGATTCCAGCGGAGGGTGTTCCGGGTTTGTCGCTTCCACGACGACAAACCCGGAACACCCTCGATGAGTGGCACCATCGTCCGACAGACCCGGCCGGGCGTCCAGAACGACCACGCACAACCTCCGGCCGGCTAACAATGGGGGCGTGAAGCGCGCCCTCCTCATCGCCTGCGCCGTGATCGTCTTTCTCGCCATCAGCGTCGTCGTCGCCCGCTGGCTGAACACCGACACCGTCGAGCGCGGCGCCGTCACGCAGCTGCTGCGCGCGCAGGCGCGCGGCGATGCCGACGCGATGCTGCGGCGCCTGAACTGCCCCGACGCGGCTTGCGCAGCGCTCGTGCGGGCCAACGCGCAGCGCCTGCGAGCACCAGGCGAGCTGAAGATCGCGCTCTACCAGTCGGGCACCTCGCACGCGCTCAAGGCCAGGACGAAGCCAACGCGGGTGGTCTGGTTCACGCCCGGGAAGCTCACGACCGTGCAGTGCGTCCTCGTCCGCCGGACCGGGAACGTACTGGCGGGGACGTCGGTTAGCCTCCTGCGCCTCAGCGCCCCGATCGGTCGTGAATCGAGCTGTCCGTGACGGTTCGTACTGTGCGGGGCGCACCGCACCGACCGCCAGTCCACAACTCGCGCCGCAAGGCGGTGTTGCCCACGATGACGATGCCCCTCAGCCGTCTGCACGCACCCACGATCGCCCTGATCGCCATCATGCTGGCGGCGTCGGCCGCGCCCGCGTCGGCCGCCGAGGACATAACCCGCGGGACGATCTACCGCGACGGTCCTGACAACCGCTACCTGCTGGGCGGCGACTGGCTGTTTCGCCTCGACAGCGCCGGCGACGGCCTCAAGCAGCTCTTCCAGCGCCAGACGAGCACGGACGGCTGGACGACAACGCGGATTCCGAATGCATGGAACGCGGGCGACAACTCCGTCGCCTCGATGACCGGCGGCGTCGGCTGGTACCGCAAGGACTTCCGCCTGCCGGACACGCGCAGCAGGATGGACTGGCTCGTGCGCTTCGAGTCGGTCAACTACCGCTCGACGGTCTGGCTCAACGGCAAGCCGATCGGTCGCAACACCGGCGCCTACCTGCCCTGGAGCCTGCGCCTGCCGCGCAGCGTCCTCAAACGCGGAAAGACCAACAGGCTCGTCATCCGCGTCGACAATCGCCGCCTGCGCACCGATTTCCCGCCGTCGGGCCTGACCGGCTCGGGCGACCCCGCCGGCGGCTGGTGGAACTACGGCGGCATCCTGCGCGAGGTCTACCTCCAGCGGGTCAACCGGGTCGACATCTCCAGCCTGGTCGTGCGACCTGAACTGCCCTGCTCGACTTGCGATGCCACCGTCCTCGCGCGCGTGACCGTGCGCAACTACGGCAACTCCAGGAGCAGCGTCAGCGTCGCCGGCAGTCTCGGCGGCCGTCCCGTAGGGCTGGGTACAAAGGGCATCAACGCCAAGCGCTTCCAGACCTTCCAAGCCCGCATCAAGGTGCACAACCCGACGTTGTGGTCGCCTGCGGCACCGAACCTCTACGTCGCGCGCTTCACGGTCCGCGACGGCGGCCGCAGGGCGGTGGGCTATGACCTGCACTACGGCATCCGCTCGATCAAGATCGTCGGCGGGCGGCTGCTGCTCAACGGCAATGCCGTGGCGCTGCGCGGCGTCGGCATCCACGAGGACGATCCGCGCGCCGGCTTCGCGATCGGCTCTCCGCGGCGCCACCAGATCGTCGAGCAGGCCAAGGAGCTCGGTGCGACGGTGCTGCGCGCGCACTACCCGCTGCACCCCGAGCTGCACGAGCTCGCCGACCGCGACGGCCTGCTCGTCTGGTCGGAGATTCCGGTCTACGCGGTCAAGACGCCGTACCTCAAGCGCGAGGAGGTCCGCAAGCTGGCGGCGCACGAGCTCGAGGACAACATCCTCGCCAACCAGAACCACCCGTCGATCATGCTCTGGTCGATCGGTAACGAGCTGTCGTCGCAGCCCGGACCGGTGCAGCGCGACTACATCGACCGCGCGGTGCGCCAGGCCAAGGCGCTGGATCGAACGCGACCGGTCGGCCTTGCCGTCGCCGGCTATCCCTCAGCGGGCTGCCGGCCGCAGTACGCGGCGCTCGACGTGATCGGCATCAACGAGTACTTCGGCTGGTATCCCGGGCCCAACGGACAGATCGCCGACCGCGACACGCTGCCCGACTACCTGGACTCCGTCCGCGCCTGCTATCCGAACAAGGCGATCTTCATCTCCGAGTTCGGCGCCGAAGCCAACCGCGACGGGCCGGTGGAGGAGAAGGGCACGTACGCCTACCAGCAGGACTTCGTCAACTACCACCTCGGCGTCTACGCCTCCAAGCCGTGGCTCAGCGGCGCGATCTACTGGGCGTTGCAGGAGTTCCGCGTGCGGCCGAACTGGGACGGCGGAAACCCGCGCCCGAAGTCACCGTTTCATCAGAAGGGCCTGCTGGCCTACGACGGTTCCAAGAAGCCGGCGTGGGCGGATGTCGAGCGGCTGTTCAAGGCTACGCCGCAGCTCAGCGCCCCGTAGCCCCGGCCTCGTTCTGTACCCTTCCCCGTCGCCATGGCTTCCCAGACCACCAAGCTTTCGATCTCTCCGCGCACGGTCGAGGGGTCGCGCGCGACGCGACGTCTGCGCCGCACCGGCCGCGTCCCGGGGATCCTCTATGGCGGCGACGCCGAGCCGCTGGCGTTCAGCGTCGATGCGCGCGAGCTGCGCCACGCCCTCGCGGCCCACGGCGCGGTGCTCGAGGTCAGCGACGGCGGTTCTTCCACGCCGGCGATCCTCAAGAGCGCCCAATACCACCCTGTCCGCGGCGAGACGATGCACATCGATCTGCTGCGCGTGAACCTCAACGTCGCGATCGCGGCCGTCGTCGCGCTCGAGCTGACGGGCGCCGACGACGCACCCGGCGTCAAGGACGGCGGCGTGCTCGAGCAGATCATGCGCGAGCTGAACATCGAGGCGCTGCCGACCGCGATCCCCGAGTCGATCGTCCACGACGTGTCGGAGATGCAGATCAACGACACCGTCACGCTCGCGGAGGTCACGATCCCGGAGGGCATAACGCTGCTTCACGATCCCGAGGAGACGGTCGCGACCCTGACGCCGCCACGCGTCGAGTCCGAGACCGACGAGATCGAGGAAGAGACCGAGCGCGTCGGCGAGGGCGCCGCGGAGGCCGCGCCCGCAGCAGCCGGCGGCGCCGGCGAGTAACGGGAGCCGGCGATGCGGCTGCCCGGCCGCGGAGGTTCGAGCGGCCCGGTCGACTGGCTCGTCGTCGGCCTCGGCAACCCCGGCTCAAAGTACGCCGGCACCCGTCACAACCTCGGCTTCGAGATCGCCAGCCTGCTGGCGTCGCGCTGGCAGCTGCCGCGCGCGAAGTCGAAGTACGCGGCGCTGCTGACGGAGGGGCGGGCGGGTCCCGATGGGCCGCGCGTCGCCGTGCTGCTACCGCAGACGTACATGAACGACGCCGGTCGCTCGGTCGGCCCAGCGCGCGGCGCCTACAAGCTGCCGCTCGAGCGCGTGCTCGTGCTGCACGACGAGATCGACCTGCCGTTCGGCGAGATACGCACCCGCGTCGGCGGCGGCTTGGCCGGGCACAACGGGCTGAAGTCGCTGAAGGCCGACCTCGGCAGCGCCGACTTCGCACGCGTGCGCGTCGGTGTGGGACGCCCGAACACGACCGACTCCGAGATCGTGTCCGCGCACGTCCTCGGCGCCTTCCGCGAGCCGAAGGCCGAGGTCGCAGACCTGATCGAGCGCGCGGCGGCGGCAGCCGAGGCGATCGTCCTGGGGGAGCGCGAGCTCTAGATGGTCGATTCCAAATGCGCGCACCGCGGGGTGACAGGCAGGATCGGCGGCGGATCGCCACCCGCACGCTCGCCGGTACTACCGGTACCTGCTTTGCATCCGTGCGGCGCCCGGCATCCGCCCTGAGCTGCCGCCGCATGCACGCGAATTAGGACTCAACCATCTAGCCTGCCTTCAGGAGACCGAGGTCGTGTTGACCCCGAGCTCGAAGGCGCTGGGCGTGCGAGTGGCGACGGCATCGTAGTCGTAGAACGAGCCGGCCTTGGAGCCCTGCTTGCCGAAGCCGAAGCCCGCGGCCTCGAGCGCCGTGACCGCATCGGTGATCTTGTAGAAGCCGGCCTGGCCGCTCGTCGGAAGGTCGGGCGCTGACTCGCGCTGACCGAACTTCATGAACGCGCGGTCGTTTCCCAGGCGGCCCAGCGACTGCAGCGCGAGCGCGCGGTGGACGGCCTCGACGCCCATGAACTCGGCCGCGTAGCGCGCGAACTTCGAGCCGCGCGCACCGCCGGCACGAGCAAACACGGTCCCGGCGAGCAGGTAGGCATTGATGAAGATCTGGTCGCCGACGACGAGCGTCGTCAGCAGGCTGGCAGCGTTGGCGAACACCTCGTCGGGCACCCATATGCGCGTCGTGACCGCGACAGCGCCGACGGCGTCGGAGGTCAGCGTCTCGTAGTGGATCTTCTCCTCGGCGGCGGCCGCGCGGACGTTGGCCAGCGTCACGGGATCGAGCCCGACGCGCTCGAAGCCGATCGTGTTGACGATCGTCGCCAGCACTTCTGCGGTCGCCGCGACGTTGACGATCGTCTGCGGCGTGTTGGGCTCAGCGGCCGCCGACTTGGGCAGCTGGGCGTCAGCCTCAGCGACCCACCCGAGCATGCCCATCGAGCCCAGCGCCGCCGCGGCTCCGCCGACGAGCTGGCGACGGGTTGCGGCGGGCTTGTCGCGGTGCTGCTCGTCGACGGACTGGTAGACCGAGCCAAGGAACTCCGACATTGAGCCTCTCCTTCCGGTGGGGTTGCGAACCGCCGGCCCCGCCGACCGGCAAAACGTCACATGGCAGGTTCTCAGAGATCCGACGACAAAGCTCGGCGACCTACACTGGATGGACTTCGGCCGACACCATGCTCGATCCGACGGGGCTTCGCCCCTCAGCCTCCGCAAAGCCCCACATCACGCCGCTGCTCCGCCCGCTCCTCACCCATTTCACCGACGACGCCAACGGCGCGACGCTCGCCTGCGAGGGCGGGCGCGCGTTCGTCTCGGCCTCGCTGCGCCCGTACGCCCTGGCCGCGCTGGCCGACGAGGATCGCACGCGCCCGACGCTCGTCGTCGCGGGCGACGATCGCCAGGCGCGCGACCTCGCCGTCGACCTGCGCGCGTGGCTTGCGCCGCGGCCGGTGCGCTTCTATCCCAGCCGCGGCGTCGCGTACGAGTCGCACCTGGCGCCGCCGCCGCACCTCGTCGGCCTGCGCGTCGGTGCGCTGGATGCGCTGCTCGAATGGCAGTCCCAGAGCCGGCTTGCGGCGGCCGGCTCGCTGAGCGACAACGGTCGGCGTCTTGCACAGGAGGCGCCGGTCGTCGTCGTCTCCGCGGTGGCCCTCAGCGAGAAGGTGCCCGATCCAGCGCTTCGTCCGCACGCGTTCAAGCTACGTGTGGGCGACCTGCTCGACCTCGACGAGTGCATGTCCGAGCTCGTGGCGGCCGGATACGAGCGCGTCGACCAGGTCGAGGATCGCGGCCAGTTTGCCGCCCGCGGCGGTCTGCTGGACATCTATCCGGCGACCGAGGATCGCGCCGTGCGCGTCGATCTCTTCGACATCGAGATCGAGTCGCTGCGCTGGTTCTCGACCTTTACCCAGCGTTCGCTGGGGGAGACTCAGGAGGTCGAGATCGCGCCCGCGGCCGAGCTCGCCGCCGAGCACCGCGAGCTGGCCGAGATGGCGGCGCTCGAGCTGCAGGAGGACGGCTCGCCCCCCGACGTCGCGGAGCTGTTGCCCGTCGAGCGCTTTGGCGCGTTCCTCGACCTCGCGCCCGACGCGGCCGTGCTGGTCGCGGCCGAGGAGGAGATCGAGCCGTCGCTGGCGGACCACTGGCAGGACGTCTGCGCCGCCTTTCACGACGAGGACGCCCACCACCTCTACGTCAAGCCCGAGGACATCAGCGCGGCGCTGCACGCCCGCGCCCGCGTGCGGCTGTCCTCGATGGACGCCGGTCAGTCGCTTGAGTTTCGCGCCCAGGCGCCGGATCTCGCGGCGCGCTCGCTCAAGGAGGCCGAGCCCGAGCTGGAGAAGCTCGTGCGCTCGGGCTACCGCACCGTCGTCGCCTGGCCCCAGCGCGGCGAGGGCGAGCGCGCGGCCTACAACCTCGCGCGCCTACAGGCGTCGTGGCTGGGGGAGGGGGACCCGGCCGGCATCGAGAACCCGCTGCGCTTCGCGCACGTCAACCTGCGCAACGGCTTCATCTCGGCGGGGCTGAAGCTCGCGATCCTGCCCGAGCACAAGCTCTTCCGGCGCCGCCGCGCCGAGCGCGGCGGCGGGCCGGCGTACGGCGCCGGTGGGCGGTCCGGCATCCGCCGCGGTGCGCTGCGCTCGTTCGCCGACCTGCGCAGCGGCGACATCGTCGTCCACGAGGACCACGGCATCGCGCGCTTCGCCGGCTTCGAGACGAAGACCGTCGCCGGCGTCACGCGCGACTACCTCTACCTCGAATACCACGGCGACGATCGGGTGTTCGTCCCGTCAGACCAGCTTGCGAAGATCAGCCGCTACGTCGGCGCGGGCGGCGCGCACCCGCCGCTGTCCCGGCTCGGCGGGAAGTCGTGGGACCGGCTCAAGGCGCGCGCCCGCCGCGCCGCGCAGGCGCTCGCCGGAGAGCTGCTCAACCTCTACGCCGAGCGCCGCCGCCGCAGCGGCCTTGCCTACCCGCCCGACTCGGACTGGCTGCGGGAGTTCGAGGCTGCGTTCCCGTACACCGAGACCCCCGACCAGGCCGAGGCGATCGAGCTCGTCAAGCTCGACATGGAGTCAGAGCGCCCGATGGACCGCCTTGTCTGCGGCGACGTCGGCTTCGGCAAGACCGAGGTCGCGCTGCGAGCGGCGTTCAAGGCCGCCGACGCAGGCAAGCAGGTGCTCATGCTCGTGCCGACGACGATCCTCGCCCAGCAGCACTACGGCACGTTCTCCGAGCGCCTGAAGGACTACCCATTCACGATCGAGCACGTGAGCCGCTTCCGCCCGCCGGCGAAGCAGAAGGAGGCGATCAGGGGCTTTCAGAGCGGCGCCGTGGACATCCTCATCGGCACGCACCGCCTGCTGAGCCGCGACGTGCGCGCGAAGGACCTCGGCCTGATCGTCGTCGACGAGGAGCAGCGCTTCGGGGTCAAGCAGAAGGAGCTTCTGCGCCAGCTCAAGCTGCGCGTCGACGTCATCTCGATGAGCGCGACGCCGATCCCGCGCACGCTGCAGATGTCGCTGGCCGGGCTGCGCGACATCTCGGTCATCAACACCCCGCCCGAGGGCCGCCGGCCGGTGAAGACCTACGTCGGCGAGTACGACGAGGAGCTCGTCAAGCAGGCGCTCGTGCGCGAGAAGGCACGGGGAGGGCAGGCCTTCTTCCTGCACAACCGCGTCGAGTCGATCGACGAGACAGCCGAGCGGCTGCGTGGACTGTGCCCGGACATCCGCTTCGAGGTCGTCCACGGCCAGATGGACGACACCGAGCTCGAGAACAGGATGATGACGTTCCTGCGCGGTGAGGCGGACGTGCTGGTCTGCACGAGCATCATCGAGTCGGGGATCGACATCCCGCAGGCCAACACGCTGATCGTGGACCGCGCGGACGCGTTCGGCCTGTCACAGCTGTACCAGATACGCGGGCGCGTCGGCCGTGCCCGCGAACGCGCGTATGCCTACCTGCTCTATCCGAGCGCTGCGGCGTTGACGCAAGAGGCCGCGCACCGGCTCGCTGCCCTCAGCGACTACACGGAGCTCGGCGCCGGCTTCAAGATCGCGATGCGCGACCTCGAGCTGCGCGGCGCCGGCAACCTGCTCGGCGACGAGCAATCGGGCCATGTCGCCGCGCTCGGCTTCGAGCTGTACATGCAGATGCTCGACGAGGCAGTCGCGGCCGCCGAGCAGGCCGACGGGGGCGAGGGCGTCGAGGCGCCCGAGCCGGTGCGCTTGGACGTCAACGTCGACGCCTACGTGCCGGCCGACTACATCCCCTACGAGCAGGCGAAGATCGACGTGCACCGGCGCATCGCGGGCGCCGTCGACGTCGCGGACCTCGAGCTGCTGCGCGAGGAGCTCGACGACCGCTTCGGAGAGCTGCCGCAGCCGCTTTCGAACCTCATCGACCTTCAGCGCGCGCGCATCAAGCTCGGCCAGGCCGGCGCCACGGCGGTCTCCTTCCGCGGCGGACGCCTCGCGGTGACGCCGATCGAGCTCGACTCCGTGCGCGCAAAGCGCCTGCGCGCGCAGATCCCCGGCGCGCTCTACGAGTCCAGCAAGAGCCAGCTCTCGATGCGCGTGCCCGACGACCCGCGGCAGCGTTTTCCGGCCGTCGTGCGTGCCGCCGACATCCTGCTCGCGGTGACGCGCGAGGCCGCATGAGCCTCCTGAGCCTCACCAGCGCCCGGCGACGTATTTGTGAAGCATGCATGAAGCGTGAGGGATGGCGGCGGTCGTTGGCGGGTCTTCGCTAGGATCGTCCGCGTTGTGAACCGAATCCTTCGCTTGCTCCCGGCGCTTGGCGCCTTTTTTGTGGTCGCGATCATGCTCGCGTCGTGTGGCAACTCCGTTCCTGGAAATGCCGTCGCGTCCGTTGACGGGTCGCCTATCACCAAGAAGGACTTCGATCACTGGTTCGGCATTGCCGTCTCCACCAGCCAGGGCCCAACGGTCAAGAAGGTCAAGTACGACGCGCCGGACTTCGCCGCCTGCGCCGCCGAGAAGCGCAAGATCGCGCCGAAGCCCGCCAAGGGCCAGCCGCAGATCACCGACGCCCAGTACAAGGCCCAGTGCAAACAGGAGTACGAGGGTCTGCGCGATCAGGTCATGCAGTTCTTGATCCTCGAGCGGTGGGTCGACGGGGAGGCTGCCTCGCAGGGCGTCAAGCTGTCCGCCAAGGAGGCGGACGCGCAGTTCCAGGCCGAGAAGAAGCGATCGTTCCCCAAGGAGAAGGACTTCCAGGCGTTCCTCAAGGCCAACGGGATGACGCTCGGCGACGCGAAGTTCCAGGTCCGCTTCAACAGCATCTACACCAAGCTGCGCGAAAAGGCGGTCAAGGGCGCGGCGAAGGTGTCAGACCAAGCCGTGCAAGAGTTCTACGCCAAGAACAAGGCCCGCTTCGCGACGCCGACCACGCGTGATCTGCGCGTCGTGCTGACAAAGACCAAGGACAAGGCCGATGCCGCGCTGAAGGAGCTTCAGGGCGGCAAGAGCTGGAAGGCCGTCGCAAAGAAGTACTCGATCGACCAGGCCTCCAAGGCCACGGGCGGTTCCCTGCTCGGCATCGCCAAGGGCTCGCAGGAGAAGACCTTCGACGATGCGATCTTCGCTGCGCAGGAGCGCAAGCTCGCCGGGCCGGTCAAGACCCAGTTCGGCTATTACGTCTTCCAGGTCCAGAAGACCACGCCCGGCAAGCAGCAGCCGCTGAAGACCGCGTCGGCTGCGATCAAGCAGCAGCTCGACGCGCAGAGCAAGCAGAAGGCCGACGACAAGTTCAACCTCGATCTGCGCAAGAAGTGGAAGGCGAAGACCAACTGCGGCGACGAGTACGTCATGCAGCAGTGCGAGAACTACAAGCCACCGAAGACCACCACGGCCGCGCCGGGCCAGGTTCAGCAGGCACCGCCGCAGCCGCAGCCGCAGCCGCAGCCCCAGCCGCAGCCCTGATCGAACGCGGAACGCGCGCGGCAGGTCGTCTTCGGTGTCCGCTCCCGAGATCACCGCGGCAATCGGTCGACTCGATGACCTGACGCGCCGTCTGCGCGCGGAGTGCCCGTGGGATCGTGAGCAGGACGAGCGAACGATCGTCCCGCACACCGTCGAGGAGGCCTACGAGCTCGCCGACGCCGCCCACAAGCGCGATGACGCCAAGCTGCTCGACGAGCTCGGCGACGTGCTCTTTCAGGTGCATTTCCTGGCGCTGCTGCTCGAGGAACGCGGCGCCGGGGACCTTGGCGACATCGCAGAGCACTGCCGCCAGAAGCTCATCCGCCGCCATCCACACGTGTTCGGCGATGTCGAGGCCGACTCTGCCGGCGAGGTCCTGCGCAACTGGGATCAGATCAAGGCCGGCGAGGACGGTCGCGAGCCGGGGATCTTCGGCGACGTTCCCGAGAACCTTCCTGCGCTGCTGTACGCCCGCAAGGTCCAGCGCCGTGCGTCGTCAGCCGGCCTGATCGAGCCCTCGCCCGACGAGCGGCCCGAGGATCGCGACGCCGCCTTCGCGGAGGTCGGCGATCGGCTCTTCGAGCTCGTCGACGAAGCGCGCCGCCTGCGCGTCGACCCCGAGCTTGCATTGCGCGCGGCGGCCCAGCGCTTCCGCGACCGCATCGAGT
>DASVPU010000144.1:0-12170 GCA_036389475.1 Solirubrobacteraceae bacterium
ATGCCTACCAGGCGGTGGCCATCGACGAGAAGCGCGGTCCGTTCAAACCGGCGCTGTGGGAGAAGAAGGATGAGGCCCCGGAGGACCAGGTGGTCGAACAGGTGTGGTTTGCAGGCGACCATTGCGACGTCGGCGGCGGACACAAGGGCGGACACAAGGAGTCCGAGCTTTCCGATATCCCGCTGCTGTGGATGGTGGAGAGGGCCCGCGCCTGCGGGCTGGCGTTCAGTTCCGGTCACTTCCAGTTCCGCGATCGCCACGCGGCCGGCCCACGCGCGGCCGCCGACAACGACGAAACCACAGTCGCACCGAACCCCCTGGGCACGATCCACGACCTCCGCAAGGGCTTCTTCCGGCTGGTGCCTAAAAACGAGCGGAGGCTCGGCGCTGCAAGCAAGGAGGGGCAGGTGGCCCTCGGTGAGTCGGCAGCGTCAAGCGCTCAGCTTCGCCAGGAGGAAATGCCGGACTACGATCCGCCGACCCTTGTCAAGTGGTTGAACGCCCATAAACCGGTGACCGCTGTGCACAACCCTCCCTGCTACCAAGTCACTGAAGCGGGACGAGCCGTTCGCGCGTGAGCCCGGACTCGCTCGCGCACGTTTCGCCCTGACTACGATCGCTGCGTGGCGAAGTCCCGACCATCGGACCAGCCGCGGGCGACGCGGTGGGAAATCCTTGGAGCCCGACTACGTATCTGGACGCCGCCGCGCGATGTCGAGATCCCGCCGATCTCGCGTCGTGCCGCGGCGCTGGCCTTCACAGCACTCGCTCTGGCCGGCGTCGCCGTCCTGACGCTCGTCGCCCCCGCGCTGGATCGCTCCAAAGAACACTCGGCTGCGCAGGAGCGGCGGGCGCACGCCGCCTTCCTGGAGCTGGAACGCACCCGACTGGTAGCCGACCAGCGGGCGCGAGACGCGCGCTCGCTTGCGGTCGGTCGGCTCTACGCCGCCGGACGCGATGGCGCAGCTCGTGCCCTCCTGCTGACGAACGCCCGGGCGCACGTCGACCGCGACGTCCGCGCTCGGGTCGCCGCCGGCAATCTCGACGGCCCTATCCGCGACGTCCGCTGCCGCTACCGGGCCGGCGATGCCGGCCCCCGCGTCCATATCAAGTGCCTCGCGATCACCGCGGCCATCGTCCGGGGCAGGGCGCCAACGGTCTATGTCGGCCACCCGTTCGTCGTCGGAGCGTCGCTGCGAGACGGTCGTTACGCGTGGTGCAAGGAGAACTCGGCCCCGGGTGAGGGAATGGCGGGGCGAGGCGTGTCGGTACCGCTGCCAGAGGTATGCACCCGCTGAACGCCCCGCCACTCCCCCCATCGGTTGTGCCGCCTGACGGCGATGCACCGTCAAGCAGTGCAATGGTGCAGCGATCCAGCTGCGCGGAATCTTCCACATCGATGTGACCCGTGGTAGTACGTTTGGGTCATGCTGAAGGCCGGACAGGTCATCGAGAGTCCCCGTGGCACGCGGATCGAGATCTTGGAGAACACGCCCAAGCGGATCTCATTCCAGCGCACACTTCCGCCGCTGACGGGTGGCACGAAATCCAAAGAGCATCGTCACACGGAGACCAGTGAGACCTACGAGCTGCTGGCGGGCGAAGCGACAGCCTGGATCGCCGGTAAGGAGCACAAGCTCACAGCAGGCACGGTGCTCGAGATCCCGTTGGGGTCCCCGCACGTCAACCCGTACACCGGCGCCGGCCAGGACGCGACGCTTGTGCAGACCGTCGCGCCACGCTCCAGAGGCGTCGAGGTCTACTTCACTTCCTGGATGAACTGGCTCGGGGAGGGCAAGGCCGATGCCCACGACGAGCCGACGATCCTGCAGCTCGCCGCGATCATCAAGGAAGGTGGTCGCGCAGGCACGTGGCCAACGAAGCCGCCCGTCATCGTGCAACAGATCGGGCTGCCGATCCTAGGCATCATCGCGGGGTTGAAGGGCATACGTGCCGAACGCGTGCCGCGCGAGCGGCCGGCCGCGATTTCAAGCTGATCACCGCCGCACCGCGCTCGGCATCAGGCGACTGCGCGACGGTATAGCGCCCGAGGCCGGCGATCACGGACTTGGCGGAGGCGTCGGGTCGGGGCATCCGCTGGGGGTGGTGGCAGGTATGGTGGGACACCCATCTTGCCGGTTGGGGACGCCGTCGCCGTCGCGGTCTCGGGTTGGCGGGGCGCTGGCGTTCGGGTCGGTGGGCGTTGGGTCCGCGGGTGTTGGGTCGGGGCATCCGTTGGGGGTGTTGGCCGGGACGTTGGGGCACGTGTCCTGGCGGTTGGGTACGCCGTCGCCGTCGCGGTCTCGGGCCGGCGGGCTGTTGGGCGTGGGGTCCGCGGGCGTCGCATCGGGGCATCCGTTGCCGGTGCTCGCAGGCTTGTTGGGGCACGTGTCCTGGCGGTTGGGCAGGCCGTCGCCGTCGCGGTCACCCGGTATCCGAGCGGCTGAGGGCGGAGCACCGGGCACCGGATCGGCGGGCGCCGAATCGGGGCAGCCGTTGGCGGTGTGGGCAGGCTTGTTGGGGCACGTGTCTTGGCGGTTGAGTATGCGGTCGCCGTCGCGGTCGGCGGGTGTCTTAGCGGCAAACGCCTGATTGGCGGACGCGTTGTCCGGGCAGGGGGTGGCGGCGCACTCGTGAGCGGAGTTGGATGTGGCGCCGGGGTGACGATCGGCCTTTGCGGACGACCCGTGCGTACACGCGGCGGGGACAGTGCCTCCCTTTGAGCATTCGCCACCGGCGCCTGCAGGAACCACTCCCGCCGGTGGCTTGCCCTCTGGCCTGCGAATCTGTTCGAGCCGGGCGGGGGTCGCCTGCGCGTGCTGAGCAGCCGGAGGATCAGTGGGAAGCTCCTTGACGGCCACATAGCCGCCGCCGGCAACCCCGGTCACGGCCAACGCGATCACGGCCTTGGCGCCGATGAGCTTGGCGCCAAAGAGCGCGCCACCGCTTGTGAGTGCTGCCGAGCCGCCGGCGCTGGCCGCGCCTCCCGCCGCCGCCGCTGCGCCGCCTGTTGCTGCCGCGCCGGTCGCCGCGGCACCCGTTGCCGCGCCGCCGGTTGCCGCGGCACCAGTCGCCGCGGCGCCGGTTGCCGCAGCGCCGGCTGCCACGCTGCCGGCACCGGCGCTTCCGGCCGCCGCGCTGCCGGCTGCCGCGCTGCCCGCAGCGGCGCTTCCGGCCGCCGCGCCGCCGACTGCCCCCCCGCCGACCGCCACGGCGCCGCTCCCACCGCCGGCGAACGCCGCGGCAAGCGAAGTCTTCTTCAGCGCGAGCGTGGGCACGACCGGCAGCAGCACGGCCATCCCGGACCGTTGACGGCGGACCTCAGCCTCGAACATACGGCAGCCCTCGCACTGGGCGACGTGGTGGCGCAGCTCGCTGCGGCGCCGTGCGCCTCCGCGCAGGACCGCGAGCTGCTCGCGGATCGGACGGCAGTCGGCCTCGCGTGCCACGCGGCGGCTCATGAGCGTCTCGCGGGCTTGGAAGATGAGCGCCTTGACCTTGACGGAGGGCACGTCGAGGATGAGGGCGATCTCCTCGTGAGACTGCGCGCCCAGCTCGGCGAGTACGAGCGCAGCGCGCTGTTCGTCGGGCAGAAGCTGCAGGTCGTTGAGCAGCGATCGCAGCTCCGCGCGCTGCTCGACTTCCGCCGAGAGGCCGACAGTCGAGGGAAGCCTCGGCTCGGCATCCTCGAGCGCGACATGCTCGCGTCGCACGCGCAGTACCGACACGCAGCGGTTGCGAGCGATCGCATACAGCCAGGCCTTGAGCGCGATCTCGCGCTGGTCCTCCGCCAGCAACGCCTGGTACGCGGCAGCGAAAGTGTGCTGGACGACGTCCTCGGCCTCCTCGCGCGAGCCCAGCATGTGCCGGCAGAACGCCAGGATTCCCCCGTGGTGGCGGTCGTACACGACCTCAAAGGCAGTGCGGCTTCCGGCCCGTACCTGAGCGACCAGCCGCTCATCGCTCGCAACCCGCAGCACGCGTCGCGGAAGTGCGAGGCGCATCCTCGAATCAAGCACGGCGTCCACGGCACAACTATGACCGCGCGCGACAAGGAATGCCACATAGTGCTGCAACGAGCCGGCGCCCCTCAGGTTGGCTAGTTCCCTCGCCGCGATCGTTAAGCGCTGGGTTCGGCGTGTTCGGAGTGCCGGGCGAGAGGGCGCGAAAGAACTTTGGGTCATACACCAACCGACGACGCTGTTGTGCGTTCTAGCGGTTGGAAAGGGACGCCCAAGACCCCAACGGCCAAGGATGGCCCCAGGGATGGCCCTCGTTTGATGTGGCACCCTCGATTGGAGTAAGCACTTGTTTGGTCGTGCTCCTCAGCAGCTCACCATTCGTTCGGAGCGTGAAGGGCACGCGCACGTGGTCCGGCTGATCGGAGAGCTCGACATGGACACCGCGCCGGCGTTCGATGATGAGCTCAAGCGCGTGGAGGCCACCGCGGCCCGTGAGATCGTCGTTGACCTCAGCGGCTTGAAGTTCATCGGCTCTGACGGCCTGAAGGTCTTCATCCACGCCAACGCCCGCGCGCGCAGCGGCCACCACCGCCTCAAGTTGGTGCGCGGGTCCGACCAGGTGGACAAGACCTTCGAGACGACTGGGCTGCTGACGCGGCTGCCGTTCGCCGACTATGGCGATATGCGGCCCTGGTTCACAGCCATCTGATCGCAGTATGAAAGCCGCCGTGTCGGAGGTCGTGGCTCCACACGCGTTTGGCCCAAGCGCCTGGCTCGCGCGCGTCGAGCGGCCCTGATCGCCGGCATGATCGTCTTCGCGACCGCTTGGCCAGCTCGAAATTGTCCAAACTTTCACAAGCGGAAGACGGAAAAAAAACGTCGCTCAGAGCGGGCTCGTTTCGGCGAGTTGCCTTGAACCCCGGCCGGGGCTCGCATACGTTCGAGAAGCGCTCATCGCACGCGAGCGGAGAGAGCAACAGGCCGGCCGGGCGCTGGGAAAGGGTGCTCGGACTACAACGTGGTCGATCGCCCTACGGTGCCCGCGTGTTGCACGTCAGGCACGACCGACCACCGAAGAGCTGCCTTCCGACATCGGATGGGACAGCCGGGGGAGGACCCATGCACGACGCGACAGCGACGATAGTTCCTGCGCCGCCTCAACATATCCAGGCTCTTCAGCGCGCCAACGAGGTCCGCCTCGCGCGAGCGGAGTTGAAGCGAGATGTCGGTAAGGGAGCGATCACCGTTGGAGAGGTCATCTTGAACGCCCCATGGGAGGCGGCGAACATGACGATCGCCGAGCTTCTGACAAGCCAACGTCGCTGGGGGACGACCCGAAGCAGGAAGTTCCTCGCTCGCATCGGAATGCCAGAGACGAAAACGGTGGAGTCCATGACCGAGCGCCAGCGCAGCTTGCTGGCCAGCATGGTCTGATTTGACCGAAACACGCGCCACGGTCGTGCCGCCAAGCGGGGCGCGATCACGTCGCCCAGCGTCGTCACATCGATGTCCATCACGCAGATCGACTCGCCGTCCCCGGGCTTTTCCGCGGGCGGCGCGACGCGAGGGCGGATGGCGCCCATCGGGTGCCGCGGATCCGAGGGGCCGAGCTGTGCGCGGGCACCGGTCGCGGTGGCCTGCGCTCGTACCGTGGGGGACTCGAAGCGCAGGCCGGCCCCGACCTGGCCGATCAGGGCGTGCCGTCGACTGAGAGCATGATGTCGAGGTTGTAGCCGGTCACCAGTCCGTCACGAACGCGCCGGTTTTTCGTCGTCAGCTCCAGTCGCAGGCCGCACGGGCGAGACCCGACCGCGATGCGCTGCGGGTGCAGAAGGCGGATCCCGAAGTGCGCCATCACGAAACCGTGGTCGAAGGGGATGTCGTAGTGCGCGTGCGCTCCAGCGAATGCGGCTTGGCGGCAAGCCTCCATGAGCAGCAGGGGGCCGACGACATGGTCTCCGCAGTAGGCGTGCGATCGGGGGAGCTGCGCGCCTGCGACGGACGGATCTCGCGCACGATCGACAGCGCGTATCGGTTCGCGATCATTGGATCTGACATCGTCGGGTAGCCCTGCCGAACACCGATCATCACGTCAGTGAGTGTTCGAACTCGTCGTTGCAGCGTTGTTGCAGGGCGACAACAGCGGCTGTGAGTGCGGCCAGCACTTTGACAAGCGCTCAATTCCACGTATCACGCGTGCACGCCGTGTTCTCCTCCATGTAGGGGGACGTTCCCCGAGATGGTCTCGATCGGGTCCTGCTCACATACCTTGCAGCGGTAGCCGGTGACCAAAGCAGCGTCAAGATAGTCATGGAGCAGATGTCAACCCGCGGACGAGTGTGTCAGTTTCAGTCTGCGCCGTCGGCGAAGCTGCGCTGCGCCACCAAAACTGATCAAGGACATCCGATGAGCATCACCTATACCTGCAACGTCTGCGGTGAGACGATCGAAGGAGGTTCGCCACGTGTCGTGCTCAACGCCGACGGAGAGCGATCGGCCGATCACTGGCGCAGCGGCTGGATTGGCCACTATCACGCCGATCCATCCGCCGGTTGCTGGCAGCGGATCCTCGACGTCATCCGTGCCGCCGACGGGCGGGCGCCGCGGCTGGACTCGATCCCTACCGCGCTCGACAAGTCGATCGCGGATGCTCGCAGGAAGCACCGCCGCGAGCACCTCCCGGCTCAGGACGACGAGTCCCCGACTGACGATGGCAAGCGCACGGAGGAGGGCCCGCAGCAGGTTTGATCGGGGGTGCCGCGTGGGATGTCATCCGCGCAGACGGCCGTGCCGGCGCGCCAGCCGCAGCATGCTGTCCCGCCGGTGGGCGTCCACCAGCCATTTGGCCTGCGAACCGCTGGGGATTAGCCCGCCGAGCGAGTCGGCGGCCCAGCGCCGGGGACTCGGATGAACTCCGGGCCCGTCCGGCCGCGGCCGCGCACGTGACGAACGCCCTCGGCGCAGATCGACCGGGTGGCTGGCCCGTCGTGTGCGGTTATCGCAGCAGCCGGAGTGGTCCCTGCCGGGCGCGCTAGGCGGGGCCCACCACTCCGGGCAGCTGACGACCAAGGCGAGTACGGTGAGCATTGCGCCGACGAGCGCAGCGTTCCACAGTGGGACGTCATTTGCGATCCGCAGGTCCACTGCAACGAACGCGAGTGTCATCCCGGCGAGGAACGCGGCCGATGCGATGCTGGCCAGCAGACCGAGCCGCATCATCGGTCGCAGATGACCGCGGCCCGCCGTTGGTCCGGCGGCCGGTGCCTTGGCGTCCGAGCGGCCGCCGATCCGATTGACGAGAACTACGAGCGTGTGGGACATGTCGACCTCCGGGTTACACGGACCCTCGGAAGTCAGCTCAAGTTGCCCATCCTCGTTGAACGGACCTCACAGTCGATGCCCTCCGGCGCTTACGTTACTGCGCACGTCAAGCCTGCCGGGTGGCCGACTTCGAGTGTTTGGACGGAGTCGCCGCGGCTCTGTTAGCCGGCGGTGGTCCAAACATGTTCCCGGCCATTCGAGCGCGCGACAAACACTGTAAATCAGTGTCTCGCGCGGCGAGACGGGGTCAGGCCAGCGGGAACCGTTTAGCGATTCGGGCGGCGATGAGCGGCACTTCCTCGCCGCTGACGGGACCCTTGGCGTTGATGCGCCTGGCGAGCGATTTCGTAGCCAGCAGTGGATAGCCGTTGAACGTCAGCTTGCCGAGAACGGGAAAATCCGCGTCGACAAAGCACAGTGCGCCGCGGGCGGGAACGCCGGGGGCTATGTCGGGCATGACCGCTTCGGCCAAGGCGAGTTGCTTGGTCAGTCCCTCGACGAGCTTTGTCCTGTCGCGTCCGGCGATCGTGAGCTTCACGGGGCCGAAGAGCGGCTTGCTGACGCAGACCTTCCCGGCGTAGCGCTTTGAGTTGATCACCCAGATGCCGGAGCGCGCGACGGCGATTTGGTCGATGTTCACGCGGCTGCGAGGAACTCGCCGGTCGTGCAGCACCACGACACTGTCGTCGAGATACCGGGCCAGGACCTTAGCGACCCGCTCCTCACCCCCAGCGCCGCACGCCCGGGCGCTCCCGCCAATCCTGACAATATCAAGCCGGGGTCGCTCTGAGGGACCCATTGTCTCACGCTACGGTCGGCGTGCCTCGACACTTAAGACGTCGGTGGGCGAGTGGACCAACGGCGGCAACCGCGCCGCTGAGCAGTGTCGCGCTACGCTGTAGGTGGTCAACTGGATATGCACGGGGCTCACCGAGACTCGTCGCGTAGCCGTACGGAGGCCCGTGTGGCCGGCCTAACGTCAGGCGATCAGCCCGTGGATTTCACCCATGGGGCGATCGAGGGACATCGGGAGAGCATCACCCCCGCTTGCGGAGCATCGGGGGACGAGCAGACGCTTGTGGCCTGTAGCGACCTCGCGCCGGGGGTCGATCCCGCTGCGCATGGGTTCGGTCACGACGCCTCCGCGAGTGCGAACGGTCAGCGTGAGCAGCCCGCACGCCGGCGCGAGGAGACTGCTCAGGCGCGTCTGGACGCCGCCCAGCGGCGTGACGCGACCGCGCATTCACGCGATCTCGCGGCGTTGGCACGAGATCACGCGGCCGGCGCGCGCGATCTCGCGATGGCACAGCGCGACGCCGCCCACGCCCAGGATCTCGACGCGCGTGCGCTTACCGGCGCTGAGATCGTCATGCGCGCCGCCGGAAAACGCGAGCGCGCCGCTCAGGACCGCGCACACGCCGCCGAGCAGCGCGTGCTGGCTGCCGAAGACCGCCGCGCAGCGGCACAGGATCGCGAACAAGCCGCCTGTGAACGGCTGCGCGCCCTCGAAGAGCAAGAGGCGCTCGCGCGTCAACTTGCGCTCGCTGCGATCGATCCGCTGACTGGAGCGCGCACGCGGGCGGCAGGCTTGATCGACCTCGACCACGAACTGGACCGCTGCCGCCGAACCAGCGGCTTACTGGTTGTCGCCTACGTCGACGTCGTCGGCCTGAAGACCCTCAACGACAGCTTCGGACACAGCGCCGGTGACGATCTGCTCAAACGCGTCGTGGTACTCATCAAGGAGCACCTGCGCTCCTACGACCTGATCATCCGACTCGGCGGCGACGAGTTTCTGTGCGCGATGTCCGACACTACCCTGCCAAATGCGCGCCAGCGCTTTCGCGCGATCGCCGACGAGCTGGCCGGCGCCCCCGGCCCCGGTGCCATTCGGACGGGCTTCGCCGAGCTCACACACGAGCGGACCGCTACAGAGCTGATCGTGGACGCCGATATCGACCTGATCAATACCCGCCGCGCCAACGAACGGGGACGGCAGACCGCCGGCAGCACGAACGCGGCCTCCACCCGATGAAAACCTAGTGGACCGTCCTGTAAGTCCGCACCCCTTTGGATCGGTCCAAACGCGCACGGACTTATATGACGAACCCTAGCTCCAACAGACATCGCGATGACCCGCCCATCGCGCCTGTCCCCCCATTTCGCCGCAGGCCGAGCAGGTCTTGTTGTCGCTCCCCGACGAAAGCACCGAGGCCTCGCGGTCGAGCCGATTCCGCCCCCCACCGTCGGATGATCGCGAGGCCACTCTTATGGCGAAACCGCGAGCGGTCGCGCAGCCGCGCCTGAGCGGCCAATCGCGAAGCTCGACCTGAGAGCGCCTCTCCCGCCGCGAGAGCGCACGGCGCCGGCGAAAACGGCGCTGGCTTTGACCGCTTCTTAGTGGTTGGATTGCCCGGGTAACAAGAGGTCGCCGCTTCTCATCCCTCCGGAAGGTCTGCCATGCCATCGATCTCGCCTCCCGCCCCCTACCCGACCGCGCCTCGGGTGATCGACGATGACGCTGACTACGAGTACTTCTGGAGCCGCGGAGGCGTCGACGTCCCGATTCCGCGCTGGCTGGCTGAGATCGTGGACGTGCCGGGAATCGTGCGGCTCGAGATATTTCTCATCGGGGTCTGCACCGGGCTCGTCGTCGCCGCCGTCGCGCTGCTGATCGCGTTCTGGGTCGCCCTGGGCTGAGCAACGTGCCTCAGCCCTCGGCCTCGAGCAGCCTGATCGCGTCCACCCGGGCACGCCGCGCCTCCTCGTCGCGCTCGGGAAGGCGCGGATCATCCGCTCGAGGTGGTGGACGACGATCTGCGCGACCGCCGTGCGAGCCATCCACTTGTGGTCGGCGAGGATCGCGTACCACGGCGCGGTGCTCGTACTCGTCGCGCGCAGGGCGTCCTCGTACGCAGCTTGATGGTCGTCCCAGTGCTGGCGCTCGGCCACGTCGTCGAGAACTTCCATTGCTTCTCAGGGTTGGTCGTGCGCTCCCTGGAGATGTGCAGGAAGAACTTCGCGACGCCCGTCTGGCACGAGACCAAGTGGCGCTCCCAGCTCTCGATCGTCTGCATGCCCGCCTTCCAGAACTGCGGGTCGCCAGCCCGCTCGGGGTCGTCCGCTTCACGGGCAAGGTGCTCCGGATGCACACGCACCGTGATGACCTGCTCGTAGTGCGAGCGGTTGAAGATGGCGATGTGGCCGCGCTCGGGCAGTGGCACGACGCAGCGCCAGGCGCGAGAAGACGCGCCTGGAGCATCAGTGGGAGATCGCGCGCGACGTCGGCTACCGCGACTTCGTCGACGCGGAGGCCGAGCTCGCCGCCTGGGTCGGTGACCGCGCATGGACGACGGGCGAGGGGCCCGTTGCGGTGTTCAACGGCGCCGTTGGCTGGCTGCGCGAGCGCCAGGTGCTGCTGCCGGGCGTGACAACGCTCGTCAGGCTCGTCGCGCGCGAGCGGGACGCCGCGACGCTGCGCGTCTGGACCCGCAAGGCCGAGACCGTTACGTCGGGCGCCGGGATGGTCCGGGCACTGCGCCGCGTTCCGACGTCGCCGGCCTCGGATTGAGCGCCCTTGACGTCAGCGCGGTCCCCTATCGACGGGTGGTCGCGCTCGCGCGCTACGGCGGGCGGCCAAAGCGACGGCGCTGCGTCGTCACCCCGAGCCGCGCCGGCTCGCGACGCTCGTCGTAACCGTTCGCTCGCTGGAGGCCAAGGCTGTCGATGACGCGCTGGAGCTGTTTGACGTGTTGATGACCAACGACCTGATGGCGCGGGCGGCGCGGGAGTCGCGCAAGGAGAAGCTGCGCCGCTACCCGCGGCTGTCGAAGGACGCCGGCAAGCTCGCGGCCGCGCTCGGCGTGCTGCTGGACGCGCTCGAGCACGAGGAGCAGCTGTCGCTGGATCTGGTGTGGGAGGATATCGAGAGCAAGAGGCAGCGCTGACCGCGCACGCGCAGAACGCGGTACATCAGCGAAGACGTGCCGGCGCTCACGCGGGACGCATCAGCCACGTCGATCAGAACTACCTGCGCCCGGAGAACTACACGGCCGCCAACAGCATCCTGATCGCTGCGCAGGACACGATCGCGCTCGCGAAGCTGTGGGGCGGCGGCTTGGTCGCCGGGATCGACGAGATGCGCTTCGTCGTCCCGGTCCGCAGCATCCACGCGCGGCCGAACCCGAAGTACTTCGGGCGCCGGCGCGGCGCGACCTGGCTGAACATGCTCAACGACCAGGCCGTCGGCCTCACCGGCCGCGTGCTGTCGGGGCACCCCGCGCGACTCGCTGCACATGATCGACCTGTCTACAGCCAGGACGCCGGCCAGCGCCGACGTGATCATCACCGACACCGGCGCCTACAGCGACATCGTCTTCGCGCTGATCACGCTGCTGGGCTTTGACTACCGCCCGCAACTCGCCGACCTCCCCGACGCCAAGCTCTGGCGCATCCTCATCGGCGCGGACTACGGGCCGCTGAACACCGCTGCGCGCGGCAAGATCGACCTGGGCCGCATCCGGCGCCAATGGCCAAACCTTCTGCGGGTCGTCGCGTCGATCCACACCGGCGCTGTTCCCGCGTACGACATCCTGCGCGTGCTCGCGCCCGGCGGCACGCCGACGCAGCTGGGTGACGCGCTCGCGCACTACGGGCGGATCTTCAAGACGCTGCACGTCCTGTCCTACGTCGATGACGGGCCCTACCGCCGCGAGATCAAGGGCATGCGCAACCTCCAAGAAGGCCGCCACGACCTCACGCGCACGATGTTTCACGGCCGCAAGGGCGAGTTGCGCCACGGCTACCGCGAAGGCATGGAAGACCAGCTCGGCGCGCTCGGCCTGATCCTCAACACCATCGCCTTGTGGAATACCGTCTACCTCGACC
>DASVPU010000145.1:0-14976 GCA_036389475.1 Solirubrobacteraceae bacterium
GAGCATCGGCTCGATCGGCTCGTCGGGGTCGCCGTCCGAAGCGGCGTGGATCGAGTCGTCACCGTCCGTGGCGGCGAGCGCGGTGTCGTCCTCGATGGCAAAACTGCGGTCGTGGGTCATCGTTGGTTGCTCCGGTTCGTATAACGCGTCCTATCCTTTTGAGGTCGCGGCCGGCGCGCGTGATACCCCGGTTTCGTGTCAGGTTCCGGCACGTCCTCGGGTGTGTGATGAACCGCACCGTGCCGCGGGTCTCCTAGTCATAGGGTCGCCGCATGTCGCGTCGATGGATCGTCGCCGGCTGCTTCGTGACCCTCGTGGCACTGATGATCGCTGCCGATCGAGCTGTCGCGGCTGCCGCGCACGTGGACGTTCACAGGGGCCTGGAGCTCGTGGGAAGCCCCATGCCCACGGTCCGCTTCGTCGCCGGCGAGGGACGCGTTGTGCTGCTCATCCGCAACGTCTCCGGCCGACCGGGGCGGATCGAGCTGATGTTCGTCTCGCGCGACGGCCGCGTCGTAACGCTGCCGGGCCGGACAGCTCATGCTGCGCAACCGGTAAGCGTGCGCGATCCACAGGATCTCAGACGGCCGCTGGCCGCAGACGACGTCAGGCGGATCGAGCTGCGCTTGCGACTGGCGCCCGACCAGGCGCCCGTGGATGGCGGCGGCCGGCTCCGGATGCGAATCTCCAGCGGCGGACCTCCGCTGCGGCTGGCGATCGGCGGCAGCGGTCCCGACATCTCCTTCGATCCAGCTCACGTGACGATCGACGTCATCCGAGCCTGCTGGCTGATCGGACGCACGTGCGGCGACAGCGCCACGATTCTCATGCGCGGGCGCGATGCGCTGCTGTGGGCACATCGGACGCGCCCGCGCAGCGTCGCGATCCTGAACAACCGCCAGGGCGGTTCCTTGACGGTCCACCTGCGCGACGTCGAGGTTCGCGACGGGGCGGTGCGGGTCACGGTCGATGCGAGCGATCTGGGCGCGGCGGGCCGGTACGCCGGCCGGCTCCCGATCGAGCCCAACGGACTTGCGGGACCGAGCCTGGTGGTCGACGTGAAGGTCCGCTGGTCGCTCGCCGCCGCGGTGCTCGTGATCTTCGTCGGTGCGCTGTTCGGCGGCTTCTTCCTGCGTCGATTCGAGATCCGGCGGCGTCGCCGTCTGCTGGAGCTCGAGCTGTTGTCTGCCTTGGACCGCTACGACGAGGAGCGTGCGCGATGTGGCGACAAGCCTGCCAGCTACGACCTCGACCACCTGCTCGCACCGCGCCGCCACGACCAGGCAGCGACGACGCCGTTTCCAGGTACGCGCGGCGTCTCGGCGCTGCTCTGGCACATCAAGACGGCCCGTGACGATGCCGACTTCTCCGAGGACATCGCGCGCACGCATGCGCTGATCTCCGCGATCGAGCGCTGGCTGGCGCTCGAGCCGGTCGTGCGCGACACCGTGCGGCTGCTCGCATGCGATTCGCCGCCTCCGCGTGCTGGACTCTTGCTGTCGGACACGACCGCCTACCGGGACCTGGACTGCCTGCGGATGCGCGCGATAACCGCTCCGCAGGACGACGACGAGTGCACGTGGCTCATCGGCGCGCTGGCCGCTCAGGGGCGGGTCGCCGTGAAGTGCAAGATCATGTGGGAGCTCTCGGCGAGGCTCGAGTCGCGCGAAGGGTGGTCGCTGGAGCAGGGCAAGACCCTTGCCGATCTGGATGTGCTCGAGCTCGAGCGCGCGTACCCGGCGTTCGAGGATCGAGCGCCGCGCCAGACCGAGCAGTTGCTCGTGACCCTCTGTCATGCCGAGCAGCGCTTGCGCCGCTTGTATGGGGAACTGGAGCGCGTCGAGGATGTTCCCGGCATCGTCGAGGCTCACCGCATCGGAGATCGTCTCGACGCGCCCGCGCGCAATCCGGCGATCGAGCGCGCGACGCTCGATCTCAGCCCGTGGCGGCTGCGGCTCGCGGGTGCGTTCAGCAGCCTGGCGCTGCGGTCGGTCGTGTGGACGCTGGCGCGCGCGCTCGCCGCCGCCGCTGCCTACGCGCTGACGATTTACTCTGACACCTGGGGCAGCGTCACCGACTTCGCGTCGGCGTTCACGGCCGGCTTCCTCACCGAGACGCTTGTCAACTGGGCTGCCATGCCCGCGTTTGGCTCACATCGAAACCGTGCCGCCGCGGGCTTTTCGCAGGCTGCGCCGGCGCCGTCCCACGCCGGCGGCGGGCCACAGTCGGCCCCGCTCATCGCTGCATTGGACCCTTCTCACAGCGATGGCCGGGCATCAACGCAACCGGGTATGACGGCCCAACCGCCAACAGGTTCGTGACAGGCATAGGAGAAAGGCATGACCGTCAGATCATCAGTCAAGCCGCGCGGCATCTATCAGCGCTACCCGTTCGGCACGCCCGACGGCTCCCGAGCCGACCTGAAGGAGATCATGGACAACTTCGTCTGCATCGACGACGAAGCCGCCGACCTCGGTGATCCTGGCCAGAACCTCTCGGCCCGGATCATCGTCGGGCGCATGGGGTCGGGCAAGACGCTCTACCTGCGACGCTCGCAGGCGTTTGCCGCCGATGACGATGCGACCTACGCCGACGAGGTGCGCAGCGATCTTCCGAGCAGCCAGGACATCATCCGCGTCTGCCACCGCTACGAGTCACACCTCATCACCGAGACGTGGACCGCGATCTGGCGCAGGGCGCTCCTGCGAGCGCTGTCCTCGCATCTGCTCCATGCCAGCCAGCTGCAGTGCCCGCTGGCGCCTCGGGAGCGCGAGCGCCTTATCGGCCGCTATGCGGCGTTACTCGGTCGTCCAGAGGCTCCGCGCTCGCCCTACGCCGAGGTGGCCGAGATCCTTCACAAGCACCAAAACCGGACGGCGCTGGACCGCTACCTCAGAGACGACGGCTGGGCAGATCTGACGTCGCTGCTCGCCGAGGCGCTGCGCAGGAGCAAGCCGGTGTACTTCTTCCTCGACGCGATCGACGAGCAGTTCGCGCACGCGCCGATGTACTGGCTGAAGTTCCAGAAGGGACTCTTCTACACGGTCATGGCGCTGCTCCGTGAGCCCGTGTTCGGGTCGCGCCTGCACGTCCTGGCCTGCGTGCGCGACATCGTCTACTCGGACATTCTGCGCAGCGAGCACTCCGGCCGCTATCGCGACGAACCCCACATCCGCGTGCTGAACTGGCACTCGGCCCCGGTCGGAGACCTGCTCGCTGCGAAGATCGCCGGCCTCGGGCGGTCCCACCTCATGGACCCCGGCGTCGAGGGCGTGCCGGGCTGGCTGGGCGTGCGCGAGATCGAGAACATCGAACGCGGCGTTCCCGAGCTCGTCGAGGACTACGTGCTGCGCCACACGCGATTGCTGCCGCGCGATCTCGTCGAGGTGGGCAACGCCCTGTCACGCGAGGTCGCCGTGGCCAAGACGCGAGGAGCGCAGGCGCTGGCGCCGGAGACGATCCGTCGCGTCGTCGACCAAGCCGCCGCCGGGTTCGCGGACATGCAACTGCGCGTGTGCGCCAACCAGATCGTTGCGGACATGATGCCGCCCAACGCCGTGGCACAGGGGTACTCGGAGGTGTATCTCGGAGACACGCCGTATGCCCGCGGCATCGTCGAGGATCTGCGGCAGGTGCTGGCGGCCTTCCAGACAGACCGCTTCGACGGGGTCGCGCTCAACCGCGCGCGCACGGAGGCCTCCAGGCGGCTGAAGGATCACATCCGGCCCGACAGCGACCTCGATCCGGGAATGCATGTGCTCGACGTGCTCTGGCAGCACGGGCTGCTCGGCTACGAGCAGGGCTCAGGCCACGTCCGCTTCTCATCCAGCTTGGACGTCAACGACTTTCACCTGCCGCTCGATCGCCGCGCCTATGTCTTGCACCCATGCGTGGCACACACGGCTCCCGTGCAGTCCGTCGGTGCGCCGGTCTTGACGTCGTCATACCAGTAGCGCGCTGATCTCAGCCGGCAGCGCTTCCGTGCCCGCCGCCGCCGGGCGTTTCGATCGTCAGGCGGTCGCCGGGCTGCAGCTTCCCGGTCGCCTTGGGCGCCAGCTCCTGACCGTTGAGCAGGTTTCGTCCAGGCGTACCGGGCTTGCCCCCGGCAGCGCCCGGCGGCGCGTGGCGGCGGCGCTCGGTGATGAGCGAGTAGGACATCGGTTGAAGCGCCTCGAGCTCGCGCACGATGCCGTCGCCGCCCCGGTGAGCACCGGCGCCGCCCGAGCCGCGGCGGATCGCGTAGCGGGTGACGCGCAGCGGGAACTCCAGCTCGAGCGCCCCGACCGGCGTGTTCAGCGTGTTGGACATCGCGACATGAACGGCGCTGGGACCCTCGGCGTCGGGACAGGCGCCCTGGCCGCCGCCGAGGGTCTCGTAGTACGTGAACTGCTCGGTTCCCAGGGTGACGTTGTTCATCGTGCCCTGGCCGAGGGCGCGGCCGAACGCGGCGAGGACGAGGTCGGCAACGCGGCTGGAGGTCTCCACGTTGCCGCCCGCGACCGCGCCCGGCGGCCGGGCGTTGAGCAGCGAGCCCTCGGGCGCGATCACCTCGATCGGGCGGTAGGCGCCGGCGCTCGGCGGCACGTCGGGGTCGGTGAGCACGCGCACCGCGAAGTACGCGGCCGAGCGCGTCACGGCCAGCGGGCAGTTGAGGTTGCCCGGGTATTGGTCGGCGCTGCCGCTGAAGTCCAGCGTCAACCGGTCGCCGTCGACGGTTGCCGTAAGGCGCAGCTCAAGGTCGCCCTCGAGCGCCTCGAGCACGTCGCGAGCGTCGCGGCATCCGTCCGGCAGCGCCTGCAGGCACGCGCGCGTGCGCCGCTCGGCGTAGTCGAGCACCGCGTCCGTGGCGTGCGCGAGCGCCAGCGTGCCGAGGCGCTGCGCCAGCTCTACGAGGCGGCGCGCGCCGACCCGGTTCGCGGCGAGCTGTGCGCGCAGATCGGCGCGGCGCTGCTCGGGCTGGCGCATGTGCGCGACGAGCTCGTCGATCGCCGCGTCGTCGAGCGGCCGCGGTGCGATGACGACGCCCTCCTCGTCGAGCGTCGTCGAATCGGCCGGCATCGAGCCGGGAACGCTTCCACCGACGTCCGCATGGTGCGCGCGACTCGCGGCGAAGCCGAGCAGCTTCCGGTCGCGGTCGCCGTCGCCGTCGCCGTCGCCGTCCAGCACGGGGGTGATGACCGTGATGTCCGGCAGGTGGGTACCGCCGCGGTAGGGATCGTTGAGGATCCACGGCCGCCCGTGGCGGTGGTCCTCAGCCAGCACGGCGGCGACGGCGGCGGGCATCGCGCCGAGGTGGACCGGGATGTGCTCGGCCTGCATGATCATCTCGCCGCCGGGGTTGAAGAGCGCGGTGGAGCAGTCGCGTCGCTCCTTGATGTTCGCGGAGTGCGCGCTTCGGATCAGGGTGGCGCCCATCTCCTCGCAGGCCGCGCGCAGCGCGCCGGTGACGACCTGAAGAGCGATCGGGTCCAGGCTCATCCGCGCTCCAGCACGATCGTCCCGGCCTCGTCGACCGAGCCCTCCCAGCTCGGCGAAACCGCCAGCGTCGCCTCGGGCAGCTCGCAGATCGCGGGCCCGACGAAGCGTTCGCCCGGCGCCGGCTCGCCGCGAAGCACCTCGGTGTCATGGCCCTCGCCGTCGAAGATCACCCGGCGCCGTGAGCGCTCGCACCCATCTGCCGCCCCCGCGGCGAGATCGAGCTCGGGGCCGGGAACGATTGCGGTGGCGCGGATCGTGACGACCTCGATGTCCGCGCCGGCGTCGCGGTAGCCGTAGCGCTTCTCGTGCAGGTCCTCGAAGGCGTGGCGAAGGTCTGCGATGGACGCGTCTTCGGGACGGTCGCGCACGGTGAGCTCATGCGCTTGGCCGCGGTAGCGAAGCTCGTAGGCGACGTCCGCTCGGGCATCTGCGGCGCCGAGCGTCTCCGAAGCCGTGCGTACGAGCTCTTCGCGCGTGCGCGACAGCGACTCGTCGGTGAGCGTGTCGCCGGCGAGCAGCACCGTCCGCTGCTCGGTCGCGCGCCGGTCCGCGGCCGCCAGGCCCAGCGCGCTGAGCACGCCGGACGCGCGTGGGCACAGGATCGTCTTCATGCCGAGCTCCTCGGCGATCGCGGCGGCGTGCAGCGGGCCCGCGCCGCCGAAGGCGAGCAGTGCGAAGCGGCGCGGGTCGATGCCCTGCTCGACGGTCATCACGCGCAGCGCACGCACCATCTCGGTGTTCGCGATGCGCACGATTCCCTCCGCGCAGGCGATGCGCTCCAGCCCCAACGCATCGGCGAGCCCGTCGACGGCCGCCTCAGCGGCTTGGCGATCGAGCGCTACACCGCCCGCCAGCGGCGCGTTTGCGTCGAGCCGGCCGAGCAGCAGGTTCGCGTCGGTGACCGTCGGCTCTTCGCCGCCGCGTCCGTAGCACGCGGGCCCCGGCTGGGCACCCGCGCTGCGCGGGCCGACGCGCAGTGCGCCGCCTGGATCGCGCCAGGCGATCGAGCCGCCGCCGGCGCCGACCGTGTGGATGTCGACCATCGCGAGCGCCAGCGGCCTTCCTCCGACCTCACGACCGGCCGTCTCGCGCACCGCGCCGCGCTCGACCACGCAGACGTCGCAAGACGTGCCGCCCATGTCGAAGCAGACGAGATCCGGCCGCTCGCTGCGGCGCGCGACGAGCGCCGCTGCGGCGGCACCGCCGGCCGGGCCGGACAGAACCGTGAACGCCGCGTGGCGGGCGGCGAGCTGCGCCGCGGCGAGCCCTCCGCTTGACTGCATGATCCGCGGCTCGGGCAGTTTCGCCTGCTCGGCGTGATCGAGCAGCCGTCGCAGGTAGCGCGCGAGCAGCGGCGAGAGGGCGGCGTCGACCTCGGTCGTCGCAGCTCGCTCGTACTCGCGAAACGTCCCGACGACCTCGTGCGACAGGGAGATGTGCACGTCCGGGAGCCGCCGCGCGAGCGCTTCGCCGAGCGCGCGCTCGTGCTCGGGGTGCGCGTAGGAGTGCAACAGCACGACCGCGACCGCCTCGGGCTCGTGGCCGGCGACGTCGTCGGCAAGCGCGCCGGCGTCGGCGTCGGAGAGCTCGCGCAGCACGCCGTCGGGTCCCATCCGCTCCGGTGCGCCTACGCGCCGCGGCGGCGGAACGAGCGGGGCCGGGTGGGGGGCGCACAACCGGTACAGGTCGGCGCGTGCCTGGCGGCCGAGCTCCACGAGGTCCTCGAAGCCCTCCGTCGCGACCAGGACCGTCCGCGCCCCATGTCCCTCGAGCAGCGCGTTCGTAGCCACGGTCATCCCGTGGGCGAAGAGCTCGACGTCCGCGGCCGTGGCGTCCGCACGCTCCAGCGCCGCCTCGATCGCGGCGATCACGCCCTCGGACTGATCGCCTGGGGTGGTCGGCGACTTCGCCGTGACGATCCGCCCGCCGGTGGCCAGCACCGCGTCGGTGAACGTCCCGCCGACGTCGACGCCGAGCAGCACGACGGCTCAGTGCCCTCGTGCGTGGACGAACGTGTGCGTGCGCCGGGCGGCTGCCAAGCCGCCAAATCTAACGTCCGCCGGGCGGGCGCCGAGCTCCGCGTCGCGGCGACGCGCTGCGTGACCCTGACCAGCGTCGCCTGCGGGCGGGCGCGCGTTGCGACAGCGCGCTTAAGGGCAGCTGCGCCGGTACGGAATGCCGCGCGCGTACTGGTTCCACTCTGCTCGGCCGATACCGGTCAGGAGCACGTCGCAGACGGTCGCTTGCAAATCAGCCAAGTTGCGCCAAACAACGTCGTGCCATAGTCGGACGGTCTTGTCATCGCCGGCGCTGGCGAGAGTCCTGCCGTCGGGGCTGAACGCGACGCTGCGCACGGGACCAGTGTGGCCCGTCAGGCTGCCAAGCTCCTTGTGCGTCGCGAGGTTCCACAGTCGGACCGTCTTGTCGTCGCCGGCGCTGGCGAGGGTCTGGCCGTCGGAACTGAAGGCGACGCCGTACACCGGACCGGTGTGCCCGCTGAGGCTGGCGAGCTGCCGTCGTGTGACAGGGTTCCACAGGCGGATGGTCGTGTCGTCGTTGGCCGTCGCGAGTGTCTTGCCGTCGGGGCTGAACGCGACGCCGTACACGGGGCCGGTGTTGCCGCTGAGGCGGCCAAGCGGCTTGCGCGTGGCGACGTTCCACATGCGCACTGTTCCGTCGTCGCTGGCGCTGGCGAGGGTCCTGCCGTCGGGGCTGAACACGACCCCGTTGACGTGACCGGTATGGCCGCTGAGGCGGCCGAGCGGCTTGCGCATCGTGACGTTCCACATGCGCACTGTTCCGTCATCGCTGGCGCCGGCGAGTGTCTTGCCGTCGGGGGTGAATGCAACCCCGTTGAGCGGCCCGGTTTGGCCTCCGAGGCTGCCCAGGCGCTCACTGGTGGCCGGGTTCCATAGACGGATGGTGTTGTTGAAGGTGGCAGCGGCGAGGGTCTTGCCGTCGGGGCTGAAGGCCATGCCATTGACCGGCCGCGCGTGACCTGGAAGGCTGCCGAGTGGCCTGCGGTCGACTGGGCTCCACAGGCGGACGGTGTGGCTGAAGCCGGCGGCCGCAAGGATCTTGCCGTCGGGGCTGAACGCAACGCTGCGCAGCGCGCGGATGGAGTGGCCGCTGAGGCTGTCTCCCTTACTGCGGGTAGCGGGGTTCCACAGACGGATCGTCCTGTCATCGCTCCCGGTCGCCAGCGTCCTGCCGTCGGGGCTGAACGCCAGGCCGAAGACCGAGTCGGCGTGTCCGCTGAGCCGAGCGAGCTGTGCCCCGGTAACTGGGTTCCACAGGCGAGCCGTGTGATCGTTGCTGCTCGTGGCCAGCGTCTTGCCGTCGGGGCTGAACGTGACGTCGTTGACCGGAGCGGCATGGCCGCTGAGGTTGACGAGCTGCTTACGGCTCGCGAGGTTCCATATTCGGACACTCTTGTCCCAGCCTGCGCTCGCAAGGGTCTTACCGTCGGGGCTGAAGGCGACGCGGAAGACCGCTCCGTGGTGGCCTTTGAGGCTGCCGAGATCCCGCTGGGTAGCGGCTTTCCACAAGCGGACCGTGTTGTCGTCGCTGGCGGACGCGAGGGTCTTGCCGTCGGGGCTGAACGCGATCCCAAAGACCGGGCCTTCGTGGCCTTTGAGGCTGCCAATCTCCCGATGGGTGGCCGGATTCCACAAGCGGATCGTGCCGTCGTCGCCGGCGGAGGCAAGGGTCTTGCCGTCGGGGCTGAACGCGACGCCGTAGACCGCGCCGGAATGAGCGCTGAGGTCGGCAAGCTGCCGGTGTGTGGTGGAGCTCCAAACGCGAACGGTCGTGTCGTTGCTGGCGCTGGCGAGGGTCTTGCCGTCGGGGCTGAAGATGACCCTGTTGACCAGATCGGTGTGGCCACGTAGAAGCCCGATTTGCGTGCGGGTAGCGGTGCTCCAGAGGCGGATCGTCTTGTCGAAGCTGGCGGCAGCGAGCGTCTTGCCGTCAGGGCTGAACGCGACGCCATAGGGCGCTCCGATCGCCGCCAGGACACCCCGCAGCCCAGACCTGCGGGCTTCGCGGAGCGCTCGTATGACCGCCGAGCTCGTATCGGTCTGCGGACGCTCGCGATAGGCCTCAAACGCAAGCGCGAGCGAGATGTCCGGCCTGGTCACCAAAGGCTTCGCCGACGATGCCGCCAGCGCAAGTGACCTTGCGTCGGTCGCCTGGCGTTGCGCCTCGGCGCTCTGGCGCAGCGCCCATACGGCAACCGCTGCCACGACAGCGGCGAGGATCAGCAGCCCGCCGGCGATAGAGCCGAGGATGCGCAGCCGCCTGCGCTCGCGCCGGCGCGCGTGTGCGAGCCGTAGCTCATCGCGCCGACGGCTGATCCATGGCACGAGGAACTCGCTCGTGATCTCGTAGAGGTAGATGTCGCGACGTCGTTCGCGGCGCACGAGCTTGGACTCGCGCTCCAGCCGGTCAAGCGCCTCATCCAGCAGCGGCGCCGCGACCTCTGGCTCCGCCTCGCGCACGCGCTGACGCAGATCCTCAGCGGAGACGACGTTGCGGGTGCCGGCGGAGGTCACCATCTGGCTCAGCAGCGCGACGGCGGCGCTGCGCAGATCGGCCGGAAACGCGTCGAGCGCCTCGCCGAGCTCGTCCTCGAGCAGTCCCTGAACTCCCTTCTCGGCTAGCAGCGCCTCCGGTTGCGGGCACTGCCACAGCCGCAGGCACACCGTCTGTACCTCCGACAGGCTGACCTCCCCGCTGCCGAAGCGCTCGGCGAGCGCCGCCCGCAGCCGCTGCGCGAGCGCCGGGTCAAGCTCCCGCTCGAAGCGCCCGGGGAAGCGCTCGAACGGTCCGCGGATGATCGTCTGCAGCGCGTCGGCTGACGGAGGGCCAAGCCGCAGCGCCTGGTCGACAAGCTCCGGGCGAGCGCTGAGCAGCTGCTTGACGCCGCCCAGGTAGTCGTCGCGAAACGCGAACAGCAGCTTGACCGGCAACGGCTCGCGCAGCAGCCGTACGATCATCTCCGCGAGCGAGCGGCGCGACGCTACCGCCTCTTCGTCCTCGTCCTCGAACAGGGTCAGGATCTCCTCGAACTGGTCAAAGACGAGCAGCGGTTGATGCGCCTGCGCGACCGCGCGCACCCGGCGCTCGAACTCCGTGATCGACAGTACGATCCGCGAGCCGCCGTCATCTTCCGGCGCGAGCAGGCAGGGCAGCATTTCGATGCCGTCGTCGGAGATGGCGAGCTGCTCGATGACGAGCTCCTCGCCTGCTCTCGGCTGCAACCGCACGCGCACCGGTTCGAATCCCAGCCCGCGCGCCTGCGGCAGCAGACCGGCATTGACGAGTGACGACTTGCCGTTCCCCGAGGCGCCGTACAGGAACACGCCACGATAGACGTCGACGAGTCTTCCCAATCGGCGAGTCTCGTCCTCGCGCGCGAAGAAGATCGTGTGGTCGGCGTAGCGGAACGGCTGGATCCCGCGGTACGGCGAGGCCGGCACGGCGACGACGGGTTCATCGGCGATCGCTACGGCGTCAGCTCCTCCCCGCGCACGGCCTCATACAGCTGTGGCACGAACGACCAGACGTCCTGAGCGATGAACTTCACGTAGCGGCGCTGGCTCTGCCAGACGTCGAGAATCAGCGCGTCCGGCTGCAGATCCACGGAGTAGGTGGCGGGCACCTTTGCCGGGTCGATCCTCCAGCGCAGCGTCTTGAACAGCAGCCGCAGGTTGTAGTCGAGCAGGCTGTAGCCGATGAACAGCGTGGTCCAGCGCTTGAGAAAGTGCTTCAACGACAACGGGATCGGGTCGTAAGGCTCCTTGTCGCTCATCCGCAGCACGAACTGGATGTAGTCCTCGTCGGTGACCACGAGCGACTCCGGGTGGGCGATGTCGCCATGGAGCTTGTAGATGACGGGACTCTGCGCCGTTTCGTTGTCGTAGTCTGTCGTGGGCTCGTCGTCGGGCTTGTAGACGGACACGCGTGGCTGCTTGCCGGCGTTGCGTAGGGCGCGCTCGAAGAGCCCGTCGTAGTTCGTCGTGATGACGAGCGGGAAGTCCAGCCGCGCGAGCGCGCTGAGCATCGGCGACGGCTCCTTGCCCGCGTCAACGGCGCTCGCGATTGCGCTCACCAGCTGGGGGCGCGAGCTGTCGATCTCGTACGCAAGAGCGACGCGCGGCAGGTTCCCGGGATCCTCGCCCGGGAAGCGACGGGCAAAGTCACACGCGGCTGCTAGCTCGCGGCTGAGCGCCGCGCCGACCGGCGGCCGCTGATGCTGCGGATATGCAAATGGCGATCCCGGTGGGGGCGGCGCGTGCACTCCCGCCCCGAGGAACAGAACGCACCGCTGATCCCGCACTGCCTCGCCAACATGATCCAGCACGCGGCTCAGCTCGGAGGACGATCGCAGCTCAGCGCTCATGAGCACGGGCGACCATAGATGCTGACCTTCTTCAAATTCATCTCGTATACGAGCGACAACGGCCCCGAGGGCCCGCTGAGCTGAACTCGCAACCAGTGAGAATCCCGACAGACCAGGTTGCCGATGCTCATCGTGCCCTTGAACGCGGAGTTGCGCCGGTTGCCCTTCACGGTGATCGCCGAATTGCCGGGCGTGCTTCCCTTGCGGTAGACCTGCAGGCGCAGGAACGTTCGCCCAAGACTTCGCGGAAGCGTTGTGCCGCACGGAATCCGGTCGCCTCCTGACCTTCGCAGGACCATCATGGCGTCGTAGGTCGCGCGTGCCCTGCCTACCGTCGCCGCGATGACGAAGTGATACGTCTTGCCAGGACATGGGATGGCCCTGAGGGATCCCGTGATCGCATAACGGCTGGACTTCGGCGGATTCTGGTGCCCATCGATCTCCATCAGCAGCGGCCCTGAGCCACTGCCCAACTGGGCGGAGATGCTGACCGGTATGTCAGGGGCTTGTTGCGCGGTCGACGATGCAGTCGTCGCCGTCACCATGACGGCGGCCAAGGCGGCGGTGAGGCGCAGCGCCAGCACGACCCGCCGCCTGTCCGCCCGGCGGCGCTCTCCGCGCCGGTCAGCGGCCCTATTCGAACCTGATGCAGCCGCCCGCGCGTTCCACAGGCTGTGAACACGTTTGCGCATGGTCGTCGTCATGATTCGTCCCCTTGTGGAGAGCTGGCCGGCGCGACACCCGGCTCATCTCGGAGGCTTCCCCAGCCGTGAAGCCAGCATAGAGGCACGTGGTGGGGCCGCGACGGCCAAGGTGACGCATGTCACATGCGAACGCGCGGGGAAACCGGTGCTCGACGATCGAGCACAGACGCGGCGGTGAGGCGCCGCGAGATTTGGGGATCCGGACGGGCCGCTGGCTACGCCGCCAGCGTGCGCTCGAGCTGTTCCGTCTCGGCGAGGTGCTGGTGTGATGGGCAATAGCCGTTGCGGGCGAGCGGCATTCGTTGGCAGGGAGTTCCGCGGCGCGTCGTGGCGCGGCACTCCAGTGGATTGCCGTGGATGTCGAAGCCGTGCTGGGGCTGCTTGGCCAGCCAGTCCTGCGCGCACTCGATGTAGGCCTCGACGACCTGCCAGACGCGCGGCTGTGACGTGATCAGAAAGTAGGGACGGATGTCGTTGAACAGCGTTCGGGCCGGCTTGGCGAAGTAGTGGCGATCGGTGGCGAGGCGTTCGATGGTCGCCTCGCAGGCGCGCAGCACCTCAGCGTGACCATCCCGCGCGGGCGATCCGTCGATGAGCGGCGACAGCTCGCGGTAGATCGCGCGGCTGAACTGGTACATGGGCAGGATCTCCTTTCCTCGTGCTGCGAGCAGGGGCGGAGTGTGTCGCGCCTGTATAAAGATAAGAACTAAATCAATGTTGATTTCGTATTAAGCAGTGCGACGGCGGTCCTGAAAGTGCGCGGCAAGCGCGATCAAGACGGCGCCGATTCGCTCGCGCACAGCCGCGTCTGCGATGAGCCCGTCGGGCCCGATCTCCGCGCGTGGCACCGGGATGTGGACGCAGGCCGACTCGACGATGTCGGTGCCCGTGTAGCGCAGCACGGTGCGCAGCGAATCGTGAGCGCCCGCGGCGCCGGTCGGCGATGACGATGCGTTGACCCACGCGACTGGTTTTTCGTAGGTCCCGCCGCCGACCGTCCAGTCGAGGAAGTTCTTGAACGAGCCGGGCAGCGCGCCCGCGTACTCCGGTGTCGAGAAGAGGACGGCGTCGGCAGCGTCGAGCTGGACTCGCAGGTCGGCGGCCGCTGCGGGCAGCGGCTCGCCTTCGAGGTCGTCGTCGGGGTTGAAGTGCGGCAGGCTGTCCAGCCCGTCGTAGAACGTCGTGACGACGCCCTCGGGCGCGACCGCGACGGCGGTCGTCAGCAGCGCCGTATTGGTCGATCCGGCACGGAGGCTTCCAGAGACGAGCAGGATGCGGACAGGGCGGTCGATCGTCATGTCCAGTGAACCATCTGCGGACGCTCGTCGGGACCGACGACCGTGTGATGGTGGTCCAGACCGGGATCAACCGCGGGGAAGTCGCTGCGCTGGTGAGCGCCGCGGCTCTCCTGGCGCCGCAACGCGCAGACCGCGATCAGCCGCGCCAGCGGGTGCGGATCATCCAGCAGCCGCTCCAGACCCTCGCGCGTACGCGTGATGCCGGCGTCGCGCCACAGCGCCTCCTGGGTACGGCGCTCGGGACGCACGAGCGCCGGCGGCGGCGGCGGCGTGCCGTTCGCAGGCACCTGCTCGTCGAGCCCGGCGGCGGCGGCGCGCGCACCGTAGACGAAGCACTCGCTCAGGGAGTTGGAGGCCAGGCGGTTGGCACCGTGCAGCCCGGTGCATGCCGTCTCGCCGATCGCGTAGAGGCCGGGCGCCGTGGTGCGCCCATGCAGGTCGGCCACGATTCCGCCCATCATGTAATGCGAGGCCGGCGAGACCGGAATCTGCTCGCGGGTCGGATCGAGACCCGCCTCGCGCAGCGCCGCGACGACGTTCGGAAAGAGCGACGGGTCGACGCATCGCATGTCGAGTCCGACCGCCGCGGCGCCGGTGTCGCTCAGCAGCGCCGCGATCGCGCGCGCGACCTCGTCGCGCGGCGCGAGCTCGTCGACGAAGCGCTCCCCGTCTGGCCCGTGCAGCGTCGCGCCCTCGCCGCGGATCGCCTCGGTGACGAGGAAGCCCTCGCGGCCAGGCAGGCCGACCACGGCGGTGGGATGGAACTGGAGGAACTCCAGGTCCGCGAGCGCCGCGCCGGCGGCATGGGCCAGCGACATCCCGATCCCGAGTGATCCCGGCGGGTTGGTCGTGCGTGACCACAGCGCCGCGGCTCCGCCGGTCGCCAGCACCGTGGCGCGTGCGTGGACCGCACGGCCGTCCTCCAGCGCCACGCCCGCGCAGCGGCCATCGCGCATCCATGCCGCCACTGCCCGCGCGCCCTCCAGCACGGTGATGCGCGGCTCGTCGACGGCGAGGGCCGACAGCTGGCGCACGATCCGCCGGCCGGTCGAGCTGCCGCCGGCGTGCACGACTCGTCGAAGCGAGTGCCCTC
>DASVPU010000146.1:0-4041 GCA_036389475.1 Solirubrobacteraceae bacterium
AAGTATGCGTATGCACCGACGGCCAGCGCCAGCGATCCGACGACGGCCATGACGACCGCGCGCTTCTTGGTGAAATGAAACATTGATTCTCCTCCTTGAGAGGGACGTGTGATGAGTGCTTACACCCCACGTCCCCGAGATCTCTCGGTGTGGGGGTCGCTTGCTGCGGACAACATCGTCGATACACCTCAGGCCCAGACCCAACGCGTGCGCACCTCGTTACGGTGAGCTCGCTGCACTGGCGGTCTGAGAGGGCGCCGATCGTCTTGGCTGCCGAGATCCTGGAACGGCCTTCCGTGGGGCCTTCCGTGGCCATTCTCCGCCGTCCGCGTTCAAGGGCTACAACGCTGCACGCGGTCCGGGGTTGGTCAATCACACAAGTTTTTCCACGACGGTCACGCCCGTCGCCGCGAACACCCAGTCGCATCGCGCACACAACCCGGGTAGCCGCCCGCGCTGCGGGAAGGGGTCCCCTGACTAAACGCGGCGAAGTGGCCAACAATGCTTCCATCAACGCGAGTTAGAGGCGGCGGAGCGGGCGTCGTGGCCGTTTGACCACGTTGGCGACGTCGAAGTTGAGCGTGCCGTAGGGATTGATCGGCTCGTATTGCCCAGGACTGAGGTGGCTGATCACTTCGTCGCTGACGGGACGCCCGTCGACTCGTTGGGCGGCGATCGCGTCTTCGGGGTAGCCGGTGGTCGAGAGAACGCAGGCGTTAACGACGAGGGAGTGGCAGTGGGCCTGGGTGGTCTGGTCGTCGTGGCGGGGGTAGCCGACTTTGCCGCGGTGGGCGAAGAAGATGAACCGGCGCAGGTCGTTGAGCGACTCGCCGAGGTTGAGCTGGCGCCCGATGCGGCGGCGGAACGCCTCGTCGGTGAACCAGCGCAGCGCGTGGACGTCCTGAGCAGCTTGCCGTACTCGAGCATCGCTTTCGCGAGCGGGTGCTGGCGCGAGCCAGCTTGGAGCTTGGCGATCAGCAGCGCCGCCGAGACGTACCCCAGTTTCAGCGAGGCTCCGATCCGGCACAGGTCTTCCCAGGACTCGTCGATCAGGTCGATCTGGGCGTGGTGCTTGAGCAGCGGGCCCGCGAGCGGCCAGCGTTCGTAATGGCGGGCTGCGTGAGGGCGCCAGAGCCGCTTCTGGTGAGCTTGGCGATCCGCGGCGAGAGCCGCAGCCCGACCGCGTCGAACAACGCGAACGTCGCGAGCGTCTGGCCTTGGCTGTCCGTCGCGTGCTCGAAGATCGCCAGCTCGCTATGTTGCCGATGGATCTCATCGAGGGTGTAGGTGGCGTCCCGCTCGGTGGAGACGATGATCTGAGTGCCGAACGTCGCCTACTGGTCGGAGACGTGGGTGTTGCTCGTTACGCCCCCGTCGACGAAGTAGCGTGAGAGCGCGCGGGCGGTCAGCGACTTGCCGCGCATCGGCAGCCGCAGCCCGTTGGAGGCGGACAGCGTCCCGCCGGCCGGCGATACGAGCAGATCGCGTCGCCGTTCCAATGGAAGTTCACCCGCCAAGACCTCCACAAGCTCCTCGCGAAGACCGCGACCCTCACCCAGCCCGCCACGCTCGCCGCCTGAGCACCACTCAATACGTCGGCGAACTTCCGAGCCAGACCACTTAGCGGCACCCCCATTGGCGTGCCAGCCCATCATCGGTGGATCTCAACGCCGGTGGAGCGCGGGAGTTGCGCCGCGGCCCAGAGTGCGGGCATCCGCACCGGCGGACGCGGTTCAGCCGTACCGGGCGCGCCCGCGCGCGTTGCTGCGAGGTCTCCTGACCACCCGCGGCAGCGCCGGCCACGTCCTCCCGCGCGCTCCGTTCGGGCAGGCCTGCGTGCGCGCGGGGCACGAGGTCAGGGTTGTCGCCCAGCGCCAGAATCGGCTCAACGTCGAGCGCACCGGGCTGGCGGTCTCGCTCTTCGACGATCCCGCCTCGGCGTCGACGCCGCGCGCGTCCATCGCTTCGCCGGCGACTCGTCGGCCGCCGTCCCCCCGCCGCTGACAGCCTGATCGGACTGGACTACCTCGCGCTCCGCGGACGCGTTGCGGTGTCGTTCATCCCGCGCGCCATTCGAGCTTGAGCACGAAGCGGCGGCGGGCTTCGTGGTAGCTGCGATCGGGCCCGAAGAAGCTGCGGTGCGAACGCCCCAGCTCCTCGTCGCGGTAGGCCTGCAGCGGCTTGATGTCCTCGTCGCGTGCGCGGCGGCTGCGCTTGGCCTCGAGCATGCGGCCGTAGTCGGGGTCGTCGGCCAGCCGCTGCGCGCGGCTGCGCGTCAGCGCTCGGAAGTCGGCGAGCGTCGTGCCGTACGCGGCATCGAGCAGGCCGATCTCGACGGCGCGCCGGGTTCCGACGGGCTCGAACGGTGCGCTTGTGAGGCGCTCGGACACCTGCTTCCCGACGCGGCCGGGAAGCAGATAGGTCCAGTACTCCGAGCCGTACAGCCCGCCCATGTGCTGGTAGTACGGGTTCAGCACGACGTCCTCGCGCGCGACGACCTGGTCGGCCGCGAGCGCGAACGGCACGCCGCCGGCGGCGGCGTCGCCGCCCAGCGCCGAGATCACGAGGTGCTTGTCGGTCGTGACGATGTCGTGCACGATGTCGTCGATCGCTTGGAGGTTGCGCCACGACTCCGCGCTCGGGTCCGCGGAGGCCTCGATGACGTTGAGATGGATCCCGTTGGAGAAGAAGTCTGCGCCGCCCTCGAGCACGATGACCTTCGTCCGGCGACGTGATCGCGCGTAGAGGTAGGCCGCGCGCAGTCGCCGGCACTGCTCGGTGCTCATCGCGCCGTTGTAGAAGTCAAAGCGCAGGTAGCCGACGGCCCCGCGCTCCTCGTAGGAGATCTCGCGGTACGTCTGCTCGGCCCGTAGCGGCGCGTGCAGCGCGACCGCGACCTCGGGCACGTCCAGGCGGGAGCCCGAGAGCTCGAGCGCGTGCGTGGCCGGCAGCTTGTAGAACGTGCGGCCGGGCTCGCTCGCCCGCTTGAGGTGGGTGATCCAGACCGCGCCGTCGCGGGTCGCGCGGCAGATGGCGCCGTGTCGCTGGGCGATGATCTCGCCGGCGGCGCCGCACAGCGCCTGCTCACGATGCACGCCGAACAGATGAAACGCGGTCCCGCCCAGCTCGTCGAGCACGCCCGGGTGACCTTCCGCGGCGCGGATCTTGCGGATCACGGCATTCTTCGAGTCCGCGCTCCAGTCGATTGCGCGGAAGCTCTGCTTCATGAGCGGGCGCTCACGGCCGATGATGCGCGCATCGTCGTAGTCCAGTGCGTCGGGCTCTTCGCCGGCAGCGACCTTGCGAACCGCTTCGACCACCGCGTCGATCGCGGCGTGGCGCACCTCGTGGCGGTACAGGCTGCTCTTGCCGACCGCGCGGGTCGTGAAGTCGCGCTTGGCCCAGACGTCGCCGCCGTCGTAGTTCCCATTGGCCTCCAGCACCGTCACGCCCCAGTCGTCCATGCCCAGCTCGATGGCCCAGTCCAGCGACGACGGACCTCGGTCGCCCGCAGGACCCGGATGCACCACCAGGCAGCGATGACGCGACCAGATCGACTCGGGGATGAACGTCTTGAGCATCGGACACACGATCAACTCTGGGTCGTGGAGCAGGGCCGCCGCCTCCATCTCCGCACCCGATGCGACCACCGCGACGCTGACGTCGTGGCCCATCTCGGTGAGCTCGACGTAGGCGCGCTGGCTCAGGCTGTTGTGCGCCGATACCAAGAACAGCACGCGTTCGCACGCTCGCGGTGATCTCGGCGTGTGCTTCGCCGGCTCGCGATCGAGTGCACGATCCTGACGACGCGCGGTACGGAGGGCTGCGGGTATGGCGGCCATGTGGTGGCTCCTGACAATCAGTGTAATGTCAACATCGGCACACTTGGCCTCGTGTGTGAGCGCAGTGGCGCGAATTGGTGGCAAGACGGGGTGCCGCTAACGAAGCTGTCACGAGGGGCAATGTGGGCCGGTCGGAGCGCGAGTTCGGGCGGCGAGGGCTTCGGGGGCTTGCTCCAGCATCGGAGCAGAAGTGCCAAAT
>DASVPU010000147.1:0-13570 GCA_036389475.1 Solirubrobacteraceae bacterium
CGACCCCGCAGAGCGCGCCCGCATCGCCGGTCAGCTCAACAAGGGCGAGACCCTGCACGCCCTGCGCCGCCACCTCGTTATCGGCTCGCGCCAGATCCCCGCCGACGAAGACGACCACCGCCGCCACGCCCTGTGCCTGCAGATCCTCGTCAACGCCGTCCGGGTCTGGAACGCCCGCTACATGACCGCTTCGATCGACCACCTCCACGCGACCAAGCCCGACGTCGTCGCTGACGAGACCGCGGTCGCGCGCGTCGCACTGGTCACGCACGCGCACGTCCACTCGCTCGGGCGCTATGACCTGCACCGCCAGCCGCCGCCCGCAGGACACCTGCGACCGCTACGGCGGGGCGTCGATGCTGAGAATCGATCATCGGCTGGTCGCCCGCGCTGGAGAGATCGATGACCTTCAGACGCCGGTGAGCCAATGCCACCTTTCCTTGCGCCCATGCCCCCGCGCCATCGGGACCTCGGTCTGCCATGGTCTCGGCCATTCGCTCGACAGCGTCCCTGTCAGGGAGTCGATTCGTCGCAAACTCGCCGGCGAATCCGCACATCACGTGACCGCCGGCTTAGGCGAAGCGCCTATACCGCGCCGTTACCTCATCCGACCGACGATCTGATGCGCTTTGCCGCGGATTGCCGAGCCGACACGTGGTCCGGGGGACGTGCATGCGCGAGTCGCTACCCGCGCCGCGGGGACGCCATGCGTCGCGGCCGACGATCCGGGCCCGTGATCCACGCGACGCCGATCGGGGCCGCTGCCCTACGTCAGGCGCGCCAGACCGTCTCGGCGAGAGACTTCGTGGTCAGGGTCACCCCGTCGCGAGCCGCCGCCTCGCCCCGCCGGCGCCAGTAGTCCAGCAGCGCCGGTGGGGGCGGCTCCTCGTACATCAGCGCGATGACGACCGGCCGGCCCTGCAGGCTCGGGTGCGCGCTGACCATCTGGCCGGTCAGCGCGTAGCGCAGATACGTCCTGAGCTTGCGTTTCAGACGGCCGCGCTCAGACCCGTCCGCCGACCATGCGCCGCGTTGGACGATCGACAGCAGGGCATTGCCGTCGACATCCTCGGCGATCACGTCGATCTCGTCGGGATCGTCGATGCCGGGCATGTGTGCAAGCGTACGACTGCGTGGCCGCGCCTGCACGGTCGCCGCCTGATTCTTTCGTCGGAGCGGAAGAGTTCGGCGTACGGCCGCCTCACGGGATGCCTCTCCGGCTGGCCCGATCAGCCGCCGATGATGGCGCCGAGCAGGTTGGCCCTGAACGGCTTCCTGCCGTTGACGAGCTGAACGCGGGTGAACGTGCTGTGGTTGCGCATGTACGTCAGCTCGCGCGAGAGGTCGCCGACGCCGTTCGCCAGCGGCAGCGGCGCCAGGGAGAGCGTGCTCAATATCCCGACTGCCTGCCCGCGGGCGTTTACAAATCCGCTGCCGGAGTCGCCGGGGATGCCCGGCGTGACGGTATAGACAGCACGGCTCCAGCCGCCGCCGGGGACCTGAACGACGAGGCCTTGCTTTGGCCGTAGCGCAGCGAGGCCCAGACGCAGCTTCGAGTTGCCGTAGGAGAAGACCGCGGCCCCCACGGCCGCACCACCGACGCCGTTGGGGCCGCCGAGGCCCGGCATCGTGGGATCGATCTTGTCGCTGTCAGCCGGATCGAGTCTGATGAGTGCGAAGTCGTTGAACGCGCACGCGCTGCCGTCTGTCTCGTGCGCCGCCTGCATCGCCAGCCAGGAGTTGTAGACCAGCGTGCCGGGCCTGCTGGCGCCGGTCACGGTGACCGGGGTGCCGAGCGGCAATGAGCTCGTCGTGCAGCCGTTGGTCTTGTTCGCGGCGCCGGTACCCGAGCAGTGTGCGGCCTGGCCGATGTACGTGCTCGTCGCGTCGGCGAAGACGAAGTTCGCCGTGCACTGCGCGCCGGAGGTGTACGTCTGCACGCCCGGGTGAATCGCTCCACTCGGCGCCGCGACAGCGGTCGGCGCCCCAGCTGCCGCGAGTGCCGCCAGTGCTCCCACGAGGCACGCTGCGATGTTTCGTCGTCTCATGGATGGTGCCTCCGCAAATCGATTTGACGTTCCTGTGCCCGGCGCCCCAGTTCAACCGACTGCAAACTCACCGTGGGCTGACGTGCACCGGCGGCGGCTGATGCGTGCCTGCGCTCGAGGAGCTACTGAGGCCGACCGTAGAGATCCCGAACGCGGCCACGACTACGGCAACGGTCGCCACCCTGATCCGCGGCCGCGTCAGCCACGTCACGTGGCGCGTCTGTAACCAGGTGCGAGCACCGCTCGCTCCGGCTGCTGCGGCCATCGCACACGCTGCACACATGCCGGCAATGGTATCTGCCCTCCGAGCAGGTCACGGCCGGTTCCCGAGAACCGAAAGCCCGGCCGTGCTCGGCGAGAGGTCTCGTCGGAGGCCAACACGCTCGATGCGATCTTCATCGCACGGTCCGATCGTTCTTCGGCGACCGCGCTCTCGTCCAAGAACGTGTCCCTCGAGACCGGCTCGAGCCTGCGTGGCAGTTCGATGACAGCCGGCGAGGTCATACTGCTATAGCGCTCCGGCTGGTCGTACGTTGGCAGGTCGCACCGGGAGATTTCGGCTCAGGCCGCGGGGCGATCCTGATTCTTGGGAGGTCGTACCTCTACTGCGGTCACGCGCGCGGGGCCGGGGCTGTGGGTCGTCCGCCAGGTGACCCCTCGCCTGGAGATGATGTCTTCGACCCGCGGCCTGACGACGCGCCTCTGGATCTGAGCGCCGGCCGGACGAGCATCGGCGGGCGAGCGGCGGCTCAGCCGGCGTCGGGCACGTCGCTCAGAGGTTGGCGCTCCATCATGCGCTCGGGATCCACCGATCGGAACCCGAAGCGCTCGTACAGCCCCTGCGCGTCGGCGGTCGCGAGCACCACGCGCACGCCTGCGAGATCGGGATGCGAAAACACGGCCTCAACCAGCCACACGCCAAGACCTCTGCCCCGGTGCGCCTCGAGCACGAAAACGTCGGCCAGCCAGGCAAACCTGGCCCGGTCCGTCACGACGCGCGCGAATCCAGCCTGGTCGCCCTGAGGCGAGAAGAGACCAAAGGGGAGCGAGTTCTCGATTGCCCGATCGACGACGTCCCGCCGCACGTTCGGCGCCCAATACGTCGTGCGCAGGAAGCGCCAGATCGCCTCGCGGTCCAGCCGGGCAGCGTCCGTCGAGATGAGATACCCGTCACGTCGCAGCTCCATCGAGCGAGCCATTGAAGCGAAGCCGCCGGTCACCGATCCTCGCGATCGCTTCATCCATATCGCTTTGGGTTCGTTTCCGCATGGCGCGGGGATCATCGGCGTGACCCCTATTCGCAAGGAGCTCGCATGTCAGATCTGGATGATGGGCCGGCCACACTGAGCGACGACGAGGTTCAAACACACCGCTTCGACAGCTCCGCGGCGCAGAGTACCGCCGACGACGCCACTGACGTTGCCGACGACGCCGCCGACGTTGCCGACGACGCCGCCGACGACACGGGAGACGAGGGCGACACGTCCGATACGTCGGATGCCGGGGACGCGACTGACACGGGTGATGACTCCGGCGACGATGCGTAGCAAGGGCATCGCGGCGCCCGCCCCGCCGCGTGCGCCCAGCGAAGGCATCGCGGCGCCCGCCCCGCCGCGGGCGCCGTCAGCTCTCGAGCTCACGCTCGATCCGATCGGCCGGCGGGAGTTCCTCGACGAGTACTGCGACCGCCGACCGCTGATCGTCGCGCGCCGCGACGCGCGCCGCTTCCAGATGCTCCTGTCAGACGCCGATGTCGAGCGCCTCGTGTGCGAGACGGCGATCCGCTCGCCCGCGTTTCGGCTGGTCAAGGATGGCGCGCAGCTCCCGCTGTCGGGCTACACGAAGGACATCCCTTGGCGGCCCGGGGGGTTCTCGGCGACGGCGCTGGTGGATCGCGTGGCCGAGGAGCACGCGGCCGGTGCCACGATCGTCTTGCAGGCGCTGCACCTGCACTGGCATCCGGCCGCCCTCTACTGCCGCGCACTGGAGGCCGCGCTGGGCTGGCCGGTGCAGGCCAACGCCTACTGCACGCCGAGGTCAGCGCAGGGCTTCGCCGTACATCACGACACGCACGACGTCTTCGTGCTTCAGGTCTCGGGTCACAAGCGCTGGCGCATCTATGAGCCGGTGGTCGAGCTGCCGCTGAAGGACCAGCGCTGGCAGCCCGAGCACGGCGCCGGCGAGCCGCTGTACGAGATCACGTTGCAGGCGGGAGACACGCTGTACATGCCGCGCGGCTGGCCCCACGAGGCGACCGCGGCCGACGCCGACTCACTGCACCTCACCATCGGCCTGCACCCGCCGACGCGGATCGACGCGCTCCGCGCGGCGCTCGCCGATTGCGCCGCCGAGGTCGAGTTTCGGCGAACAGCGGACGCGCACGGCGAGCTCCCCGCCGAGCTCATCGAGCGCTTCGCCGAGCGCTTGGGACCGCAAGAGGTCGCCCGCCGCGCCCGGCGGCGCTTTGTCGACGGACGCCGCGCGATTCTTGACGGTCAGCTCTCACAGATCCGTTCGCTGGAGCGCCTCAGGGTCGACACGCTGCTCGAGCGCCGCCCGACGGTGATCGCCGATCTCGAGGACGCGCCCGGCGGTGGCATCGCGCTGCGCTTCGAGGGCAAGCAGGTCCGATTCCCGCTACAGGCGGTCGAAGCCGTTGCCGCGCTGCACGCCGCGACGGCACCGTTCACGGCTGCGCAGTTGCCGGGCCCGCTCGACGCCAGCGGACGCCTTGTGCTCGTGAGGCGACTGGTTCGCGAGGGATTTCTGCTGCAGCGACACGCTGATTAGCCGCGACATACGGGCCTGGTGTGACTGCCACAGTGAAGCGGGCGATAACACACGGCGCGCAGCGAGCTGGGTGGAGGGTCCCACCACGACAACGCTTCGCTGCCGGTGCCGTGCTCGTAGCGTTGATCGCCTTGGTCGGTTGTGGCGGCGAGGGTGGCGAAGCCGGGAGCCCGAAGCTGCGAGATGTCACGCTGGCGCTTGACTTCACGCCCAACCCCGTCCAGGCGCCGGTGTTCACCGCTGTCCGCGAGGGATTGGATCGGCGGCGCGGGATCCGTCTGCGAATCCGCCAGCCCGGTGAGGGACCCGACGGCGTCAAGCTCGTGGCGAGCGGGAGGGCGCAGCTCGCGCTGCTGGACATCCACGACTTGGCCCTTGCTCGCGAGAAAGGTGCCGACATCGTCGCGGTCGGGGCGCTCGTCGGGCGGCCGCTCGCGGCGCTGCTGGCCCAGCCCGGCATCAGCCGCCCGCGAGATCTCGAGCACCGGACGGTGGGCGTTTCCGGGCTGCCGTCTGACCCGGCGTTCCTGAAGGCCATCATGCAGGCCGACGGCGCGGACGCAGGCACGGTGCGGCAGGTGACGATCGGCTTCTCGGCGGTCCAGCGGCTGCTGACCCGGCGAGTCGACGCCGTGCCGGCCTTCTGGAACGCCGAGGGCATCGCGCTGCGCGAGCGCGGCCGGCCCGTCCACGCCTTCAAAGTCGAGGACTATGGCGCGCCGCCGTATCCGGAGGTGCTCGTCGTCACCTCGCGCGAGACGCTGGCCACACGGCGAAACGACGTACGAGCGGCCCTCGCCGCACTCGCCGCCGGGCTTGTCGACACGCTGTCGCATCCGGAGCTCGCCGTCGAGCGCATCGCCGACGCCGCCGCAGGCGCCGACCGGGCTCTCGTGCGCGCACAGTTGCGCGCCGTTGCGCCGACCTATGCGCGAGAATTGCGACTGGACCGGACGGTGCTCGAGCGGTGGGCGACGTGGGAGGCGAAGGTCGGCATCGTCAAGCGCCGGCCCGACGTGGCGATGGCGTTCGTCTTCGGCCTCACCCGTTCCTGACGGTCGTCCGCAGATACTGGCCGCGGATGTATCGCGAGCGCGGTGAAGCGGCTCTTAGTTCTGCAATGGAGCCTCGTCGACACCCTCTCGCTGGCCCTGGCATCGAACGACGCGAGCGCGCTGGTCGCGGCGGGCTCACGCTTCTCGAAGGGGATCCGCCGATCAGTGCGATCGGCGCGGCGCCCCACCACCCCGAGAAGACGTCACCACCAGACCTCAGGCTCGCGAGCGCTCCGCCGCGCGCGTTCGGTGCCGCGCGATCACTGCTTCCGCGCCGGGTGATCCCGCCACTGTGGCGCGAAGCCCGCGCCGCGAGCCTCGTGATGAGCGTGCTGCGTGGCGGCCTTGCGCCGCAGCAGCCGGATCCGGTCTCGGCCGGCGCGCCTGTGCTACTCGTACCTGGTCTGTTCGCCGGCGACGATTCACTGAAACACATAGCGCGCGCCCTGGACGATCATGGGTGGACCGTCTGGCGCTCCAACATCCGCAGCAACGTCGGCTGCTCAGGCACCGTGGTACGGCAGCTGCTTTCACGGCTCGAAGCAATTGCTGCCGTTCACAACTGCCGTGTGGCACTTGTCGGGCATAGCCGTGGCGGGTTGCTCGCGCGCGCAACAGCGCAGCAGCGACCCGATCTTGTCAGCGGCGTGGTAACCCTCGGCGCTCCACACCGCGACCAGCTCGCGGTCCACCCGCTGCTGTGGGCCAACCTCATGACGCTGGCCGCGCTTGGGAGTCTTGGTGTTCCGGGGCTGATGCGATTCGCTTGCGATGGGTCGCACGAATGCTGCCGCGGATACGACCAAGACGTTCGGGCTCCGCTGCCGTCTGGCGTTGGAGCAGTCTCGCTGTTCTCACGTCGTGACGGCGTCGCCGACTGGCGCGCCTGCCTCGACCCTGACGGCATCAACATCGAGGTCGAATCCTCACATTGCGGCATGGCCAGCGACCCAGCAACGCTGCGGGCAACCGTACGCGCAGTCCAGCGCTTTGAGTCGTCGCCGCAGCGCGAACGATCGCCGCGTAACGGTCTACGGCCGTGGGCCGTGACGGCCGCCCACCCGGTGGCTCAGGGGAATGCCCTCGGATGGACGCCTCACGGTCAGTCTCTGGCCCCAGCGGACGCGCGTTTGTGCTTCTGTAGAGCCGCCTACGTCAGCGAACGTTTGAGGTACTCCAGCTCACGTTGCGCAAGAACGCCTGGACGTACTGCTTGCGTCGCGGACAAACACACCGGAATTGCGGGGCCTGCGCTCATCCCAGGGCATCGAGAAACCTCCTCGTGTCGTGGAGAGATTGCCTTACATTTGGGCTTCCCCGTGCACTCAGCCGTAAACGTCGACGCGAACGGACAGCCGGCGCGCGCGGCGGGGCGCAACCTTCGTGACGACGTGGATGGAGCCTGAGGCGCGCGCGCTGATCGCTGGACAAGAACCTCAGCAGGACTGCCGACAGTGCGGCGTGGCTGTCCAGCGAGGTCGAGCAGCTGGGGCCCCTTCGCACTGCTCTTGCGGAGTGACCAGCTGCCGGTCTTCGCCTTCCGTGTGCGCGCCGATGTCGGCGACTGCACGGGCTTATCGGAGCGCCTGCGAACGCACGGGTAGCTGGTTCGGCATATTGCATGCCCTTGGGCATCGAGAAACGCACGTGCTGCGCGTCGTGTGTGCAACGGCTTTGGCCAGGACGTGGCGCGTCTGCTGGTCCGCGATCTGCGCGTCGGCGTCCGGGAGCCGGAGAACCGAGCTGTGCCTGGTGCGCAGGCTGACGCCGAAATGCATTCATCACTGACGCGCTGCGAGCGATGTGTCGGCTGGTTTCCAATTCACAGGGGGTGTTGCGCCATCGTCGCAAGTCCGCCAAGCGCCCCAATGATCAGCGACCGACCGGCGGCAGCCAGGTCAGCGAGAAGCCGTAGGCGGCTGCTGCCGCCTCGGTCGAGGCAAAGCCGAAGTCCTCGCGCCGGATGACCAGCTCGCCGTCCACCTGGTAGACGGCCAGTGCGGCGACGACCGGCGCGATCGCGGTGTGAGAGCTCTCGACGGTGCCTTCGTCGTGCAGTTCGCCGATCAGGCGCGCCGGCCTGCTGTCCTCCAGGCCGCTCGCCAGGAGCAGCAGGCGGCGCAGCCGCCGCACGTGGCGCAGGCCGATGATGAGCTGCTCCTTGTCGAGCTGCACGATCGGCCGGTGGCCGAACTCCGGCGAGACGCGCACGTCCAGCGCGGTAGACACGAGTCCGGCTTCGCCGTCGCCCAACTCCCACGCGCAGCTGAGCGCGCTTCCGGCGCCGCCGTGGAGGTCGAACGCGAACGAGCCGATCGCCGACTGGCGGCGATTGAGCGTGACCGCCGGTGCATCGCCGCTTAGGATGGCCCGGCCGGCCACGCGCCGGACCGGCGGAAGGGCGATCTTGGGTCTCCGTTGAACGGCGCGCCCGAGCGAGAGAGATGTCGACGCAGACGCTGGCGGCGTCGCGGGCCTCTCCCCCACCTTCGGCCGGCGTCGCAGGTAGGTGATCTCATGGCGCGGGGCGGTCCGGCTGAACGCCATCGTCAGATCGTCACGCCGAAGTCCTTCGCGACGCCCTTCAGCCCGGTCTTGTAGCCCTGTCCGACCGCGCGGACCTTCCACGTGTCCCTGTGGCGATAGATCTCACCGAAGATCATCGCGGTCACGTCGATGTCAGAGCTGTCTTCGATGTCATAGCGAACCATCTCGGCACCGCTGCGATCGCAGATGCGGAAGTACGCGTTGCGGACGGCGCCGAAGTTGCCGGGATGGCGCAGATCCGGGTCGGCGTAGACGACGAACACGATCTTGTCGACGTCCTCCGGGATCTCCGCCAGGTCGACCTCGATCTGCTCCTCGTCACCCTCGGCGTACTCCACCGCGCCGTCCGGCGTCGCGAGCTGGTTGAAGAACACGAGGTGCTCGTCGGAGAGCGCGAGCCCGGCGGTGTCGCAGACGATCGCCGACGGCACGATCTCCGCTATCGGCCCCTTACCCTCGATCACCTTCCATCCGAAGCCGACGACCACCGTCCCGAGGATCGGGAGCAGCTCGCTGAGCGATGTGTTGGAGCCGCGGACGAGCTTGACGGCCGCCGCAGTCACAAGTCGAGATCCGAGCCGCTGAACTTCGTGCTGAGGAAGCGCCCGTGCGTGGCCAGCTGTTGAGCGTCGTGGGCGTAGACGGCCAGGCTGAGCTCCTGCACCGCGCCCTCGAGCATGACGAGCTGGTCGAGGAGGTCGTCTCCTGGCGTGCGGCCGTCGGTGCGGGGCTTCTCGGCGAACTGGCGGTTCATCCCGATGTACGTGCCTAACGTCGTAGGGAGGTAGTCGGTGAGCATCGCCTGGACCGCGATCTCCTCGTCCACGGACGGCGGGTTGGTCACGAGATGATCCAGGAGCGGACGCAGCACATCCTCGATCCGGCCCAGCTGCGGTAGCGCGGCGATCGGCAGCCGATCACCGGCCCGTCGCGCAATCCAGCCGATCTCTTCGAGCCTCGCCTTCATGCGCTCGCCGAAGGGCTCGGCCGGGACGGCGATCGCCGGCGCCTGGTCTGGTGCGGGCGGACGATCGCGCTTGAAGACGGACTTCCACATGACGGGTGCGGCGGGACGCCGCTATCTCGATCTTAGGCGCCGAGTGTGGGCTTGTCGTCGCGGTCCGGCCCGGCTGAGCGCTCGAGGTACGGCTTTGCCTTGGCGAGCTGTCCTTCGAGCGCCGAGACGGTCTGGGCCATCGACTTCACCGCCTCGCTACGGAACGTGTCGATCGAGTCCATGGTCGCAAAGACGTCGGTGAACGCCTGCTCGAGCTTGGCGATGTCGATCGTCGAGGACGCGGCCTGCTTCTGGATCTCCGCCGACTGCTGGCGCAGCATCGCGGCGTTGGCGGCGATGACGTCCGACGTCGCCGTGTTGAGGGCCGTGATCTGGTTGAGGACGAGCTTCTGGTTCGTCAGCGCCTCGGCGACGATGACCGCGGTGCGAAGCGCCGAGAGCGTCGTCGTGCGCGCGCGCTCGACGCCCTTGATGAGCTCGACGTTGTTCTGCTTGACCATGTCCATCGCGAGGTAGCCCTGGGCGGCGACCGCGAGCTGTGTGAGGATGTCCTGGCGGCGCTGGCGCACGGCGAACTGCACCTCCGATCGAAATGCCGTCGCGCGCTGCGGATCGCTTGTCTCCAGCTGCGCCAGCCGGCGCTCGACGCCCTCGTCGAGCTGGCCGAGCAGAACGGCGTATTCACTGAGCTCGCCCATGAGACCCCAGAGGTTCGCCCGCTCCTGCTCGATCGCGGCGTTGTCCTTGCGCAGCTCGTCCTGACCTGCTGCGAGCGCCTTGGTGATGAGGTCGAGCTGAGACTGCGCTGACTTGTAGCGATCGAAGTAGCGCTCGATGCGGCTGCCGCCAGGGATGAAGCCGAGGACCTTGCGCTTGCCCTCGAGGTCTGCGCGGTTCGGGGTGAGCTCGACGACGGTCGCGCGCAGCTCCGACAGGGACTTGCCGACCTTGGCCTGAGCGCCGGCGTCGGACTTGCCCGAGGTGCCGGCCAGCGCCGAGCCTGGTCGCTCCAGCATGCGGTTCGTCACGCTCGACGAGGCCGTCAGCTCGTCGGCGCCGACCTGGCTGATCTCGTCGATCTTCGCTGCGAGCTCGGGGCTGTTGGGCGCGAGCGCCTCGAGATCGGAGACATACGCGTCGGCCATCGCACGCAGTTGCGCCTGACGCTCGGCGGCGACCGGCATCATGCCCTCGGCCTGCTCCTCCTGAACGACCGGCACCGGCTCCGGCGGGCGCAGGGCGAGCTCCAGCGACGGAGACGGCGGCTTGAGGGTCAGGGGCGGTGCGGCCGCGGTGGTTTCGTCTTCGCTCATGGATGTGAATGGTGGCATGCCGACATCGGTATCCTCGCGCGCCGTGTCGAAGAAGAGCAAAGATCCGATTGCAACCCTGCTCGCCGGCATCGCTCCGGCGATGTTCCTCGGCAACCCTGCCGGCACGGTCGCGATCATGAAGGACAAGATCGAGGACGCCGGCGGTGATCCCGACGAGGTGCTGGAGTGGGTCCGGGCGCACGGCGGTTATCCCGACAAGTCCTTTGGCGTGAGGAGCCCGGGGCCGAGCCTGCGGCCGAAGGCGCCGACCAAGATCTACTACGTGGTTCCGCAGGACGCGCTGGAGTAGCGACGCGTCAGTTCAACGCCAGCGTCACGGTCCAGGTCCGTCTTTCGGCGCGGAGGCTCGCAGCTTGGCTTGCATCGGTGGCGCCCAGTGCCGCACCGGCTGCGTCTCGCGCGAGTGCCAGCGGCCTCCCGTCGAAGGTGACGCAGCGGGCCTGGAACTCGACATAGACAACGGCGTCCTCGCGGCGCACTGCGACGATCCGGCTGAGGGCTGGAAGGTGGGCCGCTGCGGTGCGCTGCTCGAGCACCGCCTGGCGTATCCCCGGCCGTGAGCGGCGTGACCACCAGGCGGTCAGGTGCCCGAGCGTCTGAAAGTCGCGATGGTCCTTGCTGAACCAGCGGCGCGCCACGATGTGCCGGCGATGTGCATGCGTTCGGATCAAGGGCATGCCCTGTGGGCGTCACGGAGGGGTGAACATCGTTCATCGCCGTGCCGTGGCGCCGCTGATCGCTGTCGGTCTACGAGCGCGTCGCCGAGTGCCCTTGGCCAGGCGAGCCGCGCAGCGGATGGTCGCGATCGACCCGCGACAGCATGATCGGCTCCACGTCGAGGCTTGACGTCTTGCGCACGATCCTGCGGCCAGGGCGGTACTGCTCGGTGATGCGCACGCGTGTCAGCAGGTTGGTGCTCCTGGAGGTCCAGGCGCCGGTGGCGCGGTCGCGCTCGAGCTCGTCGTAGCCGATGAGCTGAGCGCCGGCCTGTCGCAGGGCCAGACGGAAGGTCTGCTCGGTAACGGTGCGCGAGCCGAAGCTCTGCTTGACGATCAGCGTCGTGTCCTTCGAGGAGAGCCTCACCGGAGCATCGAGCGTCCCGAAGAACGCGCCGCCGCACGACGAGCACAGCAGGATCCTGCGTCCCTCGCCCGCCGTCGAGTAACCACCGGATCGGTCGCTACGCAGTACGACGAGGCGCCGGTCCGAGATCCCCGCACCGAGCTTCTTCTTGCGTCGCAGCACGAGCGCGCGATCGGGTCGGCCATCGGCGTCGAGTTGAACGCTCAGCCTGTGCTCCACGCGGTACCCGGACAGTACGAACGACGACTCACGCTTGGCGGCGGCCGGGGCAGGAGCGGTCAGGAGAACCGCCACCGCAGCGGTGACGCGCGCGGCGCGAGTGGACACGGGGCGGCAGTGTAATCGGGCCAAAGGTGGAGCGCGCCGGCGATGCAGTGGACTGGCTGGACCTACGACGGCACCGGCGTAACGAGCCGGTGGACAAGCGCGGCACCGACGGCGACGGCGACGACTGCGACTCCCAGCAGGACACGGCGGCGGCTCACGCGTCCACGGTACCCGGTGCGAGAGGCCTTCACGAGGCATGCAATATTGAACGCTACGCGCGATCTGTAGATTCCGTTGCATGAGCAACGTTCTCCTCGTCGACGGTCCTGCCGGGGAGCCGGTCGCGCCGTCTGGCTGGCCATCGGACGGCGAGGCGCTCGATGCGTACTCGACCGTCGTCACCGCTGTCGCGCGCGAGCTCGCGCCGTCGGTCGCGAACCTGAAGGTCTTCCGCCGCGTGCGTGGCGGGCGACGCGTCGCCGGTGGCGGCTCGGCGTTCGTCCTGGCCCCGGATGGCTTCCTCGTCACCTCCGCGCACGTCGTCGAGGGTTCGGCAGCGGATGGCGTCGCATCGTTCGTCGACGGCCGTGAGATCCCGTTTGCGGTCGTCGGCAGCGACTCCCTCTCCGATCTCGCCGTGCTGCGCGCCGAGGCGAGCGACCTCGTCAGCGCCGTGCTGGGTGACGCGTCGAGGCTGCGCGTGGGCCAGCTCGTCGTCGCGATCGGCAATCCCCACGGCTTCGCCGGCTCGGTCACCGCCGGCGTGGTCTCTGCTCTCGGCCGTTCGCTGCCGGTTCGCTCGGGTAGCGCGCAGCGGGTCGTCGACAACGTGATCCAGACCGACGCCGCGCTGAACCCCGGCAACTCCGGCGGCGCGCTCGTCGACGGCCGCTGCCGCGTCGTCGGCGTGAACACAGCCGTGGCCGGGATCGGGCTCGGGCTCGCGGTTCCGATCGACGACAACACGCGCCGCATCATCGCGTCGCTGATGGCTGACGGTCGCGTGCGGCGGGCCTACCTCGGAATCGGCGGCGGCGCGCGGCCGCTGCCGCCGCGGGTCGTCGCTCGGCTCGGCCGTGATCGCGCCATCGAGGTCGTGGAGGTCGTCGAGGGCTCGCCCGCCGCGCAGGCGGGCCTTCGGCCCGAGGATCTGCTCATCGAGGCCGCCGGCGTCGCATTGCGCGGCGTCGACGACCTGCATCGGCTCATGACCGAGGAGATGATCGGTCGCCGGATCGAGCTCACCGTTGTGCGCGAGGGCGATGAGCGGCGCATGTGGATCACGCCGCGCGAGCTCGTGACGCTCTGACGCCGGGCGATCACCGCATCGCTGGGTCAGCGCATGCAGCGCACTCGTGGCGTTGTTGTTGAGAGTCACCTGCCGATGTAGGGGATGGCGGCTCGATGTTGACCGGAGCGAGATCCGCA
>DASVPU010000148.1:0-5221 GCA_036389475.1 Solirubrobacteraceae bacterium
CCGGCGAGGGCGCGGATGCGCGCGAGCTCGCGCATGCCGCGGGCGCCGATCGCAGCTCTGACGGACCGCTCGTCGTGTCGTTCGAGGTGTTCCTTGGGAACCTGACCAGGGAGTTGAGCGGCCAAGCGGCGTTTCGGACGCGGTTGGCTGAGGTGACATCCGCACGCGCGGTGCGAGCCGCTGACGCCGACGAGCGGGAGCTCGCCGGCTGGCTCGTGGAGCGCTTCAGGTATGTCCAGACGGCGGGCATCGGGACGGCCCGGCACGTGCAGCTGCGCCTGGACGACGTGTATGTGCCGGCACGCGCGGTGCGTGAGCGTCAGGCCAGTGAGCGGTGGGGCACTCGTGAGGAGCAGCAGCGCGTGCTGCTCGCCGAGCGGTTGCGTGCGGGAGAGCTGACCGATGAGGACTATGAGGCGGAGCTTGATCGCGTAGAGGCGGGGCACGCCGCCGGTTCGGCTGGTGCCGCACAGCCCGTCGCCGTGCTCGAGGCGCTACGCAACGTCGATGAGGCGCTCGTGTTGGGTGAACCGGGTAGCGGTAAGACAACGCTGCTTCAGTACGTGACGCTGCAGCACGCGCGTGCGCTGCTGGATGCGCGCGCGATCGTCGACGGCATGCTCGGTCGCACGCGCTTGCCGTTTACGTTCGGGCCGGAGAGTTCGCTCGCCATCGTGATCGCGAGCGCGGCCTCGGTGCGTTCATCGCGACGTATCTGCTTGACCGACTGGAATGTCCGGTCGACCCGGCGCGGCTGCGTGGCCTGATCGCGACGCGGCTGAAGGCAGGTCGCTGCCTGGTGCTGATCGACGGACTCGACGAAGTCGCTACCGCAGGTGACCGCGCGCGTGTCGTGGACGCGATCGCGGGCTTCGCGATCGCGCAGCGCCCGAGCGGCAATCGCGTGTTGTGCAGCAGCAGGTCGCCGGGTACGCGGCCGCGCCGCTGCCGGCGACGTTCACCGCGTGGCGCCTGCTGGACATGGATGACACCGCGATCGAGCGGTTTCTACGCGGCTATGTCCCCGGGATTGAGCGTCGCGAGGCGCCGGAGAAGGCCAACGCGCTCGTGCGCCAGGACGCCGACCGGACGGTCGGCGAGCTGCTCGACGCGTTCGCGCGCACGCCGGGCATCCGGCGTCTGGCAGCTAACCCGCTGCTGCTGACCGCGCTGCTGCTCGTGCACCGCACGACTGGTGCGCTGCCGAAGCGGCGCGTCGATGCCTACAAGGCGGTCGTCGATGCGCTCGGGCATGCGTGGCGCGCCAACCAGGGGGTCCCCGACAGCGAGCTGCCCGACGAGCGCCACCTCACCCAGTGGCTCACGCGGCTTGCCGACTGGATGCACGCCCAGCGCCCCGAAGGCACCGCCACGCTCCGCGACCTGCTCGGCCTCCTCGGACCCCTGTGGCGGACCTCAATCGCCAGCAGTGGGACGACCGCGTGTTGGAAGCGGCCGATCCGGCGAGCACCGAGACGGGTGCGGGCATGCTCGAGTTCGTCAAGCAGATCGACCAGCACTGCGGGCTGCTGGTCGAACGCGCACACGGCCGCTGGGGCTTTCCGCACCTTACCTTCGAAGAGTTCTACGCGGGCCGCGCGCTCGCGTTCCCAGCCCGAGTGCGCGACCGGCCGATCAACATCAGACGACGTTTGCACGACACGCGCTACGACGAGCCGATCCTGCTCGCGCTCGCCCTTGTTGGGCACGAGCACGTCGACGACCTAGACGATCTCATCACGACCGCGCTGCTTGCCGACAGCGACGAAGCGCACGACCTCGGCTTCACACCAACAGCGCACGAGGACCTGCTCGGACGGGACTTTCGCTTCGCGCTGCGCTCGCTCGCCGATGACATCCCCGCCAAGCCACGTCTCGTCGACGCGCTCCTCAACCGCGCGCTGAACGAACTGCTCAACGCCACAGGCCGAGGACGCTTTGATCCCTACCGCCAAGCGGTGCTCGAGCGACTGCGCGCGCTGAAGCCGCTCCCTGCCGGCCGACGCCTCGCTGCGCTGCTAGCGGAGCGGCTTTCCGAGCCTTCGGTCCGTGACGGCGACCAGCAGCCTGTTATCGAGGTGGCGTCCAGCTGCCGACCGTACGCCACCATCACGGCCCGACTCACCGAGATCGCGGGCACCGACGACAGCTTCGTGGCGATCCTGGCGGCGGAGGTGCTGGCGGGGCAGGGGGAGCTCGCCAACACGGTCGTGGAGCGTCTGAGCCGTCTCGCATCGGACGGCCTTTCAGCCGCATACCTGGCGCTTTGGCGGCCATGACCGAATTCGGCCAAAGCCCACGTCTTCGGCCGTTCGATCGCGGCATCTGGAGGCCGCCGGTCCCATCCCGACTGAGGAACGGCTACCGACACAGCCGGCGGGAAATCGGGCGCCCTCGGCGCTGTTGACGGGCTGGTGTCCCGTAAGACCCGCCCGGTGAGATTCGCGATGAGGGGGGCTCAAACGCTACAGTCGGGAGGATGCCTAGCCTGCTGATCGGATACGCGCGCGTCTCAACCGATGAGCAGGATCGCACGGCCCAGCGCGACGCCCTCGAAGCCCTCGGCGTGACGACAGACCGCGTCTATGTTGATCATGGCTTGACCGGCACTAATCGCGAGCCGCCCGGGCTGCACCAGGCGATGGCGGCGTGCCGCCATGGCGACACGCTCGTCGTGACCAAGCTCGATCGGCTCGCGCGCTCGCTAGCCGACGCGCGCGACATCGTCAAGGAGCTGACCGAGCGCGAAGTCAAGCTCTCTCTCGCCGGGTCGATCCACGACCTGACCGATCCGTCGGCAGGTTGCTGTGCAACGTGCTGGCGATGGTCGCCGAGTTCGAGTCTGACCTGATCAGGATGCGCACGCGCGAGGGAATGAAGGTTGCGCGCGCGAAGGGCCGGCTACGCGGCAAGAAGCCGAAGCTCAGCCCAAGCCAGGAGGCGCACCTCGTCAAGCTCTATGAGGCGGGCGAGCACACCAGCAGTCAGCTCGCCGAGCTGTTCAGCGTTGCTCGCTCGACCGTCTATCGCGCGATCGCGCGCAATACCATCGCCACCCAAGCAACGGCGACCAACGCGAGGAGTTCGAGCTGATGACGACACGTGAGCGCCTGCATCAGCTCGTCGATGAACTCTCCGACCAGGAAGCGGACGAGGCCCTGCAGCTGATCACCGCGCGCCGCGGCGACGACGTCGCGCGCTGGCTTGACGCGCTCCCTGAAGAGGATGAGAAGATCTCAGAGCAGGAGGAGGCCGCCGTTCAGGAGGCCCGTGACGAGATCGCCGCCGGCGCCCCACTGATCTCACTCGACGAGATCAAGCGCGAGTTCGGGCATCGTTCCGCGTGACCGATGAGACTTGGGGCGTTGCGTTCACGCCCCGCGCTCGGCGAGACCTCCGCGCGCTCGACCCGCAGGTCAGAGATCGCGTGCTGAGCGTGATCGAACGTCTCGCGGCCCGAGATCCCGCGCTCGACGTTCGCCGACTCACAGGCACCATGGAGCTGCGTGTCCGCGTCGGCGATTGGCGCGTTCGTTTCACACGGGACGCCGACTCGAAGCTGATCGTCGTGCAGCGCGTTCTCCCGCGTGGGCGAGCCTACGACCGTTAGCGGGACTTTTCGTACGGATGTTCCTCACGGGCCGGTTCGTCTGTGAGCAGCCGGACGACGCAGGGATCTCGCTGATCCACATGGCACTCGCGTTTGTCGTCCGCCATTGGGTCGTCACGGCCGCCATCATCGGCCCGCGGACGATGGAGCAACTCGGCTGGCCCCGGCTACCCGGCGCAGGTCGCTCTAAGCGGGGTCTACGCGTCTTGGCGCCGGCGCGGTTCGTAAGGCAGGCGCCGGGCGAACAGGCGCCGGCGGTGCGGCGCGTCGGGCGCTGTTAGCGCCCTGTCCATGTCGGCGAGGATCGCCTTCTCTGATCGAGAGGCGACGAGCGGCTCGAGCAGTCCTTCGGTGTGCACGTACGTACGTCGTCCGTCGCCACGGTCGCCTTCTTCGATTGGAACGAGTGCGACGATCTCGTCGGCACGGACGAACTTCCCGTAACCGAGCGGAACCATACCCGTGGTGGTGAGCGTCATGGGTTCAATTCTAGCCTCGACGGATAGGGAAGTTCCGCTTGACAGGTGACGAAAAGGTCACGTATTATGCCCCCGTGGACGCGGTATTCACCCCCTCGCCGATTTGACGCGATGCGACGCAGCCTGCTCAACGAGCTGTTCGAGGACGACGGGCAGACGCTCAGGTCGCTGGAGCGGCGGGCGCCGATGACGCGCTTGGGCGTGACGAAGCACCTGGGCCGCGACGCTCAGCGAGCTCAAGCGCAAACGAGGAGGACTGATGGAGAAAGTGTTCGAGATCTACATCAAGACGACGCCAGAGCGCCTGTGGGAGGCGATCACCGACACCGAGATGAGGCGGCAGTACAACTTCGGCGTCGGCGTCGCCTCTGACTGGGCACCCGGCTCCGGCTATGAGGCTGTCCACAAGAGCGGCGTCCAGGTTGCCGCGGGGGAGAACCTGGAAGTCGATCCTCCTCGGCGCCTCGTCCAGAGCTTCAGGGCCCTGTGGAGCGAGGACGTACAACGCGAGGGAGCCTCGAGGGTCACCTGGGACATCGAGCCGATCGGCGATTCCTGCCGGCTGACCGTCACCCACGACCAGTTGCGCAAGGACACCAACAACCAGATCTACGGCGGCTGGCCTCAGATCCTCTCCGGGTTGAAGACCCTCTTGGAGACCGGCGAAACCCTCACGACTCCTGGGTCGCTGCTGTATTCCCAAGCCTCCGGACCAGCTGCATGAACCCCTCACGATGAACGCGTCAAGCGGTGCGGCGGCACCGATGTCCCTTCGTCATCGGCACCGCCACGTGCCGTTCACGGCGCGCTTCGTCGTGCTTTGCGGTGAGCCTGCGCAGGACGGCTGCCGCCGCGACACCTACCAGGTGGGCGTGAAGCCCGTCGTGACCTCGGGCCGCGGATGGCGCCATTCGGGCTCCTTGTCGCCGACCCTGTTGATCGACTGCTCGCGGAAGTAGCGCAGCAGCGGACCGTAGGTGAACTTGGCTGCCGTCGATGACAGCTTCGCCTTGGGGTCCTCGTCCATGAACGGCATGTACTTGTCGGGGAAGCCCGGCATCGTGCAGGCCATGCAGATGCCACCAACATTGGGACAGCCACCGACGCCGCTCTGCCAACCGCGGATCGGAAC
>DASVPU010000149.1:0-3213 GCA_036389475.1 Solirubrobacteraceae bacterium
TCTCCTGTCAATAGGACGAAAGTTTGACTCTAGGCGTGGGCGTAGCACGCTGTCAAGGCTAATTACCTGTGAACTACGAGCGCGGTCGGGATGCCCGCATCCGAAAGGCGTAGGTAAAAGAGGCCGATGCCCGCAAGGCCGATGAACAGGCCGGGGGTTTCCCCGTCGGGGATGCCGCACGGAAAGCCCGAGGCCGAGCGGTGGTGGCGCTCGATCCCGACCTGCCCAATGCGCTCGGCGAGCCCGGATGCGTCGGCTCCGTACAGCAGTGCGTCGGCGGCACCGGCGGCACCGTGGCACAGGCTGAAGTCGTCGTGCGCTCGCGAGCTCAGCTCTGAGACGTGCCGGCGGGTCAGCGAGAGCGCCGCGTGCGCATCGCGGCGAACCGTCTCGGACTCCAGGAGCCGCGCAGCCCGCAGGCGCGACACGGCAATCCCCGGTGCTCCGTGGCACCAGGTCGGTGACACGGGCGCCGGTGCATCGTGGCCTGCCCGGCGCTGGATCTCCCGCAGGTCCGGCCACGTCCCCTCGCGTCGCTCAAACCACGAGCGCTCGTAGTCAAACGCGCCGACGCCGACGTCGCGGAACCGGGCCTGTCCAGTCGCCCCCCAGAGCTCGATCAGCGCATGGCCGATACCCGCGGCGCCGTGCGAGAAACCACACAGGCCGTGCACGGACGCGCGAGTCGGATCGGGCCAGAGCATGCCGTCGTCGGAACCCACCGCCGCGGCGATCAACTCGTCGCCGGCGATCGTGGCTCTCTGCAGGAGCGTTGGATCCTCCATCAGATGAGAGAGCGTGACCAGCGCGCTCACGGTCCCGGCGCAGCCGCCGATCACGTCCCACTCGGTGGCGACATCACGCTGGACCCACCAGTCGTCTAGAACCTCACGCGCGCCGGACAGCGCGAACTCGCTGTCCAACGCGATCGCGACGCGCGCCGCGGCGTAGGCGATCCCCGGCGCGCCTTGGTGCAGGCCGTCGCCGTCGGCGTCTCTGGCATGCTCCAGTGCGTGGCGAATCGCGCCGCGTGCGACCGTGCGCAGATGATCGTCGCCGAGCGTCGCTGCCGCCTCCGCGAGGAAGAGCGCGATGCCGGCCGTGCCGCCGTATAGGTCTGGACCGAGCGCCTCGAGCATCTTGCGGCCCTGGGTTCGCGCGGGATCGCGCGGGACGACGCCGATCCAATTGCAGCGCTCTCCGTGCCAGATGGCCGTGTCCGCGAGGCGCACGGCGAGCGCGGCGGCAACGTCGATGAACTCATAGGACGTAGTCATCGCGAGCACCCGACACGAGATAGGGCAGGTCGAGCTCCATGCCGCTGCGAGCAAAGCTCCGCGCCACGGCATCCACGCGATCGGTGAGCTTGGTCAGGCGCTGCTCGTACGCGTCGGCGATCCCCTCGGCGATCAGCCTGCAGCGACCGATGCCGAAGCTCGTGCCCAGCTCGGCCCGGTGCTCGCCGATGCCCACCCCAGGCGCCAGCGGCTTCGTAAGCGCCGGCGTCTCGATGCGCAGATGCGGCGCGCACAGTTTGACAAGCGCCCGCAGCGCGGGCCGCGCGCGAGCAAAAGCGCCGTCTTCGAGGTACAGCACGCCGGCGTCACAGCGCGAGTAGCGCCCTGGATGGTTGACGAGTTTGATGCTGAACGCGAACCGCTGCTCGTTGAGCAGCCGCGTCGCGGCCGCGAGCAGCGGCACCGCGCCAGCCTGCGTGAGGTTGAAGTACAGACGAACCTCGATCGCCGCCGGATCGCCCGCGCCGTCTGCGTCCCCGCGGGCGAAATAGAAGCCCGGCGACACGGTGCGCATCTCCTTGGGCAAGCGGGCGCTGACGAAGGCTCCAGGCGCGAGCGGGCCGTCAGCGGCCGGCCGGTGGTCTGCAGCATCAATCCGCAACCGCAGGCCGTCGCGCTCGGCAACCACCGCGCCATCCTCGGAGACCTCGACGACGCGCCACCGATGACCCCATCCTCCCGTGCCGGCGTTGGCGGCTGACAGGGCTGCGACGAACACCGCATCGGCACCATCCGCGAGGCCGTCGTGAGGGGACTGCGGGCGTGGCAGCCCGCGCAGGTAGAACGATCCATAGAGCTCCTGCTCGAGCCGCGCGACGAGGTATTGGCGCGCGGCGGGCGGCGCGAGCTGCGACCGCACGGCGCGCTTGAGTCGCGGCGACGGCCGGCCGAACCAGGCGAATGACGTGGGCGACGTGACGCACACGGCGCGCAGCGCATCCGCGACCTGGTCGCGGAACATGGTCACCGTCGCGCTCATGTCCCGTCAATGCCGAGCAGGCGCGCGATCGCCTCGTCGGGGCGCTGGAAGATGTTCAGGCTCAGCTGTAGCGCGATGTGCGCGCTTCCACGAAGCTCGTGACGCGACAGGCTGTCCTCGAAGGCGCATGCCAGCACGCGCACCGCCGCCCAAGACGCGGCGCCGCGTAGGAGACGACGAAGCTCGTAGGTCGATGCCGGGCTGTTATGCGCGTACGACAGCCAGAACGCGCTCAGCGCCGGGCGCATGCGCGCCAGCGGGCGGCCGGCGTGCGCAAGCAGGCGACCCGGCTCCGTCGGATCGACAATCGGAATCGACCGCAGCCAGGAGTGCAGGTACTCGCCGAAGAACGTGCCGAGGTCGAGGCTCGGATCGCCGCGCCCGGCGGACTCCCAGTCGACGAGCAGCATGCGCGACCGCCGTGAGGCTCCGCTTGCGGTCGCGCGAGCGATGAGGACGTTCTCCCAGCGCATGTCGCCATGGATCAGCGTGCCGTCCTGCCCTGAGGCGTGCAACTCGTCCAGGGCCGCGCACAGCTCCTCGCATCGCTGGATCGCCTTGACGAGCTCGCTCGCGGCGCCCGTCATGTGGTGGGCGGCCTGCAGGCTTGGGCGGTGCAACTGCAGAGCCCAGCTGGGATTCCAACGGGTTACCTCGTCGCCGAGCGCCGCGGGCGGCGTCGCGTGCAACAGCGCGAGCGCCGTTCCGACCTGGGCGGCAAGCGCGCACGAGAAGCGGCCCCGCGCGTGCCGGTCGCCAAGATCCTGCGCGTCGCGGGCGGCCTCGAACACCAGGACGCCGGCGGCGCGGTCGTAGGAGACCGGCACGGGCAGCCGCGCCGCGAGCCGTGGGTTGGCGGCCCGCAACCGCTTGAGCACCGCCGCCTCCTGCCGTACGCCGGCCGCGTCCGCGTCGAAGGGCTGCTTGACGACGAAG
>DASVPU010000150.1:0-28398 GCA_036389475.1 Solirubrobacteraceae bacterium
CTCAACGTCAACGACGGCTGGGACCCCTCCAAAGGCGTCAAACTCGCAAACGGCGACCCGATCGTCACGATCCGCGACTTCTTCGCCTTCGCCGACCTCACCTCCTAACCACCCACCACCACCCCACGACCGGACACACCAACCCGGGCGTGGGGGTGGTGGTGTGCGCGGGTCTGTCCGGTCCAACGTAAGAACCGGCCGAGGGCAAACGAAGACGGATGCCTACGCGCACTCCCATCTAGGATCCCGTCGAGCGCACCACCCTTCAGGCGAAGATAAGTTCTGCGATGCGGCCGCGGCACGGCGATGTTGCTTCACCCTGGACACATTGTCAGCGACATAGCCGATGTCGCATAAGCACATGACGCGGGCGGACATGATGCACCCGTTGCAGCCGCAGAACCCGGCGGCCGTTGACATCGACGACGGCTGAGATCATTGGACTCACGGTTGCTGCCCGCGGGAGGGCCCGACCGCGGCCGTTCGCGATCTGTCAGTGACTCAAACTGCTCGACACGCGCTTGACCGGCACAGGCCCGGCCTCCGAGCTGGTGCCTCGTCCTGCCGTCCGTCCGGCATTGGAGAGTTCCGTTAAGCCCGCGCCCGCACCGGGCCGATCCGTCCGGTGGAATGCGACGCGCAGCCACCATCCCTCTATGGCCATGGTCAGCTGCGTGCTCGCCGTCCTTCAATCCCGGCCAGGCAACGAGCGGCGTGACGCAATCGCATCCCCACCGCATGTTTGGCGAGTTGATCCAGAGTGAGGCGGGTATGCCGTGAGCACGCTTATGAACGAGATCATCCTCGCGGGTGGCACGGGTTGCTTGGACCCAGCGTTGTACGACGACAACGTCGCAGGCTACGGGTACAGCATCTACGACCTGATCGGGGAGGATCCGCAGCCAGCCGGTTGGCGCGCGGGACAGATGGCAAGCTGGTGCGAAATCTGGCTCGGGCACGATTGACTCGCCCGCACCGCCTGTCGGTCGGTATACGGGGCAGCGCCAACCCTCGCTAAACGGCGAGCCAACTCGCACCCGTTGGCGGAGAAGTGCATCGCGCAGGTCGTTAGATGGTGGCTCGCTCCGGTCATGAGGTCGTCGTTGTGAAGGTAGGGAGGAACCCCGTGATCCATCGGGTCGCACGACGATCGGGCGGTATCAAACGACCTGCGCCGTTCTCACGCGCGGGCGCTTCGTCAGATAGACCTCGGCCGCAAGCGCGTGCGACACGAAGGACAGCCAGAACGCGGGGCCGAAGCTGTCCTGAAACGACAGAACGCCGAGTGCCTGGAACAGTCCAATCCAGATCCGGATCGTGCCGATGGCGAGGCCGATCGCAAACGCTCGGATCATCCACCGTCGGTGGCGGGCGACATCGCGTTTCTTGATGGCGATGAGCGCGGTGACCAGCGCGGTCACGAAGTACCCGCCGAACAGGACCGTGGCGCTCGTCTCCAGTGGGCCACCGAAGGCAAACAGCGTTCCGAACACGATCGCGAGGATCCCCGCCGTGACGCCGGCTGCAACCAAGACCCGACCGATCCGGCGGTGCAACACGATGTGCCGTTGGCGCAAGCGACGGGAGAGCTGTAGCGGGGCACCCAGCAGGAAGATGACCCCGGGAAGGATGTGGGTGTAGGCGAGGACTGGATGCAGCGCGTACCGGTGGTCGTACGAGTCCTCGGGTGGCACAGTGCCCGCGGCGACGTTCCGCCAGTCGATCGAGATCCTGATGGCAGCCGCGACGACGCCGATCAAGATCAGTACGAGCAGCGTGGACCACACGGTCATCGAACCGTACCCGGGCCGATACCACACCGTCAGCGTACTCGGCCTTGCTGACGAACGGGTGAGACGGCTAGGTGCCAGCTCTGGTCGGGTGCTCCTACTTGTGGGTGGGTTCGATTGACTTGGCAAGTACGCGAACGCGGGCGGCGCTGAGCGCGATCGAGTGCACCCAGGTGATCGGGGTGCTGATGCCCACTGGAACGGCTGACTTGGCGGCAGCTTGGGCGGCTTGGGCGCGGGCGGCGCGGTGGTCAACGTCGGGTGCGGCCACGGCGTGGTCAACGAACGAGCCGATCGCCGTGGCGTAGTGCGTGCGCCCGGCATCCGAGACCGTCCCGTGCAAGAAGGCGGCGGAGGGATCGGTCGGATCGCCGGGCTCGAGCTCGACCGTGCGAGTTGCGGGGCGTTCAAGCTTGAAACGCTCGCTGTGTTCCACCGAGACCAGTGGATCGTCGGCCTCGTGGATGAGCAGGACCTCCGCATCGATCGTCGGGGCCAGAGACACCGGATTCCATGCTGCGATCTGGGCCGGCGTGGTCCCGAAGAATCTGTGGATCCGGCTTGTCAAGACGCGGATCTGGTCATCGGCCACAGCGCCTTTGACCTTATAGATGCTGAGATCCGTCGGCGTCCCAAGGCCGATCACGCAATCGATGACTGCAGGCAACCGGGACGCGGCGACCAGCGCGAGATGCGCTCCAGAGGACTCTCCGTAGATGCACAGCGGGCCGTTGCTCGTCCTGCGAGCCACCTCCGCGTCGACAGCGTCCAGGACGTCGTTGAGCCCGTCCGCGCCCTCGTTGTAGTCGATCGAAACCACCCGCCATCCGCGCTTTAGCAGCAGATCCCCGGGCCTCTTCATGAGCAGCTGCTGGGCAACGGCACTATGGCCGGCCCAGCCGCCTCCGTGGACCAAGATCATCGACGCTCGCGCGACGCCGCCCGGCGGATCGGCGCTGACCAGCGGGGCGACCGGAGGGATGACCGCAGGCGCGGGCGTGCTCATCGCCAGGCTCAGCGCGCCGACCACAACGAACACGGCTGCGATCCACAGGCGCCTCATCTCGCGGAGCGTAGCTCGCGTCGCCTCGCAACTGCGAAGACTCAAGCGCCCGGTTTCGCCGGCAGGACGTCGGCCCGAAGAAAGTTTTGGTCATCGACCAACGAATGACGTTGCGCGGCGTTCTACCCATCAGACAGGGAACGAGCAGACGAGGACCACGGAAGGTCCGTTTCGGATTGCAGGGCGGCACATGGATGAGCCGAGGGGCTAGGGAAGGCCCGGTTGCACAAGCAGTCGGGCCAGGGACGACCAGACCAATGGGCCACGGAAGGCCCCGTTTGATCGCGGCACCCGCAAGCAAGGCGGCAGGGACGAGTACACGAAGGGGCCAAGGATGGCCCCGTCGCGTCCCAGGCGGTGGCAAATAGAGCCTTGCAGTCCGCTCCTCACGCCTACGGAGTCGATGAGGAAGCTCGGGCCGGAGGAGCTCCACGACCCTTCACCTCGAACTCGTGGCTCCTTACTTTCGGTTGCCGGCCGTGATCAGCCGCAACCCCGCCACGCGGTCGAAGTGTTCGCTGTTGCGAGTGGCGACGCCGAGGCCGTTGGCGAGCGCGGTCGCCGCGATCCAGAGGTCGTGGGCACCGATCAGTTGGCCGCGAACTGCGAGGTCCGACCAGATCTCAGCGTGAACGCGCGCGACCGGCTCGGTTATCGGGATCGCCTCCAGGCCGGCCAGCACGTGTTCGACGAACGCCCGCCGCTGCGTTCGAATTGCTCCTTGCGCGCGGTGTACTCCGTGCAGCAGCTCGCTGACGGTGATCACGCTGATCGCGCGATCCTCGTCGCCCAGCAGTCGCTCGATATCTGACGTTGCGTCGTCGCGCTCGAGATCGACGAGGAGATCCGTGTCAATCAGAACGGCCACGGCTCGCCCGGCGGCCCCACGGCGTTACGAGCCGATCTCAGCTCCTGTGCGAACGCATCGTCTGGGGTGGGGGCGCCAGCGATCAGCGCTCGGAAGCGCTCGCCCGAGATCAGTCGCGCCCGAGGCGGCCCGATTACCGCGACGGGCACACCGCCGCGCGTAACCTCGACGACCTCGCCCGACGCCACCCGATGGAGGACGTCGGAGAAGTTGCGGGACGTCTCAGTGGCAGTCATGCGGGTCATCGTGCCAAGCTATCAGATAAATCAGAGCACGCGTTTTGCCTCCCGCCGATCCCGCGAGCTTGCCAACCCAAGAAGGAGATGCCTAGCGCCTGTCGAAACATTACTTCCGATAAGGGTCTGGTACAGGAAGTAAAGGAGGGGCAGGAGCCGATGCCCGACGATGAGCTTGACCGGGCGCTCGCAGCCGACCTCGCCGTTGCGGAGGAACTGAGCACGAACGACCGCGCTGACGCGACGCGCCGAGCGTACCGCAGCGATCTGCAGGCTGTGCAGGAGTACCTGCGCGCGCGTGGCCAGAGCCCGGATCTTCCGATCGCTCCGCGCCTGATCGGCGCGTTCGTCGGCTATCAGGCGACCGCCGATCCGCCATCGGGTCGCCAGCCGCTGGCGATCGCGACGATCGAACGGCGCTTGCGTGGCATCAGTGCGGCACACCGCGATCTCGGTTATGACGATCCGTGCAAGCACCCCGATGTCCGTAACGCGATGCGCGGTGCGCGACGCAGGCTGAAGACTCGGCCGACGGCACGCAAGAACGCGCTCGAGCTCGAGCACCTCGACCACATGCTCGCGAAGATCCCGACGAGCACGCACGCCGGGCGCCGCGACCGCGCGCTGCTGCTGCTCGGCATCGCCGGGGCGCTGCGACGCTCCGAGCTCGTCGCGGTCGACGCCGAGGACATCGACGCGCGCGGCGAAGGCATCCTCTTGACGATCCGCAGCTCCAAGACCGACCAGGACGGCAAAGGCTACGTGCTGCCGATCGCGCGCGGCGAAAACGAGAGGCTCTGCGCCGTACGAGCGCTCGAGGCATGGCGGGTCGCCGCCGGCATTCACAGCGGAGCGGTGTTCGTGCGCGTGCGCAAGGGCGACCACGTCACTGCCGACCGGCTGTCTGACCGCACTGTCGCGCTCATCGTCAAGCAGCGCGCCCGCGACGCGAACGTTGCCTTCGACCTTCTCGCGGGTCACAGCCTGCGCGCCGGCGCCATCACTCAGGCCAAGCGAAACGGCTATGACGAAGGCGAGATCGCAAAGCTGTCACGCCACAAGAACATGGACATACTGCGCGCCTATCTGCGCCCAGAGGACGACTTCGAAGGCACCGCCCAAGTCCTGAGAAGCGACCGCAACGAGGTCCAACGACGCTGACAGCTCACGAGCCACCAAGAGCGGGCCGCACGCCGCGATGGTCACTCAGGCGTTTAGAGTCGAGTCCTCTATGGCCGCAAGTACAGCCTGCGGCGCGCGTTAGTAAGCCGACAGGGAGGCTCAAGCCTCCAAGGAGCAACTCCCACCGACGAGCTCGCGGGTTCGACACCCTTGGACGGTTCCGGAGCAATGCATCGGTCCCGTGCACCGCGAAGGAAAGGATCACGTAGCGTGAGAAGTCAGATGAGGCGCTTGGGCGTGCTCGCCGCAGGATGCGGCGCTTTCGCCGCAACAGCTCCGCTCGGTACTCCGGCGGCGATCGCGCAAACGACGTACACCACGAACATCGTCTACGTCAGCCATGACACGCTCGACAGAGCGCAGAGCAAGCTGGCGTGCGACTCCGCGCAGAGCACCACCAACTGTCATCTCTACGTGATGAACACCGACGGCGCCGGCGGCCCGGTCACCACCGGGAACGCCAACGACCTCGACCCCGTGTTCTCGCCAGACGGCACGCGGATCGCCTTCGCGCGGTCGGTGGGCGGTCCACAGGGCCAGTACGACATCTACGTCATGAACTCCAACGGCACCAACGTGACACAGCTCACGAGCGAGTCCAAAGACGATCGGTATCCGGCTTGGTCGCCGGACGGAACGAAGATCGCATTCCGCGGCTACCCGGCGGTCGGCGGCGCCGCCATCTTCACGATGAACCCGGATGGAACCGGCCAAACCGCCATCAAGAACACCGGCGGCGGCGATCAGCCGACCTGGTCGCCCGACGGCACGCGGGTCGCCTACTCGGGGACCTATACCAACGGCACGGACCCAGTCTCCGGCCTGCCGATCATCGCCGACGACATCTTCGTGCAGCCGGTCAACGCCACGAACACCGATCGCCCCACTAACCTGACCAACGACCCGCAGATGTCAGATCGCTACCCGAACTGGCAGCCCACACCCGGTTCGACGCAGATCCTGTACCGCCGCGTCGAGAACAGTGGCCGCGAGCTCTGGCGGGTGGATGCCGCCACCGGCGCTCCGGGACCGGTCACGGTTCCCCAGACCGGCAACAAGGGACGGGCAGCCACCTGGTCGCCTGACGGCAAGAGCGCAGCGTTCGTCAGCTACGTCGACGCAGAGGGTGACCTGGAGATCTGGATGGGCAACGTGGTGGGCAATTCGATCACCGCCGCTCGCCAACTTACCAGCAACGCGATCACAGACGACGAGCCGAAGATGGCCAACGTCCCGGTGGTCTCCTCCGCGGTGCCGCCCCCGGCCCCCACGCCCCCTGCGACAGGCACTGGTGGACCGGTCGGCGGCGGAGCGGTCAGCGGCGGCGGGGTCGTCAGCAACGGCGGCACGACCATCACCGTCGGCGGCGGCACACTGCCCAACGGCAAGAAGGCGCTCTCGCTCGCGCTCACCGCGCCTAAGCAGTCACTCGGCCGCCGGAAGTCGCTGCGCGCCTACACGCGGTGCAACGCCAAGTGCTCGGTGAACGTCACGGGCCTGACCAAGATGAAGGTTGGCGGCAAGACCCGCACGCTGCGGCTCTTCCGCGTCAAGAAGACCATCAAGGCCAACGTGCGTGTGCCGCTGAGCCTGCGGATCCCGACGTCGACGCTGCGCAGCGTGCGCAGCGCGTTGCGGCGACGCAAGCCGGTGACGTTCACCATCTCCGCCACCGCTCGCACCGCGAAGGGCGAGTTCACTCCCACAGCGATCCGGACGCTCACGCTGCGCCGATAGCGGTTCGATCCACAGGAAGCGCCGATGCCGCGACGGCCGGGAGCAATCGCTCCCAACCGTCGCGTGCTCGGCCGGCGGCGCACCGGGTGGCGAGCCGCTTGCCGGGCGCACGCGTGATCAGCGGACCTTGAAGGAGAGGTTGCCAGCCTTGGGGTCACCGTCGGGCGAGGAGACCTTGTAGATGACCTTGTAGGTCCCCGACTCGTGCCCGCGCATCCTCACGATCACGGTGCGTCCGGCCACCCTGGCCGACTTGGCGTGGTTGTCGCCGTCGGGCGAGATGACCTTCACCTTGGGCTTTGACGGCTTGACGCTGAAGGTCAGGCGAATGGTCGTTGGCACCTTGCTGACGGTCGCGCCGTTCTTGGGCGTCGACGACCTCAGCACGATGTCGTCGGCCGTCGCTGTGGCTGTCAGCGTGGCGGCACCGACGGCGGCCGTCAATGCAATGGGCAGAAGCCCGGCACGAGCAGAGATGTTCATGGTCCCCCTCCTGTTGGTCGTCGCGGCATTCCTGATCGACGCCGCAATCGATGTTTGCGCCGCTGAGGTCTCCCTCGATCACGGAGCTGTTAGGCTAGCCAAATAAGGGTAGCCTAACGAGCAAGACGATGACTTCGATCGGGGGAAATCGATGCGGGTGCAGCAGGCGCAGCTCGCTCTGTTGAGCACATGCGCGGTGTTGGTGGGCGCGACTCCGGCGTGGGCGCAGCAGGTCGCATGGTCGGTGCCGGATACCGTGCCCAGCAGTGAGGGAGGCGTCGCTCCGGCGGTGGAGGGAAGCGCAGCAGGCGTCGCGGTGGCTTTCTTGCGACCGCGTCAAGGCGGAGACGATGCGGATGTCATCCTCAGCCGCCGCAGCGGATTCGGTGGTTGGGACACGGCCGAGGTCTCAGAGCGCGGCGCTCCGGCGCCGCCCGACGCTTCGCCGGCCCTGGCGATCAGCCGTTCCGGCGCCGTCGCGGCCGCGTGGCTGGCACGCCCGCCGGATTCGGAGGCCGACCCGCGAATCGACGTCGTGCTGGGATCGCTGGCCGGAGACCTGCAACGACGGACCATTCCCGCCGCCCTGCTCGGTCGCGATGCAAGCAATGTGACGATCTCGGTCGACGATGCGGGGCAAGCCCTGCTCGGCTGGACGATGATGGACGGCCGCGGCACGCGCACCGATGAGGACGACGTCACTCGCGCCCGGATCCTGCTTGTCGGACCAGGCGACGCGACAGGCGACGTCGGCGAGCTCTCGACGCCCGCTGACGGCGACATCGCGGAGCTGCGCTCGCGCTCGAACCCGGCCGGGAATGTCGTCTTCGGGTGGATTGCGACCCAGACCACCGAGACCGCGTCGGGAGCGACGAGCACCACCACGACTAGCACGCGCGTCGGGGGCGCCGTTGGGCGCCCCGGCTCCTTCACGGTGTTCGCGCTGCCGGGAGACTCGGCCGAGAGGGTCAGCGTCAACGAGAAGACGGATGCTGTGCTCACGCAGGGCGAGCGTCTGGCACAGGTGCGGGTCGGCGTCGCCGACGACGGGCGAGCGCTGGTGGCCTTTCAACGGTTCCGTTCCGACGACCAGGACGAGCCCGACCGTCCGACGGACGTCACGCGCATCGAGACACTGGTCGCTGCCGGATCGATCGGCCACGGTTTCGACCCGGCGACCGTTCACAGCGATGCGGCACGTCCGGACGACGCAGATGAGCTGCCGCTCTCGTTCGATGTCGCTCCGGATGGACAAGCGATGATCGCGGGGTTGGCCGGTCCCGACGGCCGGGAGGCGTTCGTGGCCACTGGAGACGTGACCGGCGCCTTCTCCCCGGATTCCGCTCTCGGCGCGGCCGACGAGGTCGATGCTGCGGCGCGAGGGGCAGGGCATACGGTCGCCCTGGGCACTGGCGCCGCCGGTCTTACCGCGTCGCTGGATGGTATGACGCCACAGCCACTCGCGGGCCTGGACGCCTTCCCGAAGCGTCCGGACGTCACCGGCCTCGGCGACGGCAGTGCCATCGGTGTCTGGCAGATCGATCCGCTGCCCTTGCCCATGAACGTCGGGGACGAGGCGATCCGCTTCTCCGACCTGCGCCAGCCTGCGCCGGCACCGGCGTCCGACCCTTCGCCGCCCGCTGCGGTCAACCCACCGCCGCCACCACCGCCGCCGCCACCAACGACGACGGCGACTCAACCGGCCCCGGCCCCGGTGCCGCTTGTACCGGCGTCGCAGCCCGACTCACCACCGGCAGATGCATCGGCGCCCGAGATCAGCGCCCTCGCGCTCAGCCCAGACCTCTTCCGCGTCGGTGCTTCGCCGTCGGCGTTCGCAGCCCCAGGTCTGGCCCGTGCCGCGTCGCACGCCGCGGGTCCTCGTGCGCGGGCGGCAGCGATGCAACGAGGGGGAGCGCTGACGTTCGCCCTGTCCGAATCGGCTTGGGTGCGCTTCACGATCTCGCGCATGGTCACCAAGCGCCGCGGACGCTCACGCTGCCCAAAGGCGCAGCGCCGCCGCGGAGGTCCGGTGCGTCGCGTGGGCATTCTCAAGCGGACGTTCTCAAACGGCCCGCAGTCGCTGGCGGTATCCGGCCGGATACGTCGCGACGCGCTCTCGCGCGGCCGTTACGTCCTCCGGGTGCGGGCGGTGGATCCCGCGGGCAACCTCTCGCGAATCGAAGGCGTGCGTTTCACGGTCTGCTGAAAGCGCTGACCGGACAACGTCCGGCGCCGCCGTGAAGTCGGCTGATGAAACGGTTCGCTCGGCCTTCCGGCGAGGCGGCTATGACTCGATCGCGCTGCGCCACGTCCTCAACGCGCTGGACCGGCGTAGGTCGTGGCGCCGGGCTGCCGCGTCGTCATAGCCGGCATCCAGGGACGTTGACGGATGGTCCGTTGGACGTCAGGGCTGCGCGGCGATCTGCTCCAGTAGCGCCGCGCCCGCCACGCCCCCGGTCCGCTTGCCCGCATGAAATGCGCCGTCCAGACCGTCGAATCGCGGATCGGTCACCGAGGGATCGCCGATGACGATCTGCTCGCACCCCCTCGACGCGGCCACGATCTGCTCGAGAACGTTCTCGACGTAGGCCACGTCGGTGCCCTGCCCGCAGTCGTAGAGGTCCAGTTGAGCGCCGCCATAAAGGACGTCGTCGCCCTCTCCCCCCCTGACGTAGTCCAGCGCGCCGCCGCCGAGCACGATGTCGTTGCCGGGGCCTCCGTCGGAGACCCCATCGCCGAGCTGGTCGGCGCTGGCACGTTCCGGCCGCTGACGCCCCCCGCGCAGGACGTCATTGCCGGGCCCGCCGAGAATCACCCGATCGGTGCCGCCGCCGGTGAAGATGTAGTCGTCGCCGGGCCCGCCGTCGACGCTCTCCTCGGGAGCAGACAGCCGCTCGACGATGAAGTCGTTGCCGGCGCCTCCGAGCAGATGATCCGTGCCGAGACCGCCGTCGATCTGGTCGTCGCCGTCGCCGCCGTCCACGCGATCCTCGTTGTTGGCGCCGTTGAGCAGATCGTTGCCGGGACCCCCGTTGATCCGGTCGTCGGCAGCGTCGCCGACGATCGTGTCGCGGCCGTCACCGCCGTCCAGGATGTCGGGCTGCGAACCGCCGCGGATGCCGTCGTCGCCTGAGCCTCCGGCGACGCGATCGATGCCTGGACCACCGAAGAGCTTGTCGGTGCCCGAGCCGCCCTCGATGCGGTCGTCACCGCCCCCGCCGTCAGCGAGGTCGTCGCCCGCGCGGGCTAGCACCACATCGCGATTACTGCCACCGGACAGCAGGTCGTCGCCGCTGCCTCCGTCGACGCGATCGCGCCCGTCGCCACCGTCAGCGCGATCCGCGCCATCGCCGCCGGTCAGCCGGTCCCTTCCGCTGTGCCCGAGCAGCACGTCGTTGCCCGACCCGCCTCTGAGGCGGTCATCGCCCGCCGCGCCGTCGAGCAGGTCGCCGCCGCCGAGGCCGCGCAGCGTGTCGTCGCCGCCCTTGCCGTAGAGGCGGTCGGCCTGCGCTGTGCCGGTGATCGTGTTGGGCTTGGCGTCGCCGCGCTTGGTGACCGCGGTGGCGCTTGCGGCGATCGTCAGCAGCAGCGCGGCGGCGAGCGCGGCGGGCAGCAGCCGTGACTTGGTGCGGAAAGAGCGCAACGCGATGCGAGCCTACACGTGCGCGTGCGCGCTCACGCCGGGGTACCTCCGCAACCCGCTGGAGGTCTCCGCGTGATCTGCATCGACCCGGGCAGATTGTGGCCGCGACAGGTACGCCCCTGCGTATGCTAGGTGCGACTTCTAGTAGTCAAGTCATGCAGGGGCGCCAGGGATGGTCTGCGACTACAGCCTTCGAGCCACGGCAAGGGAGACCGTCACCTGATGCGCGCGACGAAGTTGGACTATCTCGGGCTGCTCGAGCAGGGCCTGCCGGCAGGCGGTGTAAAGCCGAAGCACATCGTCATCGTCGGCGCCGGCATGGCCGGCTTGACGGCTGCCCTGATGCTCAAAGAGGCGGGTCACAGGGTCACGTTGCTCGAGGCTCAAAGTCGCCTGGGCGGCCGCGTCCTCACGCACCGGGGGTTCGCCGGCGCGATGTACGGCGAGTTCGGCGCAATGCGCTTTCCGTGCCAGCACAAGCTCGTGCATCACCTCATAGCCGAGAAGTTCAAGCTCGACACCCAGCCGTTCCCGATGGAGGCCGACAACCTCATCTACCTCCAGGGTCACGCGGTCCGTAACAGCGAGTTTGCGAGCGGCGCGTTCGATTTTGCCCTTAGCGAGGGTGAGCTCGACAAGGCGCCCAAGGACATCCTTCGCAGCGCCGTCCAGCCGCTCGTCGACATCATGACCACGTATGAGGAGGACGACGCTTGGGAGCGGCTGCTGACCGAGTACGACCGCTACTCGGTCATCGCGTACCTAAGACAGCAGGGCATGAGCGACGGGGCTCTGGCGATGATCGGACCGCTGTTCAACCTCGAGGGTCGCTACCACTTCTCACTGTTGGAGTGGTTCGCCCACTACTACGAGAACGTGTTCGGCGATCTCGTATACATCACCGAAGGTGCCGACAGCCTCCCCAACGCGTTCCAACCCTACCTCGCCAACGACATCCGCTACGGCGCCGAGGTCCACGCGATCGCACAGAGCGATGCCAAGGTCACGGTTCACTTCAAGACCTCGGCCGGCACGCGAAACAGCGTGCGCGCCGACGAGTGCATCATCACGACACCGCTGTCGCTATTACGCCACATGGAGATCGAGCGCTTGGATCCCGACAAGCGCCATGCGATCCGCAACTCCTACTACGGCCGCGCTCACAAGATCTTCATGCAGTTCAGCACGCGCTGGTGGGAGACGCAATACGGCATCACACACGGCCAGACCGTCACCGACCTTCCGATCCGCAATGTCGTCTATCCGCCGGCCGGCCAGGACCCCGACCTCGACAAGGGCGTGATCATCGCCTCGTACTGCTGGGAGCAGGACAGCATCCCGTTTAGCTCCCTGCCCGAGGAGGAGCGGATGGTCCAGGTGCTCGAGGACCTCAGCAAGATCCACCCCGAGGCGCGGGGCAGCTTCGAGCACGGCATTTCCAAGGATTGGGCGGCCGACCGCTACGCGGGCGGGATCGGCCCGCTGTTTCGTCCGTTCGAGATGCTCGGCCCCGCGTTCCTCGACGTCATCCGGCCGGTGCATCGGGTGTGGTTCGCAAGCGACGCCTGCGACCGCCGCCACCGGCGCTGGATCGAGGGCTCCATCCATGCTGCGATCCGCAACGCCTACGCGATCCACACCGGGATGCGCAACGAGATTCCGTGGGCCGGACTTGGCGGCGACGCGCCGGACGCAGAGCAGCCTACGGTGCTGACGCCCTAGCAACCTATGCGGTGGCGAAGCGCCCGACCGTGCGCTCAGGACGCACACCGGGAAGGTGCTCAGCGAAGAGCCGGTGATAGGCGAACTCCTCACGCGTGCGCAGCGGCGGGTCGATGACGTCGCGCTCGCGCTCGAAGTCATCCGTGCTGACGCCCTCCTCGACAATGCTGCGCAGGACGTCTTTGGCGCCGCTGCCGTCGCCGAACTCGGCCTTCTCACGCCACAGGATCTCGTTTGGAAGCCAGCCGCTGAACGCTCGGCGCAGCAGCCGCTTCTCCAGCTCGCCGGGTGCTGACTGCTTCCAGGCCATCGGCAGGCCGAACGCGAAGGCGATCACCTGGCGGTCGAGGAACGGCACGCGCGCCTCGAGGCTGTGCGCCATCGTGACGCGATCGCAGCGCTGGAGGTTGAGGTTGTGTAGGCCGTGGACGGTGCGCATGAGCTCCGCCTGTAGCGCGAACGGATCGTCGAAGCCGCGCAGATACTCGTAGCCGGCGAACAGCTCGTCGGCGCCCTCGCCCGTCAGCACGACCTTGACGTGCTGTGCGGTCATCTCCGCGAGCAGGAAGTTCGGCACCGCGCTGCGAACGAGCGACGGGTCGAAGTGCTCGATCGCACGTACGACCTCCGGGAGCGCGCGCATCGCCTCGTGCGAGTCATAGACCCGCTCATGGTGCTCGGTGCGCAGGTGGCGCGCGACGACGCGCGCCGCCAGCAGGTCCGCGCTGCCGCGCGTGCCCACGGCGAAGGTCTTCAGCCGCTCGCCATGCTGCGCGAGATAGCGCGCCGCGATCGCGGCGACGATCGCCGAGTCCAGCCCGCCCGACAGGAAGACGCCGACGGGGACGTCCCCCATCATCTGGCGCTGCACCGACGCCGCCAGGATCCGGCGCGTCTCGCTGAGCGCCTCCGCGGGCGGCTCGGCTGCGTCGCTCCAGACCGCGCGCGCGGCCGGTGCTCCCTCGCCGCTGTCCGGCACGGCGCTGGCGAAGCGCTCAAGGCCGCCGTCGGGTGTCCAGTGACATCCCGGCGGGAAGACCTCGACATGTGGCATCCAGTCTGGAGCGAAGGCCGCGATCTCCGACGCGAACCGCACGCTCCCGTTGCGCCGCGCCCAGTACAGCGGCTTGATCCCGACTGGGTCGCGGGCGGCGATGAAGCGTCCGTCGCCACCGGCGACGAGGAACGCGAACATGCCCTCGAGCTCGTCCAGCGCCGTCGGGCCACGCTCGTCGAGCAGGTGCAGCGCGACCTCGTTGTCCGAGCGCGTCGCGAACGGTGACGGCGCGAGCGTGGCTCGGACCTCCTCGTGGTTGTAGATCTCGCCGTTGCCGACGAGCCAGACGTCGCCGGTCGCGTTCGCGAACGGCTGATGGCCACCGTCGACGTCGACGATCGACAGCCGCCGGTGGCCGAGCCACACGTCGTCGACTCGGACCTCGCCCTTGTCATCGGGACCCCGGTGGACGAGCCGGCCGAGCATCCGCTCGGCCTCGTCCACGCGATGCGACCCGTACATCGCGGCGATCCCGCACATCTCTACGCGTTCGCCGCGACGTACGCCAGCGGGCGTCGGTCGTCGAGGTAGGAGAGGCGGTTGCGCGCGGCGGCCACGACGCTCGGTGCATCGACGCGCGCGAGCGCTGTGCCCGCCCGCGCTCCGGTTCTGGCGAGCACTCGGCCGCGCGGATCGACGACCTTCGACTGACCCGCGAACCGCAGCCGGCCGAAGCGGCCGACCTGGTTGGACGATACCCATACGACCTGGTTCTCCAGCGCGCGTGTCTGGTCGAGCAGGTTGAAGTGACGCACCTGCACGTCGCGGCGCGTCCACGAGGCGGGATCCACACGGCACACCGGCCAAGCCGATAGGGAGGCGATCAGGCCCGCGCCGTCGAGCGCGAGTTGGCGCGCCGCCTCGGGGAACGTCTTGTCGTAGCAGACGAGCATCCCGATGCGGCCGATCGGCGTATCGAACGCCGCGAAGCCGGCGCCCGCGCCGAATGCCAACCGCTCGCCGGGCGGCAAGTGGACCTTGCGGTGGTGCCCGAGGACGCCGTCGCCGTTGACGCACACGGCGCTCGAATACGGTCCTCCCGGAGCGTCCTCGGTGTAGCCGATGCACACGACCACATCTCCGGCGAGCCGCGCGATGCGGGCGATCTCCTCGCCGTCGCGGTGCAGCGCAGGCAGCGGCGCGCACATCAGCGGCGCACCCGCGATACGTGGCTCGTAGAGGTAGCCACCCAGCGCAGACTCGGGCAGCACGACGAGCGCCGCATCGCGCTCGCGCGCGTGCGCGATGGTCCGCTTCACCTGCGCCATGCACAGCTGCAGATCACGGCCAAAGCGCGCGCTCACAGCCATGACGGCGGGGGACTTGGGCGTTCGTCTGCCGATCACACCATGGAGGGTGGGGCGAGCGTGCTCGCGACCGTATGGCCCTCGGTCCAGAGATCGTGCGCCGTGGCTCGACACCGCGTCCGGGGCTACCCGGCGTTCCGGCCCGGAAACCCACCGAGTAGGGTCGTTGAGCTTGCCAGCAACGGCGTGTCGCATGACGGATTCGTCATGCGCAAGGGGTCAGGCCCCACGCGCCGGCCGGTTGAGCGTGTGCGGTAGCGGCACACCTTCGCGCAACTCTCTCTCGCGCTCGATCTCGGCGTTGAGCTCCGCGCCGAACAGCAGCGCGACGTTCGTGAGCCAGAGCCAGGCGATCAGCACGATGGCCCCCGTGAACGTGCCGTAGATCGCGCCGACGTCTGCGATCTGCGAGACGTAGGTCGAGAAGCCGACCGATGCTGCAAGCCAGAGCACCACGCCGAGGGCCGCCCCCGGAGCAACCGACCGAAACGAACGCTGCTTGACGTCGGGGGTGACGTAGTAGATGAAGGCGAACACGAACATCGCGAGGGCCAGCGCCCCGGGCCAGCGGGCGACGTTCCAGGCGCGGGCGGCGGCGGGACCAACTCCGATGAAGCCCAGCAGATCCTCCGCGAAGCCGCCGCCCACGAAGACCATGCTCAGGCTGACGAGCAGCAACGCCATCAGCACGAACGTGGACGTGACGTCGATCGTCTTGCGCCGCAGGAAGCTTCGTCCACCGTCCGCCTCAAAGACGACGTTCAGCGCGCGGCGCGCGGCTTCCAGCGCTCCCGTCGTTCCGTATAGCGTGACCAGGACGCTGATCACCAGAGCGCTCGCAGCGGTCCCCTGGCTTCGCAGCGCGGCCCGCAGCGAGCTGTCAAGCGGCATCAGCGCCGAGGGTGGGACGACGTCACGCAGATAGCCGATGATCGCGTCGTACGTGGCGGGGTACTGGCCGAGCAGCCCGAGCAGCGAGAGCGCCAGCAGCGCTGCGGGAAACAGCGACATGAGCCCGTAGTAGGTGAGTGCCGCAGCGTGCTGCGTCATCTGGTCGTCGTAGAACGCAAGCAGCGTTCGCTTGGTGATCGCACCGGCGCGCTTCATCGGGTGCTGCACCGCTCCAGGCTCGCGCTCTATAAGGACCTGATCGTGCGGCGCCGCATACCCGTTGACGAGGCTCGGGTTTCACGATGCGCCGACGACGGCGTCATAGCCTACTGCCGCAGCCTGGTGTTCGAGTTGTCGGCGGGCGGTCGTCCGGCTCGGCGCCAACGTGTTTCACCTCGCGCGTTTCGCGGGATCATCAGCGTGCACATGATCGAAACGGGTCTTTCGAGCACGCTATCCACCGCTGAGACGCTCGCCATGCTTGCGGTGGCGCTCGACGAGCTCGCGGTCGCCGAGTCGGTCGAGGACGTCCAGCGGCTCGTGAGCTCGGCAGCGCGGCAGCTGTCCGGCGCCGACGGAGCGACGGTCGTCCTGCGAGACGGCCATGAATGGTCCTACGTCGAAGAGGACGCAATTCAGCCGCTGTGGAAGGGCCGGCGGTTCGCGGTAGCGGACAGCCTCACGGGCTGGTCGATGCTCGACGGCCAGCCGATCATCATCGAGGACGTCTACGCCGACCGGCGCCTCCCGCACGATCGCTACCGGCGCACGTTCGTCAAGAGCCTGCTCGTCGTCTCGATCCGGGCCAGCGCCCCGATCGGCGCTATCGGGATGTACTGGGCAGAGCGCCACCGTGCGACCACGGCAGAGGTCGCAGTCGTCCGCGCCCTGGCGGCCAGCGTGGCGGTCGTGTTGGAGCGGGTGTACCTCAGACATGAGGTCGAGCGCCGCCGCGCGACCGAGCAGGACCTGCGCGAGCTCTCCGAGCGCGATCCGCTGACCGGCTTGCTCAACCGCCGCGCGTGGGACCAGCTGCTGGCGAGCGCGCTGCGTCCGAGCGCCCGGCCGCTGTACGTCGCGGTCATCGATCTTGACGACTTCAAGGGCTACAACGACCTCTACGGTCATCCGGCCGGCGACCGGCTCCTGCGTCGCGCCGCCCGCAAGTGGCGGACCGTCGTGCGCAGCGGCGATGCGCTCGCTCGCTACGGCGGAGAGGAGTTCGCCGTCCTGCTCGCGGGCTGCGAGCCGGACACCGCCATCCAGATCGCCGAGCGTTTGCGAGTCGCGGCGGTCGACGAACGGGAGGTCTCGATCGGGATTGCATGCTGGGACGGCGCGGAGAGCGCCGACCGCCTCGTCGACCGGGCCGATCGCGCGCTCTATGACGCCAAGCGCACCGGCCGCAACCGAGTGACGGTCGCTGCCACCCCAACCAGCTGAGCAGTCCCGTCCCCGATCAAGCTTCCGCAGCCCGCGACAGCCCTTGCTTGCGGCGACAGAGCACGCAGAGAACCTCGACGTCCTCCGGGCGCTCGGCCCCGTGGTCGAGGTACTCGTGGCGGCGCTCGCCCGCGAACCAGATGTGCCCGCAGTTGTTGCAGGGCCGCGTGTTCGGATGCGGCCAATCGGCCGGATGACGGTCCTCGTCGATCATCGGCTGGAGCCCGCCCGCGCCGCGCCCTGCCGCGCGGACAGGTCGCCGCTGGCGACCTTGTAGGCGATCGTGTCGACGAAGTCGCGCCGGCCGTCGCGCGTGCGCTTGGACGCCTGGCCCGCGGTGACGCCCAGGTCGGCGAGGTCGCGCGCTGCCTGCGGGTCAAAGCAGCGAGCCTCAAGCCATTTCGCGGTCTGCTCGTCATCGAAGCCGGCGTCGGTCCAGGCCTTCGCGGCGACGGCGGGATCGTCGCCGCGGTCGGCCAGCTCGCCGAAGCGGCTGATGGTGTCAACACTCGTTCTGGCCCGTGACCAGTGCATCGTGCCTCTCCCCCAGGTCGTCGCCACCGTTGTACCCGATCCTCGCATTGCAGTGGCCTGTGAGCGTTTCGCGATCGTCCAAGCAGGTCGCTTGGAATCACCCACGTTCCAGCTGCGCCTGGGCGCGGCGGTGCGCCTCGGCGGTGGCGTCGGCCTCGGCGCGCAGCGCGGCGAGCGTCATGTCGGCCTCGTGGAGTGCTTTGGCGGCCTGGTCGCGGCGCTCTTCGGCGGCCCGCAGGGCCCGCGCGGCGCGCTGCGCTCGGCGCCGTGCCGCCGTCTCGGCTGCTCGGACCACCTTGAGCGCGGCGGCACGTTCGCGCTCGGCGCGCGCCACCTCCGCCGCCCGCTGGCGCGCCTCCTGGCTGCGCTCGGCCCGCTGCGGCTTCTCCTGGGCTCCTTTCCCCCCATCCTGCGGCCGCGGCGTGCTCGCAGGCGGCGCCGCGACCGCGGCCTCGCCGAGACCAAAACCGGCATGACGCAGCTCACGCTCCAGCCGGCCGGCGCGCACCTGCTCGCGCGCGTTCTCGTCGAGCGCGGCGGCGTGCAGCGTGTCGAGGACCCGGGCGAGCGCGGCAGCGCTCAGCTCGTGGCCCTGAGCCGTGAGCAGCCCGCGGGCGCCGTCGACCAGCTCATCGGCGGCGACCCGCTCGCGCTCCCGCGCGGCGCGAAGGGCGCCGCCGTCGCCGCGGCCGGCTAGAAGCTCGACCTGAGACTCGCGTAGTGCGTCCCCCGCGGCAAACAGCTCCTTGACGGCCTGGCCCTGAGACCGGACGAGCTGATTGACTGCCCACGCAGCGACCGACGGCTTGCGCGCACCGGCAACCGCGGCCGCCTCGTCGCGCCGGCCCTGGGCCCGCAGCGCGCCGGCCAGCGCGGCGCGTTCAGGAACGAAGCGCTCCAACGGAAGGCCATACAGATCATCGGGCTCCACTACGCCCATGGTGCCTGTCGCCGCCGGATCGTGCGGCGCGTGAGCGCTTCCCGCTCTACGTTGCGGTTCAGGCTCCGCTGTTTCGCGCCCAGTTCAACGGGATGTCGCCGTGCTTCTCGGCGACGAACGCGATGTACTCGAGCGGCATGCCCGTGATCGAGAGGCGGTGCGTGTAGCGCTTGCGGGTGCGCTCGCTGAGGATGCCCTCGCGGAACATCCGCCCGATGAAGCCTCCGAAGCTACGCGGATCCTCCTCCTCGAAGAAGCGATCGCGGATGTTGAACGCGATCCAGCCCGGCGAGCCCACGAGGTTGAACGCCTCGGCGAAGGCGAGCGGCGGTATGTCGCCGAAGCCCAGCGCTGCCACGCACGTCATCAGGTCGAAGTCGTGGCGCATGAGGTCGCGCCGTTCCTCGGGGCGAAGCTCGGTCAGATCCAGCGCGTAGTAGTCCTCGTACAGACCCGGCCGGTCGCGATGAGCGGCGTCACGTGCCTCTGCGAGCAGGTCGACGCCGACGATCTCGCCGATGCCCTGCTCGGCGAGCAGCTCACCGACCATGCCGTTTCCGGCGCCGAAGTCCAGCGCCGTCAGCCGTCCCGGCTTGACGCGGGATGCGTGCATCTCGGCGCCGAGCAGGTCGGTGACGACGCGCGGCGAAACACATCGCAGCCGCTCGGCGAACAGCAGTTCGTAGAGGCCCGGCACCGCGTAGATCTCCGCGTAGTCGTGAAACCGGAGCCGGCGGCGCTCACCTTCGATCTCGATCTCGCACCATTCTTGGTCCTGGTCCAGCTCGCCGCGGGCATGCGTCTCGGGAAGATGCAGCACGAAATCCACGTTGTCGAGCGTGGCCATGGGTCTCCTTTTGGCGTTAACTGAAGTTAATTGGCGTTCGCCCTGCCGCTACCCCACCTGGCGATTACCAAACGACGGGGCCAGCATGCCCCGCGGCCCGCGCAATGTGCTCGCTAGCGAGCGACGAACGGGTGGCTTCAGTGTACGCACTCCGCGTTTCGGGATGATTTCGCGCACGGCAGAGTGACTGGTTTCACCGCGCCGATGACGAAGATTGGGCCTGTAGCGCAGCGCCGCTCGGCTAGGTCGCCGCCGCCTGCGCCCACCGCGACCATGGCTGTGCCAGCTCGGTCTCGAGCTCGGCGAGGCCGCTCGCCGTCGCGCGCCGGAGCGCCCCAGCGCGCGCGAGCGCGAACCGCGGCTCGTCCTGCACGTCGGTGCCGAGGAGGTACAGCGTCCCCGCGACACGATGGCCGGCAGGCAGCGCGACGTGGGCGTCCTTGAGTGACGTCGCCGGATCGAGGAGCAGTGCGTCGTGGAGCAGGACGCTGGCGTCGTCGGTGACGCGCAGCGTGCTGACGAGGCGCCCGTCGGGCTCGCCGGCGCGCCCGAGGACGAGGGTCTCACGCAATGCGGCCACGGCGCCCGCGGCGAGCGTCAGCGTCGTCGAGCGCTCGACGTCGGCGCCTGCAGCGACGACCAGCGGCGGGTCTTCGAGCACCAGGCGCGCGCCGGGACCGACGTCGATATCGAGCTCGAGACGGGTGCGCGCGGCCCCGGGCAGCGCGAGCGTCGCGGCGATCGGGCGCACGACGAGCGTCGCGTGCGCGCCGACGACGATGCGCACCCGATCGTGGTCGCCGGAGAGCGGCCCCGCCTGGGTGGGCAGCACGCAGGCCTGCACAGCACGGCTGCCCAGGTCGAGAACGCGCGGCGCCAGGCGCTCTCCGCGCCGCAGCCGCCCGACGACGTGACCGCCCGCCGTACGCTGGACGCACAGGAGCGCTTGGGTGCCCGCGCCTCGCGGTCGCGCAGATGCGGTCGCCGTCACCGCGCGCGCTCAGTGCATCTGGCGATGGTGGTTTGCGGTCTCTGCGGAAACGCTCGAATGCAGATGGCCGAGGTCGCTGAACGCCTCCAGTCGCCCGCGCGTCCAGCGAGCAACGGGCGCGGCGGCTCCTGGCAGCGTCAACGACAGGGCCTTGACGGGCAACACGCCACGCCGCGCCTGCGCCTCGCGCACCATCAGCTGCACATCTGCGCCCACGAACGGTGCCAGGTCGGTCTTGTTGATGACGAGCAGGTCGGCGCGCGCGATTCCGGGGCCGCCCTTGCGCGGGATGTCGTCGCCGCCCGCCACGTCGATCACGAAGATCTGCGCATCGGCGAGCGCGGGGCTGAAGACCGCGGTCAGGTTGTCGCCGCCGCTCTCGACGAACACGATGTCGAGCGGGCCGGTCGCCCGCTCGAGGTCGGCGACCGCCTGGAGGTTGGTCGAGATGTCGTCGCGGATCGCGGTGTGCGGGCAGCAGCCGGTTTGCACGGCCGCGATGCGCTCGGCGTCGAGCACGCCGGTCGAGCGCAGGAACTCCGCATCCTCGGTCGTGTAGATGTCGTTGGTCACGATGCCGATTCGCACCGATGAGGACAGCTCGCGGCAGAGCGCTGCGATCAGGCTGCTCTTGCCGCAGCCGACTGGCCCGCCGATCCCGATGCGCAGTGCACGCTCAGCTGACAAAGAGGCGCTCGCTTCGGTCGTGATGGACGGCGGCAGCCAGCTCCAGGCCGAGCGCCGCGGGCGCCGGCTGCGCGGCGAGTGGCCGCGCGTCGGCGGCCACGGCGCGCGCCGCGTCCTCGATCCACGGCGCCAGCTGCGCGACCCAGCGACTCGCGTGGGCCGGGTCGAGCGGCAGAAGCTTCAGCGCGGCCGATGCGACCGTCGCGGCATCGTCGTAGAGCGCGAGCGCCGCAAGCTGCTCGTCGTCGATTCCGATCGCCGCCGCCACGACCCCGAGGGCGACCGGACGGGGAGTGGCGGCAGATGCCGCGCGGTAGTGCTCCAGCAACGCGGCGACCGGCCACACGCTTGCCGCCGACCGCAGCAGGGCCGCCCCCAGCCGGCGCGAGCTGTCGCGCAGCACCGGGCTCGGACAGCGCGCACAGAACTCGTCGTCGACGCCCAGCGCCCCCGCCACGCCTTCCACCGACGCCGCTCGTCGCGCCGCAACGGCGATCCGCGCCTCGGGCTCGGCCACGAGCCGCAGGCGAGCCTGGACGAAGTCGCTGACCCCGTCGACGCCCAAGCCGTCCGCGATCGCCTGCTCAAGGCCGAGCGAGTGCGCGTAGCTGCCTGCGGGGAAGCGCCCGTCGGACAGCAGCATGGCAAGCAAGTTCGCCATCAGAACAGCTCGTAGCGCTGCGCCAGCGGGAGTTCCTCGGCAGGCGCGGGTGAGATCTCCTCGCCGTCGATCCAGACCCGAAACGAGTCGGGCTCGACGCGGATCTGCGGCCGCGCGGCGTTGTGGGGCATGTCGGCCTTGCTCAACTTGCGTGTGTCGGCGACCGCGACGAGCGCTGCCTCGAGCCCCAGCTCGTCCAACCTGCCCTGCGCCAGCGCCAGCTCGGAGACGAAGGCGACCGAACACCGCGCGGCCAGCCGCCCGGCTCCCGCGAACATCGGCGCCGACAGCACCGGCTGGGGCGTCGGGATCGATGCGTTGGCGTCTCCCATCGGTGCCCAGGCGATGGCGCCGGCCTTCAGCACCAGCCGCGGCCGGATCGCGAAGAACGCCGGATCCCATAACACGAGATCGGCGAGCTTGCCGACTTCGACAGAACCGACCTCGCCGTCGATCCCGTGCGCGACGGCCGGGCAGATCGTGTACTTGGAGACGTACCGGCGCAGCCGCTCGTTGTCGGCATGGCCCGACGTACCGGCCCCGAGGCGCTGCTTCATCGCGTGCGCGGTCTGCCATGTCCGCACGATCGTCTCCCCCACGCGCCCCATCGCCTGCGAGTCCGATCCGATCATCGAGATCGCCCCGAGGTCGTGCAGGACGTCCTCGGCGGCGATCGTCGTCGCCCGGATGCGGCTCTCGGCGAACGCCAGATCCTCCGCGATCCGCGGGTTGAGGTGATGGCAGACCATAAGCATGTCGAGGTGCTCGTCGACGGTGTTGACCGTGTGCGGCCGCGTCGGGTTCGTCGAGGACGGCAGCACGTGCTCGAACGAAGCAACCTCGATGATGTCCGGCGCATGGCCGCCGCCGGCGCCCTCGGTGTGGTAGGCGTGGATCGTCCGCCCGCCGATCGCCTCGATCGTCGATTGCACGTAGCCGGCCTCGTTGAGCGTGTCGGTGTGGATCGCGACCTGCACGCCGATCTCGCCGGCGACGCGCAGGCAGGCGTCGATCGCCGCCGGCGTCGAACCCCAGTCCTCGTGTAGCTTCAGTCCCGCCGCACCGGCGCGGATCTGCTCGAGCAGCCCGTCGCGCGACACGCTGTTGCCCTTGCCGAGCAGCAGCACGTTGACCGGCATCGCGTCGAGCGCCAGCAGCATCTCGCGCAGCGCGCGCGGCGACGGCGTGCACGTGGTCGCGCGCGTGCCCTCGCTGGGACCCGTGCCGCCGCCGATCAGCGTCGTCACACCCGCAGCCACGGCCTGCTCGACGATCTGCGGACAGATGAAGTGCACGTGGCAGTCGATGGCGCCCGCGGTGAGGATCCGGCCCTCGCCCGAGATGACATCGGTGGTCGGACCGATCCGCAGCGCCGGATCGACGCCGTCGGAGATGTCCGGGTTGCCGGACTTTCCCAGCGCCACGATGCGTCCCCCCGCGATCCCCACGTCACAGCGCACGATGGCGTGGTGATCGAGCACGACGACGTTGGTGATGACGAGGTCGGGCGCGCCCTGCGCCGACGTCGTCGTGCCCTGCGCCATCGACTCGCGGATCGTCTTGCCCCCGCCGAACACCGCCTCGTCGCCGCCGACGCAGCGATCCTCCTCGACCTCCAGCCAAAGATCGGTGTCAGCGAGGCGCATGCGGTCGCCCACGCTCGGGCCGTACAGCGATGCGTACCGTGCGCGGTCGATGCGGCTCATCCGCGCAGCCTCAGGCCGGGTACCGTGGCCGCGCCCGCCAGCGCGACGAGCGTTATGTCGCGCGACGCGCCGGGCTCGAAGCGCGCCGACGTGCCGGCCGGGATGTCGAGCCGGAAGCCGATCGCGGCCGCGCGGTCGAACTGCAGCGCGTCGTTGACGTCGGCGAAATGAAAGTGCGATCCGATTTGGATCGGCCGATCGCCGCCGTTGAGGACTCGCACGACGATCGTCGCGCGCCCGACGTTGAGCTCGAGCTCGCCCTCGCGACAGTCAAGCTCGCCGGGGATCACGCGATCGGGTCGTGCAGCGTCACGAGCTTGCGCCCATCTGGGAACGTCGCCTCGACCTGCACCTCGGAGACCATCTCGGGCACGCCCTCCATGACCTCGTCACGCGCCAGCACGTGCCGGCCTTCGTCCATGAGATCGGCGACGCGCCGCCCGTCGCGCGCGCGCTCGATCACCCAGCAGGACAGCAATGCGACGGCCTCGGGGTGGTTGAGCAGGACGCCGCGGGCGCGCCGCTCGCGCGCGATCATCCCCGCCACGGCGAGCAGCAGCTTGTCCTGGTCGGCGGGCGTCAGGCGCATCGTGCAGTCAGACGGACATGAGTTGCTGCATGCGCTCGCGCTCGAACGTCTCGGTCGGGCCGCTGGCCACGATCCGCCCGACGTCCATGACCGCATACGTGTCGGCAAGCCGCATCGCGAAGTCGACGTACTGCTCGACGAGCAGGATCGACATCCCCGCGCTGTTCTTCAGCTCGGCGATCACGTCCTCGATCTCGAGGATGATCGACGGCTGGATGCCCTCCGTCGGCTCGTCGAGCAGCAGCAGCCGCGGACGGGTCACGAGCGCGCGAGCGATCGCGAGCTGCTGCGCCTCGCCGCCGCTCAGGAAGCCGGCCGGTCGATCGAGCAGCTTGCGCAGGCGGGGGAAGCGCTCCAGCGCCTCCTCGATGACGTCGATCCCCGCTGGGTCCGACGCCTCCGCCACGACGCGCAGGTTCTCGAACACCGTCAGGTACGGAAAGGCCTCGCGGCCCTGCGGGACGTACGCGATCCCGGCTTTGACGCGGTCGTACGGCGCTCGTTTGGTGATCGGCTCGCCGCCGAGCGAGATCGAGCCGCGCTGCGCCGGCTGCAACCCGACGATCGTCTGCAACAGCGTGCTCTTACCGACGCCGTTGCGGCCCATCAGGCAGCACAGCCCGCCGTCGGGCACGTCGAGCGACACGCCGAACAGCACCTGCGTGGAGTTGTAGGAAACCTCCAGCGCCTCGACTCTCAGGATTGGGGTTGCCTCCCCGGTCATGCCGTCGCCGTGGCCGTCGCCGTCGCCGCGGCCGCGCCGCGCGCGTCGCGCGGACGCCCGAGGTAGACCTCCCTCACGGTCTCGTCCTGCTGCACCTGCGCCACCGTCCCCTCGGTCAGGATCTTGCCCTCGTGCATAACCGTCACCTTGTGCGCGAAACGGCGCACGAAGTCCATGTCGTGCTCGATGACGAGCACGGTCGTGCCGTCCTTGGCGATCTGCGTGACGAGCTCGCCTGTGCGCAGTCGCTCCTTCTCGGTCATCCCCGCGACCGGCTCGTCGAGCAGCAGCAGCCGCGGACGCTGCACGAGCACCATGGCGACCTCCAGCCATTGCTTCTGCCCATGCGACAGCGACCCGGCCGCCTCCTCGCACTGCGCACTCAGGTTCACCGACTCCAGCGCCTGGGCGACCTCGTCGGACATCCCCTTGCGCCGCCGCAGCAACGAGCGAAACGGCAACCTGAAGCTCGCGGCGATGTCGACGTTCTCGAGCACGGTGAGCTCGTCGAACACCGACGGAGTCTGGAACGTGCGGCCGATGCCGGCGCGGACGATCGCGTGCTCCTTGCGCCCGACGAGCTCCGCCCCGTCGAAGAGAATCGATCCGCTCGTCGGCCGGACGAGGTTCGTGATCGCGTCGATCAGCGTCGTCTTACCGGCCCCGTTGGGTCCGATGACGAACCGCACCTCGTGCTCGTGCAGCGTGAGGTCGAGGTCGTCTACGGCGTGGAAGGCGTCGAAGGCGACGACCAGGTGGCGGATCTGAAGCAACTCGTCAGTCATCGTGAGCACCTGCCTTGGCAGTCCACGCGGCCGTGGGTCGAGCGGGGCGCCATCGTCATAGGAGCTTCTCGGTCGGCGGCGCCGACACCGCCCGCGTTCGCAGCCGTGGTCGGCCGATGACCGCCACGCGCGCGGCGAACCCGCGCAGAGAATCGACCACGCCCGCGATCCCCTTGGGAAGGAAGAGGATCACGACGACGAACAGCAGCCCCTGCAGATAAAGCCAACTCGACGGGAACTGCTCGGAGATGCTGGTCTTCGCCCAGTTGACGACCACGGCGCCGGCCGCCGCCCACGCGAGCGCGGTGCGGCCGCCGAGCGCGACCCAGATCACCATCTCGATCGACGGCACGACTCCGAGCAGGGCGGGCGAGATGATCCCGACGACCGGGACGAACAGCGCGCCCGCCAGGCCCGCGACGCCGGCCGCCAGCACGTAGGCGACGAGCTTGACGCGCGTCGGGTCATAGCCGAGGAAGCGCACGCGATCCTCGTCGTCGCGCACGGCGATCAGCAGCCGCCCGTAGCGCCCGATCACGAGCTCGCGCGTCGCCAGAAAGACGACCAGGAGCACGATCACAACGACGAAGTACAGGATCCGCTTGTCCTGCGGGCTCGCCAGCGACAGCCCGAAGAACGACTGGAAGTTCGTCAGGCCGTTCGTGCCGCCGGTCAGCCCCTGGTTGCCGACGAGCACGATGACGAAGGCGGCAGCGAGTGCCTGGCTGAGGATCGCGAAGTACGCGCCGCGCACGCGCTGACGGAAGATCGCCGCGCCGAGGATCGCCGCGATCGCCATCGGTAAGAGGATCGCCGCCGGGATCGCGACCCATGCCGAGCGAAACGGCGCCCATAGCGCCGGCAGATGCTCGACGCCGCTCCACGACATGAAGTCCGGAAGCTGGCCCGGGCCCGCTTCTGCGAGCTTCATGTGCATGCCCATGGCGTAGCCGCCGAGGCCGAAGAACAGCCCCTGACCGAGGACGAGCATCCCGCCCTGACCCCACGCGAGGCCGATGCCGATGGCGATGATCGCGAAGCACAGGAACTTGGCCAGCAGCGATAGGCGGAAGTCCGACAGCACCGCCGGCGCGAGGAGCAGCAGCGAGGCGGTCACGAGCGCGAAGCGCACGGCGAAGCCCGACGGCTTGAGCGCGCGCCGGGGCAGCAGCTTCGCCACGGCGCTCATGACGCGAGCCCCCGGCGCTGCTGGACGATCAACCCTTGCGGGCGCACCTGCAAGAACAGCACGATGAGCAGGAACACGCCGGCCTTGGCGATGCTCGCCGTCGTGTTGTACTCGATGAACGAGTTCGCCATCCCGAGCGCGAGCGCGGCGAAGATCGCGCCGCGCAGCTGACCCAGGCCACCGACGATGACGACGAGGAACGCGTCGATGATGTAGGCCAGGCCGAGCGTCGGACCGACCGGGCCAAGCAGCGTGATCCCGACGCCTGCGAGGCCCGCCAGTCCCGATCCGATGAAGAACGTCGTGCGGTCGACGCGCGTCGTGCGCACGCCGCTGACCGCCGCCAGCGGACGGTTCTGCATGACCGCGCGCATCCGTCGGCCGGCCGGGGTGCGCTGCATGTAGATCGCGATCACGATCACCACGAGCACGACCACGGCGATGATGAACAGGCGCGGGTAGGACAGCGAGACGCCGGCCACGGTGACGCCGCCGTCGAGAAGCGACGGCGCGTCGACGTTGACGTTCTGCGCGCCGAAGAGGTCGCGCGCGAGTTGCTGAAGCATGAGGCCGACGCCCCACGTGACCAGCAGCGTGTCGAGCGGCCGCCCGTACAGCCGGCGGATGACGGTGAACTCGAGCAGCAGGCCCATCGTGCCGGCGACCACGAACGCAGCCGGCAGCGCGAGACCGAACGACAGGGTGATCAGCCCGGTCCCGAGCGCCGTCTGCAACACGTAGGTCGTGTAGGCGCCGGCCATGATGAACTCGCCGTGCGCCATGTTGATCACGTTCATCTGGCCGAACGTGAACGTCAGCCCGAGCGCCACGAGCAGCAGGATCGACGCGATGCTCAGACCTACGAAGAGCTGGTTGAGTAAGACCTCCATCGCGCGAATGTCGCCGCTCGCTGCTCGGCCCTAGAGGCCCTTGGCCCAGGGGTAGCTCTTCAGGTACGGATCGGGCTTGATCGGCTTCCCGGATCCGCCCACCTCGTCGATCAGCCCGCTTGGCTGGAGCTTCCCGATTCGCGCCGTCTTGTAGATGTGCTGGTTCTCACCATCGATCGTGACCTTGCCCTCGGGTGCTTCGAAGGTCAGGCCCTTGGAGGCCGCCTTGACCTTCTCGACGTTCGTGCTGCCGGCCTTCTCCGCGGCCATCGACCACAGGTGGACCCCGACATAGCCGGCCTCGATGGGGTCATCGGTGACGCGGTCGGCGCCGTACTTCGCCTTGTAGGCCTTCACGAACGCCTCGTTCTTGGCGCCCGGCGTGGTCTGGTAGTAGTTCCACGCGACGAACTGGCCGACGATGTTCCTGATC
>DASVPU010000151.1:0-20013 GCA_036389475.1 Solirubrobacteraceae bacterium
CTCGATGGTGCCCGTTCGCGCGGGCGGCCTGCCCTCCACCCGCGCGAGATACTCGCGCCGGATCCGGCGCGCCGCGAGCGCCTCCTTCAGCGCGCGGTGCACGGTGTCGCTCTTGGCGACGACCAGCAGCCCGGAGGTGTCGCGATCCAGACGGTGCACGATCCCGGCGCGCCATGCGTCCTCGCCGCCCGCGGCGCGTCCGGCGAGCGCCTGGGCGAGCGTCCCCTGCCGGTGCCCCCGCGCCGGATGCACGACGACCCCCGCCGGCTTGTCGACGACGAGCAGATGATCGTCCTCGTAGGCAATCTGAAACGGCGCAGCCTCGGCGGCGGATTGCAGCTGCGGCCCGGCCGGCTCGTCCTCGACGACGACGACCCGCTCGCCCGCGCGCACGCGATGACCCTTGCGCGCCGCCGCGCCGTCGACGAGCACCCGCTCGGCGGCGATCAGCCGCTGCGCCTGCGAGCGCGATCCAAGCGGAGCGGCGAGGAAGGAGTCCAAGCGCTCGCCGCCGGCCTCAGCCGGAACCTCGATCTCCATCGTCACGCTCGATGACGAACAGCAAGATGACGACCCCGACCGTGATCGCCGCATCGGCGACGTTGAACGCCGGCCAGTAGGGCAGCTTGACGAAGTCCACGACCGCCCCCTCGCGGATGCGATCGACGATGTTGCCCAGCGCCCCGCCGAGCAGCATCCCCGTCGGCAACCAGATCAGCGGCCGTCCGGCGTGGCGCGCGAAGTACACGATCAGCGCAAGCAGCGCCAGCGCGATGACGACGGAGACGATCGCGCCGCCGCTCTGCAGCTGCCCGAACGCGACGCCCGTGTTGCGGACGTTGACGAGCTTGATCGCGAGGATGACGTCGCGTGTCTCGCCGCGGTCCAGCGACGACGTGATGAGCGCCTTGACGGCCTGGTCGGCGAGCAGCACGGCGACGACGACGAGACCGGCGCGCGTCCAGGCGGTCCGGGCCGGCAGCGCGGCTGTCCGCGCGCTCACCCGCGGATGAGGCCAACGAGGACGTTGCCCCCGACCACGAGCACGAGAATCGCGACGATCGGGCTCACGTCGATCGGGCCGATCGGTGGGATGAAGCGCCGGAAGATCCCGAGGTAGGGCTCGCACACGTCGCGCAGGAACCCCAGGATCGCGCTGGACCAGCGCGAGTACGGAATCCGCCCGCCGAAGGAGAAGATCAGCGTGCTGAGGATGTAGGCGAAAATCAGGATCCAGTAGACGGTGATCAACGCCTGGAGGAAGTCCGCGATCTGCGCGCGGACGGTCGCGATGACGAAGATGCTCATCGCGCGAGCACCGCCTGCATCGCGTCGTCGAAGGCTCCACGCAGCCCTCCGTGCTCGAGCGCGGCCAGGCCGCGAGCGGTCGAGCCGCCCGGCGACGTGACCGACCGGCGCAGCTTCAGCGTGTCGTTGCCATGCGCCTCCAGCAACGCGGCGGTCCCGCCGAGCGTCGCCACGACGAGCCGGCCGGCGAGCTCCGACGGCAGCCCGGCCCGGACACCTGCGTCGATCTGCGCCTCGGCGACAAGCGCGACGTACGCCGGCGCGCAGCTCATGAGCCCCATCGCGGCGTCGATCTGGCTCTCGTCGACGGTCACGACCGGCCCCACGCGACCGAACAGCTCCAGCGCCTGCGCTTCCAGCTCGTGATCGGCCTCGGGATCGCGCGCGTGGCACGTGACGCCCCGGCGCACCTCGACCGGCACGCTGGGCAGCATCCGCATGACCGGCGTGTCGCGATAGGCGCCGCGCAGGTCGGCGAGCGGCACGCCGCCGAGGATCGAGATGACGCCCTTCGCCGCGCCGCCGACCTCGGCCGCGACGCGCGCCAGTCCCGCCGGCTTGTGACAGAGTAGGACGGCGTCGGCGCGGCGCGCAAGCTCCGCATTGGAGCCCATGACCTCGCCGCCGAGCTCGTCGACGAGCGCCTCGGCCCGGGGACGCAACGCGTCGTAGACGAGCACCGGCTCACCCCAGCCGCGCGCCAGCGCGCTGGCCATGTTCCCCGCCCCGATCAGCCCGATCTGCATCCGTGAAGTATGAAGGAGCGCGCCGCGCCGACCGCCGCGGGCGTCAGGACTGGTTGAAGAAGCCCTTCTCGATGAGCTCGGCGCGCTCCTCCGCGCTGATCTGCACGTTGCGGGGCGTGAGCATGAAGACCTTGTGGGCGATCCGCTGCATGCCCCCGTCCAGCGCATAGGTCAGGCCGCTGGCGAAGTCGATCAGGCGCTTGGCGAGATCGGTGTCGGTGTTCTGCAGGTTCAGGACGACGGGGATCGTCTGCTTGAACTTGTCGGCGACCTGCTGGGCATCGTTGAAGGACTTCGGGATGACGAGGTGCATGCGCACGTCTCCGTTGCGGGCTCGTTCGACCGGCCGCAGGACCGCCGTCGGGCGCCCGCGCGGCTCGTCGTCGGCGAAGATGTCGTCGAAGTCGTCGCGGCGCGGTCGCCGCGGCGCGAGCCGCCGGACGTTCGGACGCTCGCGATAGCGATCCTCCATCTCGGCTTCCGCCTCGGGCTCCGGCGTACGCGGCCGCTCACGGGCGCGCGCCAGCTCCTGCTCGCGATAGCGCTCGCGCTCGAGCTCGTGCTCGTCGACGTACGTGCGCTCCTCGGCGAGGCCGAAGTACACGAGCGCGCGCTGCCAGCTGTCTCTGAACGCCATGGCTCTCGGAAGGTTAGACCTCGACCGGCGTTCTCCTTCCCGGCTAATGGAACAGCCTGGTGCCGATCCGCACGATTGTCGCACCTTCCTCGACGGCGACCTCGAAGTCCTGCGTCGTGCCCATCGACAGCTCCGGCAGATCGCGGGCGTCCGCGAGCTCGCGCAGCGCGGCGAACCAGCGCCGGCTGTCTTCGGGCTCGTCCGAGAGCGGCGGCATCGTCATGAGGCCCGCGACGGCAACCGGGCAGCGCGCGATGAACGCATCCAGCTCGGCCGGTGCGACGCCGCCCTTGCGCTCCTCCCCCGCGACGTTGACCTCGACGAGCACGCGCAGCTGCGGCGGCGCGTGGCGGCGCAGCTGCTCCAGCACCGAATCGGTGCTGACCGAGTGGATGAGGCGCACGAGCGGCGCGACGTCGCGCACCTTGCGGCTCTGGACATGGCCGATGAAGTCCCAGACGAACGCGTCGCCGTACGCGGCGACCTTCGCCTTCAGATCCTGGGCCCGGTTCTCGCCGGCGATCTTCACGCCGGCCTGCGCGAGCGCGCCCAGCTCCTGCTCGGGCACGTACTTGACGGCCGCGACAAGCTCGACGCCGGCGCGACCGCGGCCGGCTCGCGCCGCCGCCGCCGCGATGCGCTCGTCGACCTCGGCGAGGTTCGCGCGCACCCGCTCAGCGGTCAGGCCGCGAACCACTACGTCGGCCAAGCGCCTGCGCCCTCTTCGCCGACGCGCCACACGAGGCTCGCCTGCCGGCCCGTGTTCGCCGGATCGTCGCCGTAGTCGCGTCGGTGAGAGTGAAACAGGCTGCGCGGCGCGCACATCGTGCAGATGTCGCAGTCGTGGACGTGCTCGAGCGAGACGCCCGCGGCCTGCAGCTGCAGCCGCGCGACGTTCTTGAGGTGGGCGTGGTTGCTCAGCCGCGCGACGCCGCGCGGGTAGCGCATGAAGGCGCGGTGGACCGATGTGTTGACCTCGTAGCAGCAGACGCCGATGCTCGGCCCGATCGCCGCCTGGATCTCGCCCTCGGCACCGAGGTCGCGGAGTGCCTGGACGCCCTCCTTGAGGACGTCGGCGGCGAGCCCGCGCCAGCCGGCGTGGATCATCGCGACGCCAGCGGGAGTGATGAGCGCGACCGGCAGGCAATCGGCGGTCACGACCATCGGCGCGAAGCCCTCGAGGTTCGTCGCGGCGCCGTCGGCCTCGATGAGCTTGGCCCCGGACTTGGGTGGCTCGGAGATGCGCTGCACCTCCGAGCCGTGCACCTGCTTGGACTCGAGCCAGTGGTCGCGCGGTATGCCGCTGAATCGCGCGACGCGTTCGCGATTCTCCTCGACCGCAGGCATGTAGTCGTTTGTCGCGAGACCGACGTTCAACGTGTCGAACGGCTCGCCGGAGACGCCGCCGCGGCGGGTCGTGAAGATCGCGCGGCCGCCCGGAAGCTCCACGCCGATGTGATCGCCAATTGCCATGAAGGGCGCCTGGAGGCGGTTTCCCCAGACATTGCGCGACTTCATGGGTGTCGTGGGCATGGCTTCAGTTGTAGCAGCAGCGCCCGGACCGCCCGGCCGCGGCGCGTACAGCTCGATCGGGTTCACTGGCCGCTACGGCTACGGGTGTGCCGCGAATCACGCGCCTGCAGCGCGGCCTGCAGCTGCGCGTCGCGCTCCGGTCCGAGCTGACCGTCCAGCCGGCGGTCCAACGTGGCGGCGAGCAGGCTGCCGATCTGCGGACCCTCCGGGACTCCCGCCGCCAGCAGGTCGTCGCCGTCGATCGCCAGCTCGACGTCGCGCAGCTCCTTCAGCCAGCGTCGCGCGGCGTCCTGGGCTCCGTGCGCTCCCGCGAGCGCGACGGCCTCGACCGGCACGCCGCGCAAAACCCGCGCGAGCGCGGAGGCGCGTGTCGCGGCGTTGCGCGCGGCGAGCGCAAGCGCCGGCGCTTGCGCGCACGCGCGCACGACCGCGCGCTCCGCGACACTGAACTGCAGCTCGGCGAGCAGCGCCTCCGCCTCGCCCTCTGCGACGGCGAGGCTGGCGCCCAGCACGAGCAGATCCGGGCGGCCCTCGCCGCTGGGCAGCAGCTCCAGCGCCGCCCGCACGCGATCGGGGTCGTGGTCGTCGTCGGCAACCATCCAGGGCACGAGCCCGAGTTGCGCCGCGGCGCCCAGCGCGGCGAGCGGATCGGGTTCCTGCAACGCCAGGCGCAGCTCGTTGCCGATGCGCGCGCCCGACACCGTCGCGAGGGCGCCCGCGCCGACGGCCTGCGCCGCGAGCCGCGCCGTGCGCTCCTCCAGCTCGAAGCCCAGCCGCGCGCTGTAGCGCGCGATCCGCCACAGCCGCGTCGGGTCGTCGATGAAGCTCGCGTCGTGCAGCACGCGCAGGCGGCGCGTGAGGAGATCGGCGCGCGCGCCCTCGACCGCGCGCAGCTGGCCGCTGGACAGATCGAGGGCGATCGCGTTGACGGTCACGTCACGCCGGCGAAGATCCTCGTCGATCCCAGCGGCGCGAACGACGGGCAGGGCGCCTGGCCGCGCGTAGTGCTCCGCGCGCGCGAGCGCGAGATCCCAGCGGCAATCGCCCCGCTGCACGGTCGCGGTGCCGAAGCGCCCGTGCGTGGTCGCCGCGGGGCCGAGGGCGGTCGCGAGCGCGTCGAGCTCGCCCTCGACGACCACGTCGAGCTCGCGCGGTTCGCGCCCCAGCAGGAGATCGCGAACCGCGCCGCCAACGAGGTGCACGCCGTCGCGACCGGCGACGGCCTTCAGCAGCTGCTGCCCGCAGGGCAGTGCGCGCAGGCGCTCGAGCAGCGAGGGATCCTTCATGAGCGACAGTGTCGCGAAACGGGGAGACGCGGCCGGCGGGGCCTTTACCATGCAGCGCGTGATCCCTCCGCTCCGCGGCAAGCGTCTGCTGCCGCGACTCGCGATCGGGGTCGTGGTGCTCGTGCTCCTTGTCGGCGCCGTGTTGCTGCTGTTCAGTGGCGAGGGCGACGTCTCCAATCCCGACGTGACCTTCAAGGAGGGGAAGGAGAGCGCGCTCGCCCCCGCCACCGGACGCGTCCGTGGCCATCCCGCCGACGACCGCTTCGAGTGGCCGGTCTTCGGCTACCGCAAGTCGCGCACGAACTTCCTGCCGCTGCAATCGACGCCGCGCCCGCCCTACCGGCAGGCGTGGGCGCTGCGCGGCACGGTTCTACTCGAGTTCTCCCCCGTGCTGTGCCGGCGCAGGGTATTCCTGCTCAAGAACAACGGCGCCCTCTACGCGATCTCACGCCTGGACGGGAGGGTGAGCTGGAAGCGCAAGCTCGGGGCGCTCGCGGCTGCGTCGCCGGCGTGCAGCCACGGCGTCGTCTACGCGGTGCTGCTGGAGCGAACGCGGGGCTCTGAGGCGGGTCGCGTCGTTGCGATCTCGGCCCGCAACGGTCGCACGCGCTGGTCGCGCAAGCTCCCCAGCCGTGCCGAGGGGTCGCCCCTGCTGGACCGCGGCCGGCTCTACATCGGCAGCGAGGACGGCACGGTCTACTCACTGCGCGCGCGCGACGGGCGGATCAGCTGGACGACGAAGGCCGGCGGCGCGGTCAAGGGGGCGATCGCCTACGACTCGGGCAAGCTGTACTTCGGCGACTACGGCGGCAAGCTGCACGCCGTGCGGCGCTCGGACGGCAAGAAGATCTGGGAGATATCCGCCAGCGGCAGCGGCCCGCTCGGACTCGGCGACGGCAACTTCTACTCGACGCCGGCGGTGCGTTACGGGCGCGTCTACATCGGCAACACCAACGGCGAGATCTACTCGTTCTCCTCCTCCGACGGCAAGCTCGCGTGGCGCAAGCGCACGGGCGACTACGTGTACGCCTCGCCGGCGGTGGGGCAGGTTCGGGGCGGAAAGCCGACGGTCTACATCGGCTCCTACGACGGGCACTTCTACGCCTTGGACGCGCGCACCGGCAAGACGCGCTGGGTGCGCTCCCTCGGGCCGAAGATCTCGGGCGGCGCGACGGTCATCGGCGATCTCGTCTTCGTGTCCGAGCTTGCCAAGCGTACGACCTGGGCGCTCGGCGCGCGCACCGGCGTCACCCACTGGAAGACGCACCGCGGCGCGTTTCACCCCGCCATCAGCGACGGCCGGCGGATCTACTTCACCGGCTACTCGTCGCTCTTCGCGCTGGACCCGGTCGGCCACCCGTTCGACCGCCGCCCGAAGGACGCGCGGCGCCGTCACGCAGCGCAGCGCAGCGCCGTGGCCCGCAGGCACGCGGCGGCACGACGCATCCGCGCCCGCAGGCGCGCGGCGGCACACCGCGCGGCGGTCCGCATCCGCGCCGCCCGCCGGGCGCGCGCCCGCAAGGCACGGCAGCGCAAGTACCACACTGCGCCGCACGGTCACCACCACCGTCCGCGCAAGGGTGGCCCGCCGCGCTGCCATCGCCACCGCCACGTCTACAACGTGCGCGGCAAGCGGATCGTGCTGCGCCACACTCACTGCCACACGCACCTGCGCAGGCGCTGACGCGGCGTTCAATGGCGCACGGCGATCCCTGCGGCCGCCAGGTGCTCCTTCGCCTCGCGAACGCGAAACGTCCCGTAATGGAAGATCGAGGCGGCGAGCGCGGCATCGGCGCCGGCGCGCAGCGCCGCCGCGAGGTGCTCGAGCGTGCCCGCGCCGCCAGAGGCGATCACCGGAACGCCGACGGCCTGGCTCACCGCGCTCGTCAGCTCGAGGTCGTAGCCGTCGTTCGTGCCGTCGCGATCCATGCTCGTCAGGAGGATCTCCCCCGCTCCGCGCTCGACCGCCTCGCGCGCCCACCGCACCACGTCGATCCCCGTCGCGGTGCGCCCTCCGGCAACGTAGACCTGCCATGCATCGATGGCGCCGTCGGGCACCCGCTTGGCATCGATCGCCAGCACGACGCATTGCGCACCGAACACGTCGGCCAGCTCGCCGACGAGTTGCGGCCGCGCGACAGCCGCCGAGTTCACCGATACCTTGTCTGCGCCGGCGTCCAGAACGCCCTGGGCGTCGGACACCGAGCGGATCCCGCCGCCGATCGTGAACGGGATGAAGACGTCGTCGGCAACCCGCCGCGCAAGCTCGACCACCGTGTCGCGCTTGTCGCTCGTCGCGGTGATGTCAAGGAAGACGAGCTCGTCGGCCCCCTCGGCGTCGTAGCGCGCCGCCAGCTCGACGGGATCGCCGGCGTCGCGGATGTCGACGAAGTTCGTGCCCTTGACGACGCGGCCGGCATCGACGTCCAGGCAGGGGATCACGCGCTTGAGGTGCACCCGCTGAGAGTACGTCAGCGAGGTAGGTCGTCAGGGGCGTGCGCTCGCAATGCGGGGACCATCTCGCTCGTGACGAGGCCTGTCTCGTCGGTGAGGTCGTCGACGACGGCGAACCACGCGCGGATGCGCTCGGGAGTGTCGACGATGATGGTCACGACGGGCACGCGGCGGCGTAGCTGCCAGAAACAGTCGCCGTGCGGATCGTGGTCGCCGTGATAGCCCCAGATGCCGCGCAGGCTGGTTGCCCCCGCGGCGCCTGCCCGGCGCAGGGCGCGAATGAGCTGGTGATGCAGGGGGTGGCCGCGATGACGGGACTGCTCGCCGGCGTAGACCATGAGCTTCTGCCAGATGCGCAGTCCCGAGGGGTCGGTATCCGGGAGGTGGCGCGGCGTTGCCAGCCTGTTGCCGTCGCGTTTGCAGACCCTGATGCGTTCGAGGGTCATCAGCGGTCGAGTGAGCATCGCGCCGAGCTCGGGCAGGATCGCGCCGATGCGGTCGCCCTCGCCGACGGCGATGACCATCAGCGGGACGTCCGCGTTGCGTCCAAAGAACTTGGCGCGCCGGCGGACGCCGTGCACGGTTCCGTCGACGCCGAGCAGCACCGTGGCTCCTGCGACGCCGCGGCGGTGCATGAGCTTCACGATGGCTTCATACGCCGGCGCTGACCCGATGCGCTCTTGGCGCCCGACGTACACGGTCAGCTTCGTCGCTTCGTGCAGCTCCCGCGGAAGCTCAATCGTCTCGATGGGCCCGGTGAGCATGCGCGCGCGCTCGAGCGTCAGCAGGCCTTGAAAGCGCAGCGCGTCGATGTCGGCCAGCGCGGCCTGGATGCGGGCGCGGGTGTCGACAGCCACGCAGACCAGAGGCAGGTCCTCGGACAGGCTGAGCAGCAGGTCTGTGCGCCAGTGCTGCTTGAGTCGAAGCCTTCCGTCCCGCGCATCATCAAACTGGTCTGCAACTCGTGACGGCCGTAGATGTCGATCAAGGCGTCGGCGAGGAAATCGCCGTTTACTCGGTTGCGCTCGCCGAAGTACGTCGTCAGCTTCAGGCAGTCGTCGTTCACAGCGCTGCCCCCAGATGGCGACCCGCCCACGCTGCGGCGAGCCCGAGCACGAGGCTCACGGCGAAGTTCACGATGCCCATGTGAAGCTGCCCGTCCTCGCCGAGGCGATGGCTCTCGAGGGCCCAGGTGCTGAAGGTTGTAAACGCGCCGATCAGTCCCGTGCCGCGAGGCGGTAGGCATCCTGCTGCAACGCGGCGCCGACGAGGATCCCGAGCATGAACGAGCCGCTGACGTTCACGACCAGCGTGCCGTAGGGGAACCCGCGTCCCAACCGCCCGGCGACGGCGCCGCCTCGAGCAGGAACCGCGCGATGGCGCCGAGCCCGCCGAGAACTCCGATGGCGACCACGACGGGCACGCTCACGAGCTGAACCTCGCGCGGCGCACGAGGTTGGTCGCAACCGCGACAGCCGCAAAGCCCGCCGCGACGCTGATCAGGCCATAGGCGACGGCAAGCGTCACGTGACCCGCGTCAAGCATCTGCAGGAGCTCGACCTGCATCGTCGCGAACGTCGTCAGGGCGCCGCAGAAGCCGGTGCCCAGCAAGGGACGACGGTAGGCAGAAAGCGGTAGGCGCTCCTGCAGCCGGGTCGTGAAGTAGCCCAGCAGGAACGCGCCCGCCACGTTTACGAGGAACGTTGCCCAGGGCCACTGCCCGTCCTCTGCCGGAAGTGCCTGTGCGAGCTCGGCTCGGGCTATGGCGCCCAAGAAGCCGCCGGCGAAGATGGCCGCGAGCTCGCGGCGGTCAAGATGCACCGACGAGCCCTACACGCGTCGACAAGGCCGATAGCCGGCGGTCAAGAACACCGCGGCGCCGTAGCCGAAGCCGAACTCGCGCACCTGCTCGGGCTTCGGCGGCGTCACGCTCATCCTCGTGCCATTGTCCATGGGGCCGCCCGGTCACGGCCGGTCCCTGGTTTCTGCTGTCAGTCGGCGTGCCTGCCAAACCAGCTCAGCACGCGGTGCCACGCCTCCTCCGCGGCCGCTGCGTCGAAGCGCTGACCGGTGTCGTTGAAGAACGCATGGCCGGCCTGCGTGAACGTCACGATCCGGTGCTCGAGGCCGGCCGCCTGGAGCGCGGCGCGCGCCGCATCGCGGGTCGCGTTGACGCGGTCGTCCAGGCCCGCGTACACGCCGAGCACGGCGGCCCGCGAGCGGCTCAGGTCGCCGCCGACCGGGAACGGGCCGTAGAAGGGCGCCGCGGCCGCGAGCCGGCGCTCGCCTGCGGCGAGCAGCCGCCAGACCATGCCGCCGCCGAAGCAGAAGCCGATCGCGGCGATCTTCTGCTTCGGCGCACGCTTGCTCAACTCCGTGACGGCGGCCTTCATGTCGACGTCGAAGCGCTCGGGCGGCGCGGCGCCAAGCGCGGCGCCGACAGCGGCCTCGTCCGGAAACGACGCCGTGCCGCCCTCCTCGGAGAGCAGGTCGAGCGCGAGCGCCGAGTAGCCGCCGGCGGCGAAACGGCCCGCGACGTTGCGGATGTGGTCGTTCAACCCGCGGTTCTCGTGGATGACGAGCACCGCACCGCGCGGCGGCTTGCCCGCAGCCGGCGCCCAGGCCGCCATGAGCTGGCCGCGGGGACCGCCGAACGTGATCGCCTCGGTCGCGACGGGTGCCCAGTCGTCGGCCTTGGCGCGGGCACGGCGGCTGCGCTCGCCGTCGCGCTCGCCCTCGCTCGCGCGCCGCTCGCCGTCGTCACCGCGCGCATCCGAGCGCTTGGCGACGGCGTCGGTCGCGGCGGCGCCGAGCAGTGCGCCGATCGCGCCGGCGCTCACGCCGAGCAACCCGAGCCGCCGCACCGCCTCACGTCTGGTGATGATCCCGTCGGCGTGATCCTCGGCGACCTCTTCGGCCAGATACCGCTGCAGCTCGGTCATCGTCTCCCTCGTAGAACGCGTCGCAATGTGTCGCATGGTGTAGCGCCCGCGCGCCGGCGGGGCGCCGGTTGGCGTCAGTCGGCCCACGTCGCTGGGAATGACCAGCGCGCGGGCGGGTGAGAAGCCAGGCGCCTACAGCCGCGACGGCCGGCAGGGCGAGCAGAACGGATGGCGAAGCGCATCTCGTTGCTCGCCTGGATGATGACCCTGGCGGGGATGGGGCCGGCCAGCACGGCCAGCAGCCCGCCGATCCCCACCAGCAGGGCTGCTTGGGTCGCGCGAAGCCGCCGTCTGTCCGCCGGATCGGCGCCGAGCGCCACGAGCATCGTGTCGTCGGGCTTGCCCTCGGCCGCCGCGAGCGCCAGGCCGCCGGCCACCACGGCCAGGGTGAGCGCGCCAGCAACACCTCGTTCACCCCACGAACAAGCGAGCGAGGTTGCCAGCGTGGCGGATCTCGACGCCCGCTTGCGGCGAGGCGCCGCGGTCAAACGGACCGCTTGCGCTTGCAGCGCGTCCAGCTGGTCTGCGGTCAGGTCGACGGGCGCGCGGAAGAGGACGTCGGTCGCGGTCGGGGTGAGACCGAGGCGAGCGGCCGCCGGCCGGGAGATCACGAGCGGCACGACCGGCCTGTCTGCGCGAACTGCGGATGCGGCCACACGCACCTCGCGCGCGTCCGCGAGGCTGAGGGATCTCGATCCTCACGTGGCCGTCCTCGATCAGCCTCCTGTCCAGGGCGACGACCTCGCCGTGGTCAAACGCGGCGCGGCCGGCCTCCGCGCCGAGGAGCTCGAGCAGCTGCGGCCTAGCGATCGCGAGCGACGCTGACCTCATCGATGTTCGGATGATGCAGGATGGCTGCTTCGGCCCTGCCATCGGGCTGCCCGGCGCTCATAGAAGCCGATCTCCAACTCCGCTGCTCGCGGGAGCAGGGCGCGTACCCGCGCGCGCAGCGCGGCGGGTACGGTCGCGGCCTCGTGCGGCGCGGAGAGCCCAGGAGGTGTGCTGAGCAGGACCTGGTCGGGTCCGATTCCGGGAACGCCGGGCTCGGATGCCTGGTCGCGCCGATGAGGGTCGAGCCGAGCAGCGCCAGCGACGCGAGGGCGAGGATCGCTGCGACGAGCGGCCCGGTGCGTGCGCGCTGGCGTGCGACGTCTCGCATCGCCAGTCGCGTGATCCCGCGGGCTCGTGACGCCAGTGGCTCGAGAGCAGACGATGAGCGCCGGGGCGCATAGCACGAACCCCGGGACGATCAGGACCGCGCCGATCAGCGCCCGGCATATCTGAGCCGCCCGCCGGGAACCGGCCGTGACGCGTGGAGAACTTCAGCAGCAGCGCGAAGCCAGGCACCCCTACCCGAGCCCGTGGCGCCTCGCCCCGGTGCCGCGCCTCAGCGCAGCCTGACCGTCGGCGACCGTGAAGCGCCCCTCGTACAACGCCTTGCCCACGATCACGCCGGAGAGGTTCACCTGCCGGAGCGCCGCCAGCGCTTCGAGATCCTCGAGCGTGCCGATGCCGCCTGAATACATGAAGCGCCCGCGCACGATCCCGGCGATGCGGCGCACCTCCTCGAGGTCCGGCCCCTCGAGCATTCCGTCCTTGTCGACGTTCGTGAAGACGAACGTGCGCACCCCGCGCGACTGCATCCGCTCGATGACGGCATCTGGGGGCAGCTGCGTGGTCTCCGTCCAGCCCGACGTCGAGACGAAGCCACCGCGCGTATCGACGCTCACGACCGCGCGCTCGCCGAACTCGCCGACGACCTCGTCGAGGAAGTCGATGTCGGCGAACGCCGCGGTGCCGAGGATCACTCGCGCCGCGCCGGCGCCGAAGGCGCCGCGGACCGCCTCGACGTTGCGCAGGCCGCCGCCGATCTGGACCGGCACGTCTAACTCGCCGGCGATCTGCTCGAGGTGATGCAGGCTCTGCGGCGCGCCCGTGCGCGCTCCGTCGAGATCCACGACGTGCAGGTATTGCGCGCCCGCATCCACCCACGCGCGCGCGGCCTCCAGCGGGCTGTCGGCGTAGATCGTCGCCGCGTCGAAGTCGCCCTGCACGAGGCGCACCGCTTGGCCGTCGGCGATGTCGATCGCGGGATAGAGGATCACGACGTCGCGGGGACGGTCGCGCAGATCGCGACGAAGTTGCGCAGCAGCGCGAGACCGTGCGTCGAGGACTTCTCGGGGTGACATTGCGCGCCGTAGACGTTGCCGCGCTGCACGAAGGAGACGAACGGCGAGCCGTACTCGCCCATCCCGAGCACGATCGACGGATCGTCCGGCACGGGCACGAAGGAGTGCACGTGGTAGAAGGCCGCGGGGTCCGGCAGCCCATCATGCAGCGGCGAGGGGCGCTGCCAGCTCACCGAGTTCCAGCCGATGTGCGGCAGCTTCAGGCTGCCCGCGTCCAACTTGACGATCCGCCCGGGCAGCAGTCCGAGCCCGGCGGAGCCCTCGTGCTCCTCCGAGCCGTCGAAGAGCAGTTGCATCCCAAGGCACAGCCCGATGACCGGAACGCCGGCATGTGCCCGCTCGATCACAAGCTCGTCGAGCCCGAGCGCCCGCAGCCGGCGCATCGCCGCCGGAAACGCGCCGACGCCGGGAACGATCAGGCCATCCGCCTGGCGCAGCTCACGGTGGTCTGCGCTGGCAAGCACGCTGCAGCCGATCCGATCGAAGGCCTTGACGACCGAGCGCCGGTTGCCCATCCCGTAGTCGACCATCGCGACGCTCATCGCAGGAGCCGACCTTCCGGCCGCAGTCTCGCGCTAGTCATGACGTCAGCGTCCCCTTCGTCGAGGGGACGCCCGTCTCGGTCGGGTCGATCGCCACCGCGCCGCGCAGCGCGCGCGCGAACGCCTTGAAGCACGCCTCGATCATGTGGTGTGCATTCGTGCCGGTCACCTGCAGGTGCAGCGTCAAGCGGGCGTTGTTGGCGACGGCCCGGAAGAACTCCTCCAGCAGCTCGTGCTCGAAGCCGCCGGTCTTGCCGGCGGGCAGGCCGCCGTCGTCGAAGACCAGGAACGGGCGACCGGAGATGTCGATCGAGCAGACCGCGCGCGACTCGTCCATCGGCACGACGGCATGGCCGTAGCGATAGATCCCGTCGCGATCGCCGAGCGCCTCGTCCACGGCCTGCCCGAACACGATCCCGACATCCTCGACCGTGTGGTGCGAGCCGGTCTGCAGGTCGCCCGTGGCGTGGACGTCGAGGTCCAGCCGTCCGTGCCTGGCGAGCAGATCGAGCATGTGGTCAAGCAGACCGACGCCCGTCTCGCGCGCGCCCGCCCCGCTGCCGTCGAGCGCGAGCGACAGCGCGATCTGCGTCTCCTTCGTCTCGCGTGACCTCCCGGCTGCGCGCGTCATGACGGCGAATTCTCGCGCACGCGCGCCGCCATCGACTCCGCGTGCACGTCAAATCCCTCGGCGCGGGCGATCGGGACTCCCGCCTCGGCGAGGGCCTGGGCCGCCGCGCCGATGTGGACCTCGCTCAGCCGCCGGCGAAAATGCCGTGGCGACAGGCCCGACGCGAAGCGCGCCGAGCCACCGGTCGGCAGGCAGTGGTTCGAACCCGCGACGTAGTCGCCGAACGCCGTCGCGCCGCTGGAGCCGACGAACACGCAGCCGGCCGCACGCACGCGCGGGGCCAGCTGCTCCGCGCCGGCGCCGGCGAGCTCCAGATGCTCGGGCGCAAAGGCCTCCGCGAACGCCAGCGCATCCTGCAGCGTGTTCGCGCGCGCGAGCACGAACGCCGCGGGGTCACTCGCCGGCCGCTCGGGCGAGAGCTCCTCGAGCAGCGCTTGGAGGTCGTCGCAGAACGCCTCGTCGTCGCAGACCGCGACCACCGGCGCTCCCGGCCCGTGCTCACCCTGGGCGAGCAGGTCGAGCGCCACCAGGCGAGCGTCGGCAGAGCCGTCGGCCAGCACGAGCACGTCGCTCGGGCCGTAGAAGCCGTCGATGCCGACAGCGTCCGAGACCTGGCGCTTGGCCTCCTGCACGATCAAGCTGCCCGGCCCGGCGATGACGTCCGCTCGTTCGATGGTCTCGGTCCCGTAGGCCATCGCGGCGATGCCGTGCGCCCCGCCCATCGCATAGACCTCCTGCACGCCGCACAGCGCGCACGCGCCGCGGATCACGGGATCGATCTCGGGCGGCGTGAGGACGACGACCTCCTCCACGCCGGCGGCTCGCGCGGTCACGACGCCCATGATCACCGTCGACGGGTACGGGGCGCGTCCGCCCGGAACGTAGATCGCCGCCCGGCGCACCGGCACCTCGCGCAGCACGACACGGTGGCCCTGCGGCAGGTCGACGACGACGTCGTCGGCTACGCCGGCGTCGGCGACGATCGCCACGTTCGCGATCGCCACCTCCAGCCCGGCGCGGACGTCGTCGTCGAGCAACGCCACGTCCAGCTGCGCGGGCTCCAGCAGCAGCGATTGCGGCGCCGGCGCGCCGCCGGTGTCAAAGCGCGCCACGAGCTCGCGCAGCGCCCGGTCGCCCCCGTCGCGCACAGCCGCGACGATCTCCGCCACCGCCTCGCTCACCGAGGCGGGCGCCGGCGCCAGCGCGCGCACTGCGGCCGCCGCGCCGACCGGATCGCCGCCGACCTCGATGCGCTCAAGTCGCACGCAGCTTCTCCAGCAGCTCGTCGATCGCCTCCGCCTTGAGCTTGTGCGACACCGGATTGGCGATCAGCCTGGCGGTCGAGGTGAACAGCTCCTCGCGGATCACGAGATTGTTCTCCTTGAGCGTCGTGCCGGTCGCCGTCAGGTCCACGATCGCCTCGACCAGCCCCGTCAGCGGCGCAAGCTCGACCGAGCCCTTGACCTCGACGATCTCGGCCTGGCGGCCGGTCTGCTCGAAGTAGGCGCCCGCGGTCTTGTAGTACTTGGTCGCGACGCGCATGACGCCCAGGCGACGCAGCGCCTCCGCCGACGGATCGGGCCCGTCGATCGTCGCGAAGATCATCCGACAGCTGCCGTAGCGCAGATCCAGCAGCTCGTAGACGTCGCGCTCGGGCTGCTCGATGAGCACGTCCTTGCCGGTGATCCCGACGTCGGCCGCGCCGGCCTCGACGTAGGTCGGCACATCCGACGGGCGCATCGTCACGACGCCGATGTCGGCGAAGAGGAGCTTGCGGTCGTTGGAGCGCAACTCGGACGTGTCGATCCCGATCGCGTCGAGCCGGTCGAGGGTGTCCTTGAACAGCGCTCCGCGGGGCACCGCAATCGTCAGGCCGAGCCCATTGGAGCCGATGGCGCCGACGCGTCGTGCAGCGGTCATGTATCGACCACCTGGACCTCGGACAGCGGCCCGATCGCCGCCGCGACTTCGCGCTCTTCTCCGGTCAGTGCGATGTGCAGCCGATCGATGCCGAGCGCGAACCCCACGGCCGGCAGTGGCCGTCCGAAGCGCGCGAGCAGATCGTCGTAGCGCCCACCGCCGCCGAGCGGCGCGCCCAGAGCCGGGTCGTAGACCTCGAAGACGGCCCCTGTGTAGTAGCCGAGCTCGCGAACGAGCCCGAGATCGAAGATCACCCGCTGGGCGACCTCGGGCGCAAGCAGCTCATACACGCTGCGCAGCCCCGCCACAGCGTCGGCCACACGCTGCTCGGAGGAATCGGTGATGACATCCGGGCCGCCCCGCATCTGCGGCACGCGCCGCAGCAGCTCGGCGTCGGCGTCGTTCAGGTGCAGCCGCCCGATCTCCCCCTCAAGCGTGACGAAGTCGCGTGCCACGAGCGCATCGACGAGCCGCTCGCCGGCCCGCTCAGCGACGTCCATGGACCGCAGGAGCGTCGAGTACAGCGACGCGTCTCCGAGCCCGATCCTGTACCCCCGCAGTCCGACGGCGTCCAGCGCACGGCAGAGCACCGTCAGCGCCTCGGCCGTCCCCTCGGGCGCGGGCGCTCCCACGAGCTCGATCCCGGCCTGCAGAAACTCGCGCATCTGCCCGCGGTGCGGGCGCACGCCCCGGTAGGCGTGCGCGAAGTAGCAGAAGCGCAGCGGCGGGTCGGCAGTCGCGTAGCGCGACGCGACGACGCGCGCGATCGGCACCGTCATGTCCGTTCGCAGCGCAAGCACCTCGCCGTGGTCGTCGAACACACGGTAGGCGGGTGGCGGGCCGCCTGCGCGCGCCAGCACCGCCTCGTACTCCAGGGTGGGCGTCCACACCTCACCGTAGCCGTCGAGCTCGAAGATCCCGCGCACCGCCTCGCTGATCTCGCGCAGCTCGCGCATCTCGTCGGGGAGCACGTCCCGTGTGCCGGAAGGGATCGGGTGGATCTGCGGGCGCATGAGCGCCTGCCAATCTAGATGGTTGATTGCGAATTCGCGCACCGCGGAGGAAGGCGAGGATCGACGCTGGATCGCCACCCGCACGCGCGTGGAGACCCGCGGCGCGCATACCGCGTGGAGCGGATGCCCACCGGGTCAAGCGTGCACGGGTTCGGTCGCGACGCGCTCGATGCGCGCCCCGAGATCGCGCAGACGCTCGTCGATGCGCTCGTAGCCGCGGTCGATCTGACGGATGTTGCCGATCTCAGAGCGCCCGTCCGCGCACAGCGCGGCGATGAGCATCGCCATCCCGGCGCGGATGTCGGGCGATTCCACTCGCTCGCCGCGCAGGCGCGAGGGGCCCGTGACGATTGCCCGGTGCGGATCGCACATCGTGATGTCCGCGCCCATCAGCACGAGCTTGTCTGTGAAGATCATGCGATTCTCGAACATCCACTCGTGGATGAGCGCGGAGCCCGAGCATTGGGTCGCCAGCGCGACCGCGATCGACGTCAGGTCGGCCGGGAATGCGGGCCAGGGTCCGTCCTGCACGGTGATCTTGTGCTCGCCGACGTCGCGCGAGATGATCAGGTCCTGTCCCCCGGCGACGACCACGTCGTCTCCGTCGAGTTCGCTGCGCAACCCGAGCCGGTCGAACACCAGCCGGATCATGCGCAGGTCGCGCGGGATCGTGTCGCGGGTGCGCAGCTCGCCGCCGGTTACGCCCGCCAGCGCCATGAAGGACCCGATCTCGATGTGATCCGGTCCGATCGTGTGGTCACAGCCGTGAAGATCTTGCGTGCCGGTGACGGTCAGCACGTTGGAGCCGATGCCCTGGATGTCGGCGCCCATCTTGACGAGCATGCGCGCGAGATCCTGGACGTGCGGCTCAGACGCCGCGTTGCCGATGACGGTCGAGCCCGGGGTGCGCGCCGCCGCCAGCAGCGCGTTCTCTGTCGCCATGACCGACGGCTCGTCCATGAAGACGTCGCCGGCGCGCAGGCCGCCGGTCGCCCGCAGGTCGATGTCGCGGGAGTGGTTGATCGTCGCGCCGAGCGCCGCGAACGCGTCGAGATGCGGATCCAAGCGCCGGCGGCCGATGACATCGCCCCCGGGCGGCGGCATGACGACGCGGCCGAAGCGGGCGAGCAGCGGCCCCGCGAGCAGGAACGAGGCACGGATGCGCTCTGACAGCTCGCGGTCGATGATCGCCGCATCAGCCGTCAGATCAGCCGCGCAGAGCACGACCTCGTGCTCGCTGAGCCTGCTGATCCGCACGCCGAGTGCTTCGAGCAGGTCGAGCATCGTCGCGATGTCCTTGATCCGCGGCACGTTGCGGACCACGACCTCATCCTCGGTCAGGACCGAGGCGGCAAGGATGGGTAGGGCACCGTTCTTGTTGCCGGCCGGTACGATCGTGCCGGACAGCGCGGTGCCTCCGTCTATGACGAACTTCTCCATGAGCATGCGCCTCCCGACGACGGGAGCTAGCCCGGAGGGCTGGGCTAGGGTAACAGCCATGCCCTCCCGGATTTCGCGCGACCAGGCGTGGTCCCTGCTAACGGAGTGGGTGCAATCGCAGTCGTTGCGCCGCCATTGCCTTGCCGTCGAGGCTGCGATGGTCGCGTATGCCGAGCGCGACGGGCACGACGCCGAGCTATGGGGCGTGACCGGGCTGCTGCACGACGCTGACTACGAGCGCTTCCCGGACATGGACGACGCTGAGTCTGGCCACCCGCGGACCATCATGGCGGAGCTTCAACGGCGCGATGCGCCCCCCGAGATGGTGCGCGCGATCGCCTCGCACGCCGACTTCCTGGGCGTCCCGCCGGAGAGCGAGATGGAGCGAACGCTCGTCGCCGTCGACGAGCTCTGCGGCTTTCTCGTCGCGTGCGCCTACGTGCGGCCGGAGGGCATCCGCGGGTTGACGCCCAAGTCGGTCAAGAAGAAGCTCAAGCAGCCGTCGTTTGCGGCGGCGGTGAACCGCGATGAGGTCCGCGAGGGGGCGGAGAAGCTCGGTGCCGATTTCGACGAGCACGTGGCGTTCGTCATCGAGGCACTGGAGGCGCGGGCGGACGAGCTCGCGCTGAACGGGCGGCGCGGGTAGGCCGGCCGGCGGCGGGCGTCGCTGACCGCACGCTGCGCGGGCCCCCCGGCGTAGCGCCCACGCTGCGCGGGGACGGTACGCGCGAGCTTCTGCACGATGGATTGCAGGCGAAGCACCCAGTTTTCGCTCAACGAAGCCGACTTGCAGACGAACTCGATGAGTACGTCGAGAGCGTGACGTAGCATGGGAACACATGTTCGCTCTTTGCTCATCTCATCTCCTCACGGCGCTTCGTCGTGCCGCCGCCTGGATACGGGCCTTCGCGCTGCTCGAAGACGCGCCGGGCCCGCCGCTCCGCGGAGCCCCAACACGCGCCCGCACGCCGGCCCTCAGCACGGGCTTGGGGCTCCGCGCTACGCCGCAGCGCAGCCGTGTCGCGATCGGCCGCCCGTACCGCAGGCCAAGCGTCAGGCCAGCACCGCAACCGTGCGTCGCTGCCGCCGCAGACGCTTGGGTTGCCGGCGCACGCACGCCCCGGCTCCCCCAGCCAAGCGTCGACGCCAACACCACCGCTCCCCTCGCGGCGGCGCGCGCGCCACGGCCGCCGCGATTGTGCCTCACGCCTGCCGCTCCCGCCCGACTCGCCGGCGCATGCACGCCACGCCCCAGAGCAGGAGGAGCCGACACGTAGGAACCAACCCGACGGTTGAACGGCCGGTGGATCACACCGGCCGCCCCGCACCCTCGAGCGCGGCGGCGCTCATGACGCTCACCGGCCAGACCGGC
>DASVPU010000152.1:0-6300 GCA_036389475.1 Solirubrobacteraceae bacterium
CGTCACCGGCGGGCGTTCGAACGAGACGCCGCGGTACTTGCGCGGGATGACCCCGCTCAGCGATCGTGCCCTGGCGCGGCTGACGCGCTGGGCCCGGCAGCGGCAGTCGCTGGCGCTGTTCGTGGCAGGGTCGTGGAGAAACCCACTTCCGTCGCAGAGATCGAAGGGGCAGCTGGCGAGGGGAGGCTGGCCTGAGCTTGTGGGACGCGTCGTCACGGCAATTGGGACGCCGCGGTCAAACGGCGTGCCCTCCAGCCTAGGCCACGCGGCGGCGACCACGGATGCCGCGGCGAAACGATGCGCCCAATCTGCGACCGACGCGTTTTCGATATCGGTGCGCATGTCGATCCGCTTCATCCAGTTCGCCGGGCGAGCCCCTCGCGCACGCTACGGCCGTTCTCGCCGCGCCGGCCATGGGCCGCCCCGCGAGGGCGCTGACGGACCACTACTAGCCTGGGAGCCATGCCCGACGAGCCCGCCGACCCCTCGCCCAGCCCGCCTGACGGCGAGTAGCCTGGAAGCCATGCCCGACGAGCCCGCGCTTGCGAGCTGGCAGGCGGTCAGCCGCACGCCGGATGCGCGTCTACGCGACAACGTCCTGTCCTACACCGGCTACGTCGAGCACGCGATTGCGCCCATGCGTCGGCTGGAGGTGCCGTTCGCGGGAATCCCCCTCATCCTCAGCTTCGGTCCGTCGCTGCTCGTCGACGGGGTGCGTCATCGCTCGTTCGTTGCCGGCCTCGATGACAGCGCCACGCTGACGCAGTACGCCGGAGAGCAGCGTGGGATTCAGGTCAATCTCTCGCCGCTCGGCGGGTCGTAGCGCTGGAGGACGTGCTGGGCGCCCGCGCGGAGCAACTCGTCGAGTGCCTGCAGGGCGCGTCGGGGTGGGAGGAGCGCTTCGCGCTGCTGGACGCCGTGCTGCTACGGCGCCTGGATGAGGCCAGACCGGTCGCGCCGGAGGTCGAGCATGCATGGACGCGGCTGCACTCATGCCAGGGCGCCGTCCTGATCGCGACGGTGGCCGAGGAGGTCGGCTGGAGCCGGCGACATCTCGCGGCACGATTCCAAGCTGAGGTCGGCCTGCCGCCGAAGACCGTCGCGCGGATTCTGCGCTTCCAACGCGTGACGCAGACGCTGCGCGAGGCGGGCGGCAGCGGCAGCGGCCTGGCCGAGGTGGCGTACGCGTGCGGCTACGCCGATCAGGCACATCTCAACCGCGACTTCCGCGCCTTCGCGGGGACCACGCCGACGGACTACGCCGCTCGGCTGCTGCCGGGGAGCGCCGGGGTCACCGCAGACGAGCTCCCAAACGTCCAAGACGGGATCGCGCTCGCGGCGTAGGTTCATCGCATGACCATCTCTCCATCATTGCGCTACCACGACGCTCGCGCCGCCATAGACTGGCTTGGCGAGGCATTTGGCTTCACCGAGAAGGAGGTCCACGCCGACGCCGACGGCGTGATCCGCCACGCCGAGCTGGCCGGCTTCGGCGGGATCGTAATGCTCGGCACGGAGCCCGAGGACGGCGATCCGCTGTGGGGCAAGCACGCCGGCCAGGGCTGGCTCTACCTCTCCACCGAGGATCCCGACGCGCTGCACGACCGCGCGGTCGCCGCCGGCGCGGAAATCGTCAGGCAGCTCACCGACACGGACTACGGGTCGCGCGACTTCTCCGCCCGCGACCCCGAAGGCAACATCTGGAGCTTCGGGACATACTCGCCCTGAGGCGGCTCAGGGGTCCCGCTGTCGTCTATGTGAGGCGTCATCCAGAGCTTCCGCCCCTTACGCGTACCGCTCGGGCGATGTGTAGTTCAGGAACTTCGGATACTCCTTGGCGAACGTCAGCTCGACATCGCCGAGCGCGCCGTTACGGTGCTTGGCGATGATGATGTCGGCGATCCCGGCGCGCTCGGACTCCTTGTCGTAGTACTCGTCGCGGTAGATGAACGCAACGAGATCTGCGTCCTGTTCGATCTGGCCGCTTTCACGCAGGTCGGACAGGATCGGGCGCTTGTCGGTGCGCGACTCGACGGCACGGCTGAGCTGCGACAGCGCGATGACCGGCACGTGCAGCTCGCGCGCGAGGATCTTCAGGCCCCGGCTCATCTGGCCGACCTGCTCCACTCGTGACTCGACGCGCCCGTCGGGCCGTAGGAGCTGCAGGTAGTCGACGATGATGAGCCCGAGTGGCTGCTGCTGATGCAGCCGTCGAGACTTCGCGCGGATCTCGAGGATGCCGACGTCGGATGAATCGTCGACGTAGAGCGGTGCCGCGGCGAGCCGCCCGGACGCCTTGAGGATGTCCGGCCACTTGTTGTCCGCGACGCGGCCCTTGCGCAGCAGGTCGCCCTTGATCCTTCCCTGCGATGCGACGAAGCGCTGCGCCAGCTCGGTCTCGGACATCTCAAGCGAGAAGAGCGCGACCGGCCTGCCGTGATCGATCGAGGCGTTCTCGGCGATGTTCGTGACGAGCGCCGACTTTCCCATCGACGGTCGTGCTGCGATGATCACAAGGTTGCCAGGCTGAAAGCCGCCCGTGATCTCGTCCAGGTCGCGGAAGCCCGACGGCGTTCCGGTGAGCGCCGTCCCCTCACGCGAGAGCTTCTCCATCTTCTTCAGCTCGTCGTCGAGGATCTCCTCGATCGTGCGGAAGTCCTTCTGGCGGTCGTCGTGAGCGACCTCGAGCATCGCCCGCTCGGCTTGCTCGATGAGCTCGCGCGGCGGCGCCTGGTGGTTGAGCACCGAGGCCTGGATCTCGTAGGTCGTGCTCAGCAGACGGCGCATGAGCGCGTGCTCTCGCACGATCTGTGCGTAGCGGCGGATGCCGCCGAGGCCCGGCACGCCGCCGGTCAGCTCGTCGATCGCCGCCTTGCCACCGGCGTCCTGGAGCTTGCCGGTGCTGCGCAGGTGCTCGCTGACCGTGAGGACGTCGATCGGCTCGGTCTCGCGGTAGAGCGCCAGCATCGACTCGTAGATGACGCGGTGACGATCGCGATAGAAGTCGTCGGGCTTGAGCCCCTCTTCGATGACGAGCGCGTACATCGCGCGGTCCGACAGCAAGATCGCGCCGAGCACCGACTGCTCGGCCTCGATCGAATGCGGCGGCGCGACGCCGGTGGCGATCTGGGCCGGCGCGCGAGGCAATGAGGTGTCGGCGTAGGTGCTCACAACGGGTTGACAGTAGGTGGCCCGGCGGCGGCCGGAGAAGCTCAGTCCCGCTCGCACCGAACGATTTTTCAGGCCGATCGTGGACGAACGTATGTTCCCTTAGAGGCCGGACAGATCGCCGGAATGGCTACGTCAGCTTGCAGGCCAGAAAGCGGGCGATATCCGCGCGCTCGCGCTCCAGCGCGGCCTGGACATCCCCGTCGAGCTGCTCGAAGGGCTCGACGGCGATCGCGATCTCACCCTCACGATGCCGCCCGCGCCAGGTTCCGACGACGCGCCCGCCGGCCAGCAGCGCTGGATTGATCATGCCGCCGCCGGCCTGGATACGCGCTGCGAAGCGCGGATCGAGCACCAGATCGCGACTGCGATAGCCGAGTAGATAAGGGTCGAAGTGGCCAAGCAATGCCACGTGTGCGGCCGGGACTGCGGGCTCTTCGACAACGGCAGTCGCGAGCATCCACGCCGGCCCCGCCGCGCTGTCCACGCGACGCAGCTCGCGCGCGACGACCTCCAGCCCGCGTCGCGCGCGGCGCATTCCGAGACCCGACCAGGTCGCGAAGTCCTCCGGCCCCGCCGGACCGTGCGCGCCGAAGTAGCGCCGCGCCAGCTCGGCGAGCGCTCGGTCGGGATCCACGGCTTCGAGCCGCGTACCGAGCCAGTCCTCCAGCAGCACGTAGGTGGGCTCCGTGCCGACTGGGATCCCGCGGCAGATCAGGCCCTTCATCGCGGCGAAGGCGACGAGATGCGCAGGGGCCTGTCCGCTCGAGTCGATCTGCACCGCGTGCGAGGCCAACCGCCGCGCGAGCTGCGCTCGCGTGAGCGGCCCGTGCTCGCTGAGCACCGCGCGAATTGCCGCGAGCGCCCGCGTGCACAGCTCATCGTCCAGCCCCAGCGCGAGCCGCCGGCGCCGTCCGGCCGCCGAGAAGACCGGCCCGAGCAGCCCGACCATCCACGCCACGTCCTGTGCGGCGATCAGATGCAATGTGCCGCGCATCGCCCACGTCCAGACGATCGAGCGCTGCTCGTCGCGGGCGCGGTCCACGTCGGCGGCGAAGAGCCCCGCGCTGCGCGGACGGATCGCAAGCGGTGCGAAGCGCCAGTCTTGCGCCTGCACGCCGCCCAGCGACCGCACGACGTCGTGCACGTCCGCAGCCCGCGGGCCTATCAGCCGCTGCGCGCGCATGCGCAGTGCCCGGGTCGCGTCCAGGCCGGAGCCGTCCGTCACGCCTCCTCGTCAGGCCAGCGCCCGTGCACGTCGTAGTACGCGCGAGCCGCGTCCTCCTCGTCGCGGTCGCCGTGACCGTGAGCGGCGAACCAGGCGAGGGCGAATATCGAGGCCGCCCCGCCGACGACGCCGACGACGCTCCAGATCGTGTCGGCGAGCGTTGCGAGCGGCGGCAGCCGGTGCTACTTCCGCTCGACGACCATCGTCTTGACCGAGGCGGTCACGCCCTCGGCGACCTCGACGACGACGACGTACGTGCCGACGTTCTTGATCGGCTCCTCGAGGTGGATCTTGCGACGATCGACCTTGACCCCGCGCGCCTCCTCGATCGCGTCCGCGATGTCCTGGTTGGTGACCGACCCGAACAACCGCCCGTCGTCACCGGCCTGCTGGCTGATCGTCAGCACGGTGCGATTGAGGAGCTCGGCGTCCTCTCTCGCCTTGGCGACGGCGGAGGCGGCGGCGCGGTCAGCGGTCTCGGCGCGGCGCTGAGCCTCGTCGAGCGCTCCGCGAGTCGCCGGCTGCGCGAGCTTGCGCGGGATGAGGTAGTTGCGCAGGTAGCCCTTGGAGACATCGACGACGGCCCCGCGCTCGCCGAGGTGCTCGACATCCTGCAGGAGGATCGCGGCTGGCACTTTGGCGCTCCTACCGGTCGTCGCGGCCGCGGCGGCCACCGCGGCCTTCGCGCTCGGCGTCGTCGCGGCCGCCCTCGTTGACGTACGGCAGCAGCGCCAGCTCACGGGCGCGCTTGACCGCGCGCGCGATCTGGCTCTGGTGGCGCCGGCAGGCGCCCGTGATCCGCCGCGAGCGGATCTTGCCCTTCTCGGAGATGAACTTGCGCAGGACCGCGGTGTCCTTGTAGTCGACCTGCTCGATCTTCTCCTTGCAGTACGGACAGGGTTTGCGGCGGCCGCTGCCGGGGCCGCCCTTCTTGTCACGTCTGCGCGTGGGCTTGCCACGGTTGCGCTGCTTTGCCACTGAAGTCTGGTCCCTCGGTTGGAGATGCACGGATGCGCGCGCGGCGGCGCGCGGGACCAGCCATTGTGGCAAATCAGTCGCGACGGGCCTGCGTGGCCGCGAAAGCAACGCGCGCGACGAGCATCCTGCAGGCCAGGTAGACGAACGCAGCGGTGGGCGAGACCGCGGTCCAGAGCAGCCCCGCGCTCGCGCTCGCGGCGAAGTTGCCGAGGCTGTACCGCGGCGAGCATGCCGAACGCCGAGGCGCCAGCGCCTCGGGCGCGAGCCGTACGACGGCGGAGTGCTCAGCGGTCTCGACGCAACCGATGCCGATCCCAGCAGCGACGAACGCGAACGCGAGCACGCCAAGCTGGGCACCCGCGACGCTAAATGTCAGGTACGCGAGAGCGAACGCGGCGCTCTCCGTCGTGAGCACGAGCACCGGTCCCCGGCGGTCGCCGAAACGGCCGGCGGGAATGCTGATCGCGTCGGGGCCACGTTGTAGGCGGTGTAGAGAGCAAGCGCGATCTGAGCGGCGGCGTTGGTGCATGGCCGGGAGTGAGCAGCTCGATCGCGCGCAGGATCAGCATCGTTGCGGCGGCGTTGGCGAACTCGAACGCTGCGATCGCGCCGACGAGCCGTGCGAGCTCTGCACGCAGGACCGGGCGGACGTGGAAGTGGATCGGCTGGCGCGCGGCGACCTTCGGCAGCTTCGCTGCCCGGATCGCGTAGACGATCGCGGCGACGGCGAGCAGGCCGGGGATGACCGACAGCAAGATGGCGCTGCGCACACCGGCGACGGCGACAAGCGCGATGCCGAGCAGCGTGGCCGATGATCGCGCCGAGGTGTCCATGGCGCGCTCGAAGCCGTACGCGCGCCCGTAGGCGTCGGCCGGCACGACGTCCGCGAGCAGCGCGTTGCGCGCCGGGACGGGCAATCCGCGCAC
>DASVPU010000153.1:0-5873 GCA_036389475.1 Solirubrobacteraceae bacterium
CGTGATGCCGGGTTCTCGTTGCTTGCTCACTCCAGTGACTGCCCCGGTCTCAGTCCCACTCAGTTGGTCAACGCGACCGCCCGTGGGCAGGCGCCGTTCGCGGCCTGCTCGGTCGGCCGCGCCTCGTCGCTCAGCGGCAGCACTGTAGACCGGTAGGCCGTGGGCGAGCGACCGTACGTGCCCGTGAACCTTATGCGCGGGTGGCGCGAGGCACATGCTCGCGCGCGGCCCCCACGAGCTCGTCAACGCGGGCACGCAGCTGCATGGGCAGGCGCACGTTGCGCTCCACGCGCGCAGACGCCACATCGACACGCCGCACATGCTCACCGACGATCGCCGCGCGGGCATCATCGCTGTGCACCGGCAACCCTGTGTGCAACACAGCGACCGCAAGCGCATTGACGCTCACGTGCGCGGCGCGCGCAATCTCCGCCAACAGCCGCACGTGACCGCCATCCAACGCCATCGACGTCTGCACCCGCGAACCCAAGCCGTAAAACGGGGCCTCTCCCCCCGCCCGCGACATCTGCCCAGCGCTCCGCGACCCACGCGCCCGCGCCTCCGCATCCAACATGAACTCGTTGGTGGGGGAGAGCCTGTCGGCCCGTTTAGGTGGTCCGGCGTTTGGATGTCAGTGGTTCCGGCACTTGGATGTCAGCGGTGCGGCGATTGGATGTCAGCAGTCGAGTCGGCGGAGCTGGAGCGGGTCGCCGGCGCCGCAGCTTGCGCTCGGACCTGCTGCGCTCGTCGTTGACGTGGGCACTCGGGCTGCACGGTGCCGGTTGCTCAGAGTGACGCCCACAGCCTGATTTCGGACTGGCCGCTGGACTGGTGGTGCACCTCGGCGCCGTCGGCTGCGAACCCGAAGGTGCCGTAGAACCTTCAAGCGCTCGCGTTCGCGGCAAAGACCCACAAGATGGCCACGCGCCAGCCGTCCTGGCGGACCTTGCCGCCGAGTGCCGCGTCGAGCAACGCATAACCGATCCCGACACGCCAGACTGAAGGCGCTACGTAGATCGCAGCAACCTCGCACGTCGCCTCGCCGGCATCGTCGTCTCGGCTGGGCGTGGCGATCGAGCAGAAGCCCACAAGTTCGTCGTCGCGCTCGGCTGCCAGGGTGAAGGCGTCGGCGATGTTCTCGAGCACCTAACCAGGTCGTCCGCCGCTGCTCCACCGAGAGTCCGTCGAGGATCGCGTCGGGTAGCAGACCGCGGTAGGCGGCCTGCCACGACCGCACGTGGACATGAGCGATCGCAGCCGCATCATCGCGGGTTGCCGGCCGGACTGTCGTCGCGCACATCGGTGGCGAACGTACCGGCGACCACCCGCTACATCGCTTAAAGGGTGCTCGCCGACCGCGCGAGTTGCGCGGTCGCGCTCGTCTTGACACCGGACGACGACAGGACGCCCGCAGCGCTCCCGAGAACGAGGTAGTCGTCGCGCTTACTAGGGTCTATGCAGAGTTCGTACGCAAAACCGGGTTAGCGCCGTCTCGACGTGCGGCCGTCGCCGGAGCGCCGCGCGAGATCCTCGACGGAACCTGCACCAAGCGGCGTCCGACGCATCGTTGCTCGCACGATCGCGATCGGCTCCCCGGTCGCGGGATTGCGCCCCTCACGCGCCGAGCGCTGGCTGACGCTGAACACTTCCCAAAGCCGCAATCGCAACCTCTCCGTCAGCTGTGCGGCGATCGCGCCCAAACGCCGCGTCGATCGCGCGGCTGGCCTCAACAGCATCGAGACTGCTATCAGCGGCCGTCTTATTGCGCTAGCTGTTCTGCCCGAGGAGGTTGTGAACGCGGGTGAGGGGCGGCGCGTTGGCGATCGAGGTTGGTCGGGTAGGCGGGCGACGCCAGGCGCCTCTCGCCTACACGACCATCCTCATGGCCAGCGCGCTTGACCCCCGCCGCGAGGCTGCCGACGAGCACGTCGCGTGCCTGGTCGGCGACTTTCTGGACTCGCTGATCTCACCGCGCACACGCAGCTTATGACTCTGCGGTTACCGCGCGTCCATCACGCATCACCTTCACGGTGAACCTCCCAAGCTCGATCTTCGACGCTCGACAAGCCGAAGACTCGCTGCTCAGCCGGACCTTACGGCACGCTCGGGGTGAAGCTCAAGTTCTGCGATCCAGCGGCCGAGCAGCCTCGGGACACCAGATTGGCTCAGAGCTGCCGCCTGACACGAATGTCGATCGCGGCGGCGCCAGAGGTGCCATCTTCGTCGATCTGCGTGATTTGGACACGGTAGGTGCCGGGTCTTGTCTGGCCCGTGACTGTGCCGCCTACTGCGAGGGGAACGAATTGGCCGTGCACAACGAGCGGCACTTTGATGATCTCGTGGTCGGGGAGCCAGTGGACTGGGTGCCCGCGCAGCTGTCCAGGTGTTAGCGTCGCCGAGGATCCGAACGGGTCCGGTTGCCCGGCGTCTATTTGGGTCGCCGACGCTAGATAGAGGTGCACCGTCTTGGGCACCTTGCGGCGGTCGATCGTCAGCACGATGCGCTCGCGTTTGCGGTTGTGTGCGTTGCCGACCACGAGCGCGGCGGTAAAGTCGCCGTTATTGTTGGTCTGGACGATCGACACGTTGCGCTGAGCGAGGCTGTTGTTGTCCCATATGTGCGGGCCGGTCGGGACGGGGCCGTCCTGGGGTGAGACCTCCGCAAGCACGCACGGATGCCAGTGCATGGTGACGCTGTTGACGATCAGCTCGCGCGGGGGGACTGCTGCCTTCGGCCAGCAGATGTGAATGATATCTTCGCCGCCTGCGGGCAGCGGGCCATGCTGGGCCTCCCCGAGCAAGTAGGTCCCTGGGACCAGCGGCGAGGGGAGTGCGGCGCCCGCGTGGGTGGTCGGGACAAAGTTTGTCGGATAGATGAACTCAGTCCCTGGCCAGTGGCAGAGGTAGACCCTGACGTAGAAGTCCGACGACGCAACGGTGCCGTTGTTGCGTAGTCGTACGTAGACGTAGTTGTCCTGGCCGGCGATGACGTCTTGGTTGGGACCGGCCGTCGCGTAGTTCGCGGGCAGCGCTTCGTCGCCGTCCGCGGAGGGGCTCAGGTTACGTATCCACAGGTCGGGGCTTGCCCAGAAGGCGCCGGTCGACGGGACACTGCCGTTATCGGCGAGGTTGTCTCGCACGACGACATCGGCGCTGTCGAAGGTCAGGGTCATGTCCACCGCTGCCATGGCGTCGATCCGACCAAAGCCGTACCAGCGACTGTAAACGGGTCCCGTGTAGCCGGCCTGGTCCGATGCAACGCTCCCAGCATCTCGCCATATTCCGATCGCATCACCGTTGACTGCGTCGATGTGCACCGCTGTTGAGCGTAGGATGTCACGCACCTGTATCCATGTGAGGGTCGGGCGCGCGCTGAGCAGCAGCGCGCCGACGCCCGCTGCCAGCGGCGTGGCCGATGAGGTTCCGCTAAAGGCGGAGAGTGAGGCTGTCGGGCCGCTGAATATTGTGGTGCCCGTCGGGTGGTCGTACTTGAGCATGTCTGTGAGGTTGAGGTGCGTGGCGTCGGGGATTCCCGCTACGTGGCAGAACTCGGCGCTCCCGCTGCCCGGTGTTCCCACGACGAGGCATTGGCCGGCCAAGCCGGCGCTCGTGGTCACGGCAAGGGTTGTGTCTCCCGGTGCCGCGGGGGCGGTGGTGGACGTCTGTACGACATGGTAGGAGGGGGCATCCGGAAGATATCTGCTGCCGACGGGGACGTCCGGATCAAATTTGTCGGCGCCGGTTGTGAGGACGCCCCACTCGGTTGGCGGGCTGTAGGCATCTGCCAGGGTGCGACTGGTCGGCGTGCAAAAGTCGATTATTCCCGCGCCGCCGTAGTTGCTGTAGCCGCAGTGCACCTCGGTCAAACCATCATCGGCCACACTCGAGGCGGCGACTGCAAAGGTCCGGCTGTACGCTGCCCACGGCCGTTCGCACGTAAAGTCAACGGCGTCGAGGATCTCCGGTGGCTGGCCGTTGCCGACTGAGAAGAACAGCAGGATCCCACGCCCGCCTCGGCCGTAGGTCGTCAGGAAGTTGAACGTGTCCTTCATCAAGCCTGAGATCTCCATGCCCCTGAAGACGCCATAGCTGCTGGTGATCACATCGGCGCCCGGCGATATGGGCGCGGGGAAGCCCGGGCGGCTGCTATGCGGATCAAATCCACCAACCCACATGTACATGTCTGAGTAGTCGACCTCACAGCCTGCAAGCGGGCGCTGGATTGCCATCAGGCGGCAGTTGCCCGCCGCTCCGACGACGCCGGTGCTCTGGCCGCTTACCGAGTCGGCATTGTTGGGCAGCGCGGTCGCGACGCCTGCGGTGCACGTGCCGTGCCCGCTTCCCGGCCTGTCCATCCTGTCGACCATGCGGATGAAGTCAAACACGCGCTCAGTCTTCGGGCTGCCGTTGGAAAGGTTGCCGACAAAGTCCAAGTTGGTGACGTCGGTGCCCGAGTCGACGACCGCGATCCGCACATCGGGGCTGCCGTAGGCGGCGTTGGCCCCGACACGATCCTGCAGTGCCTTCCAGGCGCATGGGAGCTTGATCCGCGGCAGATGCCACTGCATGGGATACAGGAAGTCGCTCGGATGCAGTGCGTCGTCGACGGCCGTGGCGCGCAAATTTGGCTCAGCGTAGATCACCGCGTGGTTGTCGAGCAGTTCCTGTGCGATGCCGAGCACGGCGTACGTGGCCGCGCCAGGGACACGAAACAAGTAGGCGTTTGCCGCCTGCGGCAGGTCTCGCAGAATTTTGAGCCGGTGCTGCTCGGCGACGGCCCGGACCTCGGCAACGGTGACATGGCTCTCGAATTTCACGACGAGTGCGCTGGTGAGGAAGGACACGCTGTCGTGGTCGAGCTTGACGACGGCGCCGACGGCGACTACCCCCTTGATGCCCTTCAGCTGTGCGTGGAGGCGCTCGCGCTCGGAGTCGTCTTTGGCGTTGTGACAGAAGACGTGAACGTGGGCTTGGCGGATCTGGTCGCCGACCAGCATCGGCTTGAGCGCGAGTTCTTCGGCGCGCGCGAGTAGTAGCGGGCGCACGTTGGGCGCGCTCCTGGGCTCGAGCGCCACCGCGACGAGGTCTTCGTGGGACTCAAACGGCACCTTGGTCTCGCCGCGGTACAGAAACGGCAGGCCGCCAGTGCCAAGAACGACGAGGGTCTGCAGTCCGGCGGGGCCGACCGTGACCGCGCGCTCATCGCGCTCCAAGCCGTCCGCTTCGGCGCTTAGGACGTAGCAACCCGGCATGACCTGCTCGGCTACGTAAGCGCCCCGCGCATGGTCAAACGTCAGGCGGCGCGGCTTCAGCCCCTCCTCTTTGGGGTCCAGACAGACGATCGCGCGCTCGTTTGGGGTGCACGTATGGTCATACACAGTTACGCGCACCATCCCGGCTGGTCTATTGCTCATTTGTAGTCTCCCGTGTGGTTGCCACGATTCGCGTGCCGTCCGCGCGATACATTGGTGCAGGGCGCTGCGTCATGGAACGCCAGACAGCGATGAACGCAGTGAGCTGGGGTCCCTCTGGTACGCAGCGACGTGATCTTCTTCAATGGACGATTGCGGATCCGTGGAATCCCCCCACGCGGGCGAGAAATCAACGCGCACGCGCTCTTGGTAACCAACGGCACTGTGTCGGCCAACTGCACCATGGCCCCCGAATAGTCTTGCAACGGCTCACCGACAGCAGAAGCCGGAGGGATGCGACGACAGGGTGACGCCAATCGCCTTGTCCACCCGCAAGCGCAGTGAGTGCGCATGATCGCCATCGCGGCGAGACGAGAAAGACCGTTCACGTTGCTTATGTCCAGCGACTCAGTTTTTCCGCGGCAAGTAATTAGGGGGCGTCCCGCCTGCCCGAGGGCAGCG
>DASVPU010000154.1:0-2033 GCA_036389475.1 Solirubrobacteraceae bacterium
ACCTTTGACAGCGGGCAGCGGATTGTCATCACCGGGCGGCTGGACTGCGAGCACGAGCAGACGCTGCTCGGCTACCGGCCGCTCGCGTCGGTCATCGCCGACAGCATCCTCGTCATCCACGGCACGGCCGACGACAGCAACTCGGTCGACGCCCTCTCGGCATAGACCCGGAGCAGTCAACGGCCCCGGCCGGCTGGGTGACGATCTCCTTTACGTCCTCAAGGGCGGACGGGGCTCACCGACCGGTGCGGGAAGCGCGCGTCGGTGCGGTGCTCCGAGCGACCGACAGTACGCGCCGTATTCGTCGTCGATGCGCGGGCTACGCCGGACGGGCTCTGAGAGGCCCGGCGCTGGCCCTGCGCACATGTGCACGGAGACAGGTGTCTCCTGTGTCTTGAGAGGTGATCGAGGTTGTCCCGTAGCTCGTAGAACTTCGTAGAAGGCGGTCCCTCCGCCGCGTCCGCTGCCGTTGGGAGCGTTCGCGGTGATCCGCTCAAGATCGAAGGAGGAACCGCCATGAAGACCGTATCGGTCGCGCAGGCCGCGATCGCGCAGGAAGCCGTGTTGCCCGCGCGCGTGCAGGAAGCGCTCGGCGAGCTCGTCGGCGCCGCGAAGGAAGGACTGCTCGCACTGAGCGTCGGTGTCGGCCTGGGCGTGCTGGCCGAGCTGATGGAAGAAGAGGTCGATGAGGTCGTCGGGCCGAAGGGCCGCCATGACGTCCACCGCACGGCGGTGCGTCACGGTCACGAGGACGGCAGCGTGACGCTCGGCGGCCGGCGCGTGCCGGTCAAGCGGCCGCGGGCGCGCAGCGTTGACGGCAGCGAGGAGGTACCGCTGGCGACCTACGAGCACTTCGCCGATCGCGACGCGCTTACCTGCGTCGTGCTCGAGCGGATGCTCGCGGGCGTCAGCACGCGCCGCTACGCGCGCACGCAGGATCCCGTCGGTGCGCAGGTCGAGCGAGCGTCGCGGTCGACGTCGAAGTCGGCGGTCTCCAGGGCGTTCGTCGCGCGCACGAGCGAGCGCCTCGGTGAGCTCATGGCCCGCCGCCTGGACGACATCCGCCTCGCTGTATTGATGCTCGATGGCATCGACATGAAGGGCCGCTGCAACGTCGTCGCGCTCGGCATCACGACCGAGGGCGTGAAGATCCCGCTCGGCTTGTGGGAAGGATCGACGGAGAACGCGGCGGTCGCGACTGCGCTGCTGTCAGATCTCGTCGATCGCGGCCTGGATGTCGGCCAAGGCATGCTCTGCGTGCTCGATGGTGCCAAGGCGCTCCGCAAGGCAGTCCGTGACGTGCTCGGCACCGACACGCCGGTGCAGCGTTGCATCCGCCATAAGGAGCGGAACGTCCTCGATCACCTGCCCGAGCGCGACCGCCCCGCCGTCAAGCGGCGCCTTCGCGCGGCGTGGAAGCTTGACGATCACGCCGCCGCGCTCGCACGGTTGCAGGCGCTCGCCGACGAACTCGCCCGCTCGCATCCCGGCGCCGCCGCGTCGCTGCGCGAGGGTATGGCCGAGACGCTGACAGTAACCAGACTCGGGATCCGCGGCGCGCTGAAGCGTACGCTCGAGTCCACGAACCCGTGCGAGTCGATGATCGAGTGCGTCCGGCGCACCTCGCGCAACGTCAAGCGCTGGCAATCGGGCGACATGGCGCTCAGGTGGACCGCGGCCGGGATGCTCGAAGCCGAGCAGCAATTCCGCAGGGTGATCGGCTACCGCGATCTCGCCAAGCTCGCGGTCACCATCGAGCGCAAACTCACCGCCGAGACGAAGCTCTCGCCGACCGCCGAAGAGGCCGCTACGCTCGTGACCGCCTGACCATCACACCGGGACCGTCATCGCAAAGTTCCACGACGAACGAGACATCCTCGATGGCGGCGCTGGGGGCGACGCTGGCAACTGCTGCTGCTTCTCGCCGACGCTCTGCGGCGGGAATGATGCTGCCTGGGCAGAGAGCACTGCGACTGATGTCGCCACGGCGGTCAGTGCGCACGCCAGGATGAGCCTTCTCTTCATCTGCGGGC
>DASVPU010000155.1:0-2621 GCA_036389475.1 Solirubrobacteraceae bacterium
GGGTCTGCGAAGCCAGGCGGTCGCCTGCGCGGGGTCTTCATCGGAGGGTCGGTCATGCTGCTGCCCTGCGTGGAGCATCGCCGAGCTGCTCCAGCAGGTGACGCGCCAGGCGCTGGTAGGCCCGCCCGACACGGCTGTCGGGCTCCAGGACGACCGTCGGCGCCCCATAGCGCGGCGCGGAGCCGACACGAACAGCGAACGGGATCTCGACATCCAGACGCGCGATCTCGGATTGCTTGAGCGCAGATCGAGACTCGTGCCCGAGATTCCAGCGCCGATCGGCCTGACTGACGAGCACCCCTAGCAACTCGACATCGGGATTGAACTCGATGATCTCGTGCTCAAGCAGATCGGCGACCTTCACGGCGCCACCGATGTCGAAGTCCGCCGGCCGCGCGGGCACGATGATCCAGCGCGCGGCAAGCATCGCCATCGAGCTCAGCGCTCCCAGGCCAGGCGGTGTATCGATGAGGATCCAGTCGTAGTGCTCGCTGTAGAGCGCAACGACATCTCGCAGGCGTCGCTCTGCGCCGTCCTCCAAGACCAGCGCAGCAGCCGTGTTCGCAAGCTCCGCGGTGCAGGGCAGCAGGTGCACGCCGCCGGCGAGCGGCACCTCTACGCCGGTCTCAGCGTCAGACCGCGTGGTCCAGACGGCCGGCGGGGCGCTCCAGTGGGTAGGCGCCAGCGCATCCTCAAGACGCAGGCCCGGCGTCGTGGGGTCATCGACGCCGAAGGCCTCGCTGAGGTTGCTCTGCGGGTCGCCATCAATCAGGAGGACTCTCTTCCCCATCTGCGCGAGCGCCGCTCCGAGGTTGGCGGTCCCAGTGGTCTTGCCTACGCCTCCCTTGTGGTTGGCGAACGCGATCACATGTGCCATGTGGCAGTCGGTCTCCCCTTTAGAGCGAGCATCTCCCCGGTGGTCAATTCGCCGGCCGTGGTTAGCTTCCTGCCGAGCGTACTAGCCACCTCGACGGATAGCTAGCAACCTCGCTAGCGAGCTGTATAGCTATACAGCTATACAGGTCGCTACTGCAGCATCCATTGCTAACAGCTACAGGAACACCGCACGTGACTACGCTGCGGTGAGCGGCTCCAGGGCAAGATGGGGGGAAGCCGCGTCAGGTGCCGCGAAGCTGCAGCTGCGGCGACTGAGCATCGTTGACCGTCACAGCATCCAGCCGGCGAACGGCGCGCAGCTCGTAGCGGGCTGGACGCGGGCGCTCATCGATGCGTTCGACGGTGATCCTGACGAAGCGTGGGTCAGCTTCCGTTACGCGCGCGCCAGCGCGCGCCAAGCGCAGCCGTGCGTTGCGCGGCTGCTTCGTCGTGATGCCAAGGGCCTCGAAGGCTGCGTTGTCGTCGAGTCGTACGTCAAGACGCCGCTCACCGGGCCAGCTCGTCGCGTCGAAGTCTTCCTCCCGGGCCGCAAGGTAGGACCACAGGCGTTTCGCCACACCGGTCAGCTCGCGCTGGATCTGCCAGTCCAGGACGACGCTGACGTCGCCAAGCAGTTGCGCAACGATCCAGTCCTCCAAACGGACCTCAGCCGTGTCCTCGCGCTGGCCGCCGTCGACGACGGCGTCGCCGCTCTCGCCGCGCGGGCGGCCACGGACCACGCTGCGGAGGATGTGGACATCGCTGAAGAGCGAGGGAGTCAGCTTGCCGCTGTGAACGTCCACTCCGCTAAGAGTCACCACGGCCCCCCTGAGGTTGCCGATCGCCTCGCGTGCAAGCTTACGATGAGTGCCGCTGGGCTCGGCTCCGAACAGATCACGACCGAGCCCGTACCACGTAAAGCGCACGACGCCGTCGGCTGACGCGCCCTGTGCCCACCACTGCTGTCCTAGCCACGCGAGTACGTCAAACTCGAGTTCTCCGAGCTTGCCGCGCTCGACTGCCGCGATCGCACCCGCCAGGTCAACGCGTTCCAACCGCTCGCGCTGCGCGCTGTGGCCAACCTGCCAGACCGGCGCCAACGCCAGGCTTCGCTCCACACGCCCCACAAGTCGAGCTTCATTCTGCACGCCCGCGAGCGTACGCGCGAGTTCGGACGTCGCCGGCGGACGTGGGAAGCGCACCTCTAGGTCCCCGGTCGCACCTCTACGTCCCCGGTCGGCGCACCGCTAGGTACCCCGTTGCACGCCTAGATACCCGGTCCTGAGCGCTGTTCCGTCCGCTCACCGAGTGAGCCTGCGTGCATGCGTCGCCACGTCATCGCCCTGCGGCAGCCTCACGGCTGCCTGCGCGCTGACGAACGCCGCGACGCTCAGCGACTGGGGGAGAGGCCAACCGCCTGATCACGGCGCGCCGATCCGCGCGGGCCTGAAACGCGAAAGACCGGGTGCCAGCCCGGTCTCTCGTCAAGGTCAAGCACATAGCGGCTATCGCCGCGCACCACACCCACGTCGTGCAGCAACTGTACCGGACGGTCGGACGGATCTTCGTCGCCTCCGGTCAGGGGCAGGTCTTTTTGCGCGCTGACGCGCGCTCAGCGCCCCGCGGTTGCCGCTCTCTCAGTCGCGCCGCGAGCGTCCAGCCGGTCGCACGCGTGTTGTTGGTCCGCGCCCTCGTGGGCGTTGGCGGTGCTGCTGCAAACACCCCCACGCGGGCGTGCGGTCAAT
>DASVPU010000156.1:0-8012 GCA_036389475.1 Solirubrobacteraceae bacterium
CCCACCCAGCAGCTTGCCCAGGGTGCTGTTGCCGCCGAGGATCGCGCCGGCGCTCCCGGCGTCGTTGATCAGCACCGCGCTGAGCGCAAACACCAACGCCCACAACGGGCCGAGCGCGAACAACGCCCCTGTCAGGCTCAACCATGCGCGGGCGATCGCGTCGCCGCGCTGCGTTGCGGCGATGCCGGGCATCAACGGCCCCGTCACATACGACAGGGCGCCAACCAGGACGAGCAGCACCTTCACGAAGATCAGCGCCAAAAGCCCGACAGCGCCGACGCCCATCAACACCAGGCCGATAAACGGCAGGCCGGCCAGGGCGCCGCCGGCGATCAGCAGCTCAATCATCTTCTGGATCCCGATCGTGACCGCGCCGATGCCGAGGATCGCCGTCGTGATCTGATTGGTCAGCGCGACCAGCTGCGCCCACAACCACGTGTAACTGAGCACGCCGACCCCGGCCACGAACACGCGGGTCAACGGTGCGGCGACGTGATCGCCTTGGCCGCTCCACGCCCGCGACGTCGCAAACAACAAGCAAAGCGGCGCGACCGCCATCCCAAACCACGTACACAGCCCGCGCAACGCGTTGACCCCGGCAATCCCGTAGGCCTGGCCGCCGCCGGGCGACGTGACCTGGGCGGTGTAGTCGGGCACCGCGACCAGCCAGGCGATGATCGACAGGCCCTCCCAGATCCAGCTGCGCGGGATCAGCACCCTCACCAAACCGCCCAGCAAATTCATGATGAAGTCCCCCGCGACATTGACCGTCCAATCCACACCGCCGAGCACCGCATGCGCGATATCGCCCAACAGCCCGCCGATCGGCGGCGCCAACAGGGCGCCGGGCGTTGCCGCAACCGCGGGGCTGGCCACGCCGAACGCGACCAACAGCGCGACCGCGCCGACAAGCCCGGTCACTCGCGCCCCACGTGCTGCGATCAGCCGGCGCATCCCCGGGTTACGCCAGCGCCGTCGGGATCACGACGAGGATCAGGCCGATCCCCGCGATCACCCGAAACAGGACGTCAGGGGCACGCTGAGAACCGAACGCCAGCATCCCGGACACCAGCACGAGTACGAGGCCGACACCGGTCGCGACCAGCCACAACCAATTCGACGTCATCGTCCCGATCAACGACTCGATCAACTTGGCGTTCGGCGGCGGGGCACCCGTCAACCCGGCCGCCTTCAGCCCAGCAAGCCCGACCGGGTCCGCGTCGCCGATCGACGCCAAAACCACGACAAGCGCCAACCACGCCGAGCGTGCTCTAAGACTGCTGTGGATCACGACTGAACTCCCCGATCGAGTGTGAGAACGACGAAAGCGCGGCACCACGGCCTAGTGCGCCTCCGATGCGAGCGGCAGGTCTCCGGGCGTAAAGCGAGGCCTCGCAACCCGCGGCCTGTGGGAAGCGCCGAGCGCGGGCGGCGGCGCCGCGGCGGGCGCGCCCGAGCGCTTCACGGCCGATGGCGCCGCCACGCGCACGGGCGCCGTGATCGCCTGCGCGCGCCATCGCCGCGCTGCGCGGCGAGCCCTCGATCGAGCCATGCGGCGGGTCGGCCGGGGGTGATGGGCGCGACGCGACTGCGAGCGGATAGTGCCGCGGATCGCGACAGGCGCGCGCCTAGCGATCCTCGTTTGTGGCGGGCGCGGCGCCGCGCCGGCGTGCCGTGTCACGCCGCCGCTGCCAGGGTTGGTGAGCACGGCGAGCGTGAGGACGGCCGCGGCGGCCGTCACGCCGGCGACGACGAGCACACCGGGCGGGTGCGAGCGGCGCCCGCTTCTGCGGCGCGCGAGCGCGCCGGGTCCCCAGCGATCTGACGGATCTCGGCGCGGCGCACGACTGACGAGCTCGGGTGGCAGCCCTGCTGCGCCGAGAGCGTCGGTGTCGGCGGCTGAGCTGGTGTCGTCGTTCGGCGTGCCGTGTGCCGCGCGCTCAAACCAGCTGTCGTCTGCGTCGGCGTGCGCCATGCCCGCGGGGTCTGCCGGCTCGGGCTCGAGCACGTCGCCAACGAAGCTGTCGCGATCTCTCGTCACATCTCTTAATCGAGGTCGCGTCCCTAACCCGGACAAATTTGTTTGGCGCCATCGACATGCGGGCTCGGGATGCTGGTCAGGGGGCGTCGTCTGCCCGGCCGCTGAACGTTCGGCAGGCCGGCGAGGTAGGCGACTTGTGAGCGGCCGGGGTTAGCGGCGCCGGGCGCGGGCTTGCGCGAGGATGCGTCTGCCAGATCGCACGGCGATGCGGGTGGTGCCTGTGCGCGCGCGGCTGCTGAGCGTGAACGTCAGCGCGATCGTGTTCTTGCGGATCGTGACGATCCGCGAGCCGGCGCCGAGTGTGCGTCCGTGCAGCCGGGAGCGCCAGCTGACGCGGACGCGGCCGGTGCGGATGATCGTCCCGCTGACGCGCAAGCGGCGGCCGTTGATGACGGCCGCGACCTTGGTCCGCGTACCGGGGGTGGCGCGGGGCTGCTCGGGCACGGTGCCCTGCGAGGTCGCTGTGAGCGTTGGTGCGGGCGGGCCGTTGTTGTCGACGACGACGGGTGGCGAGGTTGCCAGCTGGCTGTTGCCGGCCGCGTCGGTCACGACCAGTGCGAAGGTACGCGGACCGTCAGGGACGCGTGTGGTGTCGACGTGTAGCGAGCCGGCGGGCTGCTGGGGACATGGCGGCGTGCTGGTGAAGTCACATGGTTGCAGCGCGGAGGTGAGCGTGTGTCCGGAGTCGCTGCGCACGACTTGCTGCTGAATGCCGCTGGGGTCGCTGGCGGCGAACGTCACGGGCACGACGCCGGAGATGACCCCTCCCCCCCACAGGGGGCCGCCGACGTTGCTGAGCGTCGGCGTGCCGCTCTCCGACACCGTCACCCGAGCCGAGTACAGATTGGCTGTGGCCTCATGGATCGTCCCACCCCCGTTGCAGGCGAGGGCTCCAGTCACGATCCGGCACATCACGCCGAGAAACAGGCTGCTGGTGTTTAGGCCCGTGAACGTAACTGGTGCCTGGTCGTTGATCTTGTCGCAGTGGATGCTGCTGCCCGACGGGAACGGCCATGGGATCTTGCACTGCTCAAGCGGCGACCCGTCCGCCTGGAAGAGTCCAGATATGACATCTGAATCAACGTAGGAGCGGAGACTGCGGTAGTAGCTGAGCGCCGTGATCGTGGTGCCGGCTGGCGCGTTGAAGGTCCAGCCGGCCCGTGAGCCGTCGGGAATGTTGGTCGGTGAGTTGAGGATGTCCTCGGCGTAGAGAGCGCCTTGGTGGCTGCCGTCGGTCGGCCCGATCGCCGGCCCGCCGCACTGGTTTCCGATCGCAAGGGCAGCCGGGAACGTGTTGGTCTGCGCCCACAACCCCGCTGACGTTGTCGGGCTGCAGGCACTGAGCACGTAGCTGCCCGCAAACGCAGGACAGCACAGTGCCGCAAGGCACCCCCCGGCCGCGGCGGCGAGCGAGAGGGCCTTGAGGATCGTGCTCTTCATCGACGCGGTCGTGACAGCTTGATCTGCACGGTAGCGCTCTTCGCACCCCCCTTGCTGAGCTGCAGCACGACCCGCCGCGGGCGCGGGGTCCGCGCCCGCAACCGCCGATGCGACGTGGCGAGGTACATCGCCTTGCGCCCATTAAACGTGACCTTGGCGTGCAGCTTGGTGCGCTTGGGGATGCGCTTGAGCGTGATCACAAGCATCCCGCGCCGCCACGTCGCGCGCCTGACGCTCGGGCGCGCGATGCGCGTAGCGCCGGCGTCGGCCGGCGCGGTCATGGGCGCCATCGGTGTCGGCTGGGGGATCGCGGCGATGCCGGCGTCGACGATCGCGCCGAGGCCGGCGGCACGAAACGCCGCTGTGACATCGAGGTGCCCGTTGCGGGTGCTCGAGAGCAGAAACTGCACCGCGGCCACGGGCGTGAGCGCGGGGGCGTAGCTGCGCAGCGCGACGAGTACGCCGGCGGCGAACGCCGAGGCCTGCGAGGTGCCGTTGCCACAGCAAAACGTCTCACCGACGGTGTTGATCTGGTCGATCCCGCAGCCCGGCGCAAAGAACGTCAGACCGGTCGTCGCCGAGAACGGACACGCCGCGCCGTTTGCGTCGCCTGCACCGACGGCGAACACGCCGGGCTGATTGGCTGGGAGCTGCAGGTCGCCGGACGCGTTGCCCGCTGCCGCGAGGATCGAGATCCCCTTCGCCTGCGCCTGTGCGACCGCATTGGCGAACGCGTCGCTCTGGTCGGGAGTCGGCGGGATCTTCGAGGACAGCGGCAGATCGATCGCGGCGACCTGCGCCCCAGCGATCTCACTCGAGCACGTCTTGATCCCCTTCACGTAGTCGTTGTACTGGAAGGTCGGTGACTGTCCTGGGCTGGGGACGTCGGTCGCGCGGACGGAAACGATCTTCAGCCGTGGCCAGGCGCCGAGGACGCCGTGGCCGGCGCCGCCGGCGACGGCGGCGTCGATGGTGCCGTGCGTGAGCGGGTCGACGTCGTTGCCGCTGCCACCATCCAGCGCGGTCGCGGACACGAGGCCGGCCTGGAGGTCCGGGGTGGCGTTGACGCCGCTGTCGACCAGACACAGCGCCTTCGTGGTCGGCGGCGCAGGCGCGTAGGCCAAGAATGCCGCGTTGGCGGTCGCGGCCTGGCGGGTGACCGCTGGTGACGCCGCATCGGCGACGGGCGTTGTGAGGGCCAGGAGCAGCACCATGAGGGCGGCGAGCAGGGTGCCGTATGCGGGCAGTGTGCGTGCTGAGGTGGTCACGGTTTGCATTAGCGGGCCACCGTCGTTCTGGGCGGGGAGATCCCGGTGCCAAACAGCCGGGTTGCGTGTGCGACGGCCCTGAATGCGTAGGGCAAGCCGATGACATCGCGGCCGCCGCTGTAGGTCAGCGTGAAGGTCCCGGAGCGCGTGACGCGCATGGCCGAGCCGACGTCTTGCCAGTGCCTGCCCTTGTGTACCTGGATCACGACGAGCGGCAGCGGTGAGCCGAGCGGGGAGACCCGCAGCCGACCGCGGAAGCGAAACCGTCCTCCGCCCAGCGGTTGAACACGCAACGTGACGGCGGGTGTGACGGTCTGTTTGAGCGTGACCGCGCCCTGCGCCCCGGTGCCGTAGGTGATCATCAGCGCCCTCGAGGGGCCGCGCGGCGCGCGCAACACCCAGCGTCCCGCGGCGTCGCTGGTCGTGCTCGCGACGACGATCGGCTTACCCTCGCGGCCGTTTTGGGCCAGCAGCTTGACCGCCACGCCGGGCGCGGGGACACCGGCGCTGTTCTGCAAAGCGCCCGACAGCGTCAGCGACGAGCGCGCCCAGCGTCGGCGCACGCCACGCACCAACGCCCGGGTTGGTGCATCCAGCACGATCGCGTAGCGTGGGTCGCGCGGCGCGGGTGCGTCGGACGTCAGCTCGCCGCTGATCGTCGTGCGGTTGTCGGTCCTGATGGTCTGCGTGAGCACCGTCGAACCGTTGGCCGCGGCGCTCTGCAGCGTGACCTTCAGCTCGTGCTCACCGTCGCTCAGAACGGTGGTGTCGACCGGTACGACGACACGCTGGGTTTTCGGGCAGGGCTGCTGCCAGTCCCACATCAGCGCGCCGCTGGCCGGATCGGTGCCGACGGGCACGCATTTGCCCGTGTTGGTGTTCGGCGTGGCGTTGTAGACGACGGCGCCGTCGATCGTCACCGTCGCTTGGTAGATGCCAGGGCCGCCCGCGTCGGCTGCGGTGAACGTCAGGTGGGATGTGCCGTGCGCACTCGGCGCCAGCAGGCTGCCCTCGAAGTCTGAGGCGGTCGGAAGCGCGCTGCTGGATAGCAGCAGGTTGGCCCAGGAGACTCCGACCAGAGACCATGCGTTGTGGCTGCCGCCGCTGCTGCAGGAGGTGCCGGCGACCTGGCCGGAGCAGCCGGCGCCGAGGTACAAATGGCCGCCGCGGTGGGCCGGAACGTTCACGACACCGTAGTAGTTGGGCAGGCCGTTCTGGCATGCCTGGAGCACTGCGACGCACTGCAGGAAGACGTTGGTGGCGTCGTACTGGTAGGCGGGCGTGAACATCGCGGCGGTCGCGACCGCGCGGTGACCGTAGCCGTCGGCTGACAGGCCGACCAGTAGCGATCCGCCGATCAGCGTGGAACCCGTGGGCGGCGTGTACTCCAGGTATTCGCTGGCACCCGACGCGGCCGCTGACTGCGTGCTGAGGTACGCGGTCATCGGGCGGCCTGGCGCGCACGTGGCGTTGTTGGTTGAGCCGATCGAGACGGCCCCCATTGCTCCGCCCGACCAGCCCTCGCTTGGAGCCGGCGACTGGTCGGGATTGATGCAGCTGACGTGCATCCAGGCGTCGGCGTGCGCGATGCTTGGCGCGTCGACGGCCGCGACCGTGAACGTCAGGACGGCCGTCAGCGCGATGACCGCCAGGCGGACGTTGCTGTGTCGAGCGTTGTGTGCTTCAGGCACTGTCTCCCCCATCGTGTTTGATGTTGAGCCGGGTTAGCATTCGAGGTCCCCCGGAAAGCAGGTCGATGCAGCAGACGAAGCCGGAGTGCGCGTCGCTGTGGCGCTTGAGCCAGCAGACATCGCCACTGGCGTCGCTGTCGGCGTCGGCGTCGGCGACCGTGTGCTGCTGGCCAGGGGGAGGTCGCCCGGCGTTACTCGGCTGGTGCTCGTCCTGGGCGTCGGCGAGCTCGTCGTGGTGCGCCTCACTGACAGCGTGCCTGTCGGCGACGACTCCATCACCGGCGCCGGCGGGCTGGTCAGGTGGACGGCTTGCCTGGATGCATGCTGCGTCGGGCGAGGCGCCTTGCCGGCAGCCTGCTCGCGCTTGTGCTGCGCCGGATTCGGCGTGGTCGGCGCCAGGACGACGGTCAGCTCGCGGCCGGCGGTTGCGGCGCACGCGATGCTGACGCACGCCGCGGCGGTCTTGGCGCTCAGCGACGCAGCGACCGTCGCCGGACCCTCGCCGATCCCGACGCGCTGCAGCACCGACAACGTCGCGTGCTGCGCGCCCGCGAGAACGCCGGCGAGCTTGCCCGCCAACGCGTTGGCGGCGCTCCCAAGGATGTCCAGCGGGAACATGACAGCTGGGCAGGGTCGTCGACGTGCGTGCCAGGCTGCCGAGCAGTCCTCGCAGCCGGCGACGTGAAATAGCGCGGCTTCAAAGCGCTCTTGGTCAAGGTCCACCGCCTGCTGCGCGGTGTCGTTGGTCGCGATGACGGCGTCCAGCAGCGAGCCCTGCTGGGTGCACAGCGCGCCGCGGGCGCGTGCATTGACGAAGGCCGCCATGGTCTCACGGGCTTTCCCTGCGACCTTCTCGGTCTTGGCTTCGCTCCAGCCCAGCTTTTCGGGCAGGCCGCGCGGTTGAGCACTGGGCTTCAGCGGGCCGGAGACCTCTTTGAACCAGGCCTCGGCCCATCGGCGCTGATCGCCATGCAATGCGCCGATCACCTCGCGGATGCGCCACCACTCGCGGCGTTCGTCGCTGGATTCACCGAGATCATCGGACACGCTGACCGCCAGGGCCTGCATGTGGTCCTCGACGGCCAACGATTCGCGGCGCCTGCAGTAGGCCGAGCGCCGCTCGTCAGCGAGGCGGCGGCGCGCGACCTTGATCCACAGCTTCTTGACACGCTTGTGCTTACCGGTCAGGGCGTCGGCGATGTACAGCTGCGAGAGCGCCTCGTCGACCGCCTCCAGCGTCGCCGCGGAGCCGGCGCCGGGTCGATATGCCACGGTTGCCGCAATGACCGCGTCGCGCATGGTCCGCAGGTCGCGTTCGCGGTCAAACTCGTCGCCTGAAGCGTCGGGTGGTTGTGGGCTCACTGTGCGCGACGCTCCTTGTTGCGGCGCAGCATCTCGACGGTCGCGCGATCAAACGCGCGTAACGCTGGATGCACCCCGGGCCTGCGCTCTGAGCGAACCTCGTCGGCGAGATATTGGCGGTACAGCTGCTGCGTCTCGTCGCCGAGCTGCTGGACGATGTCGTCGATGTTGGGCTCGGAGTGGCCCGCAAGCCATGCCGGCATCGGAAAC
>DASVPU010000157.1:0-11579 GCA_036389475.1 Solirubrobacteraceae bacterium
CGCCACTTGAGCGCCGGAGCGATCCCGGCAGGAGGTGTTCCGGCTTTGTCGCTCTCATGGCGACCAACCCGGAACACCCCGACCGCTACCGCAGCGAGTCGAAGTCCGCCTTCAAACGTGACTGCACGAGGCCGGCGGCGACCTTGGCGCCGGCATCGTTGAGGTGGATGCCGTCGGGCTCGCGCACGACGGTGCCCTTTCCGTCCACGTCCATCGCTGGCCGGAAGCGCCCGGCCGGCGTGAACACCTGCGCCATGTCCAGGATGCGCACCTGCGCGCGGTATGGCTGCGCCGCAACGGCCACGGCCGCGTTGACGGAGCGCACGATCGTCTGGCGCGCTGGGTCGCGCGGTAGCGGGAGCGTCAACCAGTACACGCGTGCCGCTCCGCTGCGGCGGTAGGTGTCCATCATCTTGCGCGCGCGGGTGGCGTAGAGCGCCGCCCAGGTCGGCCCGCAGCACGACACGAGACGCTTGCCGGCGCCCGGGAGCGGAAAGCCCTCGTTCGCGCCGAGGAAGACGACGACGGCTTCGGGCTTGCGCTCACGGGCCTGCTGCGACGACAGCCGGCCCCAGTCGACGAGGCTTGTCTTGGAGATGCCGCTGCCGAGGTGGGCGTCGCGAACCGTCCGGACGCCTGACGCGGCGAGGCCACGCGCGAGCTCGACGTCGAGCGGCTGGGACATCGAATCGCCGGTCACGAGCAGCGTCCCGAGCTTGCTCAACCGGACCGGCTTCTCGCCAAGCGCGGCCGGATCGAACGCGTCCGGCGTGATCGTGGTCGGGACGCCGGCGCCGGCGGTTGCCGAGGTTCCCGCCGCGGGCGTCTCGAAGCCGCCTGGCCCGGCCAGCTTCTCGTCGGGCGACAGCCACGAGGTGAGGCCGCCGGCAGCCTCGCCGATCGGCAGCCGGTCGGCGAGCCAGCCTGCCGGCGCGCCGACAGCGCGCACCACCGTCCGCTGCAGGCCGGGATCCATGCGCTCACCCGACCTGCGGATCGACGCACCCTCGAGCAGGAGCAGCAGCAGGACGGCGACGCCGATGCAGATCACCGAGCCGCGGGCGCTGATGCGCGGCGCGGTCGGCCGGTCGAGGATGAAGGGATCGTGTTCGGTGGTGGCCATGTGTCCTTAGAACTGGAAGTAGATGAACGGCGGTACGCCCTGGCTGGACACCGTCGCGGTAACGAGGACGATGACGGTTGCCATGCTCGCGCCGAGCGCGACCGGATGCAGGCGCTCGAAGGAGACGCGCAGCGCGTCCATCGGCCGCGCCGGCAGCAGTTGCAGACCGATGACGAGCACGACGACGGCGACGATCGGCACAGACCACAGCGTCGCCGGGCCGGGCTCCAGGAGGCGCGACAGGTACGTCCCGGCCTGTCCGAGGCTCGGCGAGCGAAACGCGACGAAGGCCAGCACCACGAAGTGGAACGTCAGCAGCCAACCCAACCACCCCGGCACGCGGATGCGTCCTCGAAGCAGGGTCTCCACGACGAGCGCCGTGCCGTGCAGCGCGCCCCACAGCACGAAGCCCCATGCCGCCCCGTGCCAGAGACCCCCGAGAACCATCGTGATGAAGAGGTTGCGCGCAGTCTTCAGCTTGCTGCCGCGGCTGCCGCCCAGGGGAATGAAGAGGAAGTCACGTAGAAAGCGCGACAGCGTCATGTGCCAGCGCCGCCAGTACTCGCGGACGCTCGTGGCGCGGTAGGGGCGGTCGAAGTTCTGCGGGAAGACGAAGCCCATCAGCAGGGCGAGCCCGATCGCGATGTCCGTATAGCCGGAGAAGTCGCAGAAGATCTGCACCGCATAGGCGTACGAGGCGAGAATGACGTCCGGGGCGGCGTACGCCTGCGGCACGCCGTAGACCGGGTCCACGATCTCGCGCGCGAGGAAGTCGGCGATCGCAACCTTCTTCGTGAGCCCGATGACGATCAGCGCGACGCCGGCGCCGACGGCGACCTTGCGTGGGTCGCGCGGCGCCGCCAGCTGGGGGAGAAACTCCTTGGCGCGCACGATCGGTCCCGCGACCAGGTGCGGGAAGAAGCTGAGATAGAGCCCAAGATCGATCGTCGTGGCAGGCTCGATCGCCCGGCGGTACACGTCGACCGTGTACGAGATCGCCTGGAAGATGATGAAGCTGATGCCGACCGGCAGCACGATGGCGGCCAGCGGCACCGGCAGGCCCAGGCCCACCCCGTCGAGCACCGCGTTGACCTCCTGCGAAAAGAAGCCGTAGTACTTGAAGACGGCGAGCGTGGCGAGGTTCAGCGCGACCGCCGCGACGACGATCCGCTTGCGAACGCGCGCGTCCTTGCTGCGGTGCATGAGCTTGGACGCACCCTGGTTGCCAAGCGTGACGGCGGCAAGCATGACGCAGAACAACGGGTTCGCCGCGCTGTAGAACAGGTAGCTGGCGCTGAGCATGAACGGCTTCCAGACCGGCTGGCGTCGCATCAGCGCCCACGACAGCGCGAGCACGATAGGAAAGAAGACGGCGAATTGGATGGTTGGGAAGACCACGGAGAGGCGGATTCAGCGGAGCGGGCGCAAACTACCGCGCATGTATCGGCCTGGAGGCGGCCGAGCTACAGCTCCAGCATTTTGCGTGTCCACACGGCGGCGGCTAACGTGACGAAAGCGCCGCCTCGGTGTCACGCATGTAGACATGCGCCTATCGCCCTCGATAGCAATCCTGCGAACGCAGTCCGACGAGCGCCTCGTCGAGTTCGCGCGCGCGGGGTCGGAGCCGGCATTCGCCGCGATCGTCGAGCGCTACAGGCGTCAGATCCTGCGCACCGCACGGCGCGTGCTGCCCGAAGCTCGGGCCGAGGACGCGGCCCAGCAGGCGTTCATGGCGGCGTGGCTGGCGCTGGGACGCGGCGACGACGTCCTCAACCTGCGGTCGTGGCTGTTGAAGATCGCGCGCAATGCCGCGCTCAACGCGCTGCGCGCGCCCGGATATGACTATGCGGAGCTGCAGGAGTCTCTGCGAGAGAGCGAGGCCCCGCAAGACGAGCTCGAGCGACGCGATGTCATACGCCAGACGCTGACCAGTCTGGCTGCGTTGCCCGATCGCCAGCGCGAGGCGCTGCTGCGCAGCGCCGCCGAGGGCTCCTCGCATGCGGACATCGCCCGGGAGATGGGACTGACGGAGGGAGCCACGCGCCAGCTCGTGCTGCGCGCGCGGATGACGATGCGCTCAGCCGTGACCGCTCTGACGCCGTGGCCGCTGGTCAGCTGGCTCGCGAGCCGCGATGGCGGCGGCGGCGATGCCGTGCAGCGGTTGATCGAGACAGCCGCATTCGGTGGTGGCGCCGGTACCGCGGCGGTGCTGGCGAAGGCAGGTGTGGTGGCGGTCGTGGCCGGCGGCGCGATCGCCGCGCCGGGAGTCATGGTGCAGCGCTCGGGCGACGCGGCAACCGCGGCGAAGGCGGCGACCCCTGCGAAAGCGAAACCTCCCAGGCGCGCGGTCAAGCCAGCAGTCGTCGCGGCGCCTGCATCGGTGCCGGTGGGGCTTGAAATCGGCGACCTCAACAGCTCTCGGCAGCGGGACGAGCCGCAGGCGAGAAGCAAGCTTCAACCCGGCGGACGTCCGGCGGGTGAGCAGCCCGCGAGGGATCCGCAGTACGGCCGCAGGCATGGTCGCCCGGGTCTGGCCGGCTCGCAGGAGGAGGATGATCGCTCGCGTCGATCGCGGGCCAGCAGATCGCGCTCAGATCACGAAGACGGGGAGATCTCTCGCGATCCGTCGCACCGTGACCGATCGTCGGACGACGAATCCGGCGCAGGCGGCGGCCACGACGGCTTGAGCCGGCCGGGTCCCGCGCGCAGCTCAGACGAGCGCGCGGACGACAGCGAGAGCCACCGCTCCGCCTCCGACGCAGCGCCCATGCCGACGCCGAAGTGGGGCGAGAACTCCGACTCACCCGCCGAGCCAGATTTGGGCGCTGGGCATGGCTCCGCTGCCGACGCCGCAGCGTCGGACGAGTCGTCGAACGACTGATCGACCCGTGGGCGGCGGCCGTGTCCGGCGAGCCACTCCCCGTTCGTACAGGATCTTCGCCCCAAGGGGGTTGGCGCACTGGCCGGCGTGGCTACACTCCGTGGCCACATGGGCCTACCGCCGCTCCAGAACCGTCCCTGTGGCGGTCGCTACGGCGACATCGTTCAGGCGATCGGCAACACGCCGCTCGTCGAGCTCAAGCGCTTGAGCCCCAAGCCGGGTGTGCGTATCTGGGCCAAGATGGAGTCCGCCAATCCGACGGGCTCGGTCAAGGATCGCGTTGCGCGCTCGCTCATCGAGAACGCTGAGGAGAAGGGCCTCATCAAGCCCGGCCACACGATCCTCGAGCCCACGTCGGGCAACACGGGCATCAGCCTCGCGATGATCTGCCGGCGCAAGGGCTATCCGCTCAAGGTCGTCATGCCCGACAACGTCACGCCCGAGCGCACGCAGCTGCTTGAGATGTACGGTGCGGAGATCGTCTACAGCCCGGGCAACCAGGGATCCAACGGCGCGGTTTCGATGGCCAACGAGATGGCCCAGGACACCGTGACGTACTACATGCCCTACCAGTACGGCAACGAGGCCAACCCGCTCGCGCACTACAACGGCACCGCGGTGGAGATCCTCGAGGAGCTCGACGAGATCGCCGCCTTCGTCGCTGGGCTGGGGACCGGCGGCACGCTCATGGGTCACGCGCGGCGCTTCAAGGAGGAGCTCGGCGACAGCGTGAAGATCGTCGCCGCCGAGCCGATGCAAGGCGAACCCGTCCAAGGTCTGCGCTCGCTCGACGACGGCTTCATTCCGCCGATCATCGACATCAGCCTGCTGGACCGAAAGATCTTCGTGACCAATCAGGACGCCGTCATCTGGACGCGCAAGCTCCTCGACGAGGAAGGCATCTTCGCTGGCGTCTCGTCGGGCGCGATCGCCCGCGTCGCGGTGCGCATCGCCAACGAGATCGACGAGGGCAACATCGTCTTCGTCGTCTGCGACGACGGCTGGAAGTATCTCTCCTCTGGCATCTACACCAAGCCTGTCGAGGAGATCGAGAACCTGGAATCTACGGTCTGGTGGTGATCCTGCGGGCGCTCGCGCCCGCAGTGTCATGCGACGGGGACGTTGCGCCCGCACCACACTCGTATCTCGAACCCCTACAGGAGGCTGAAATGGACATCGACAGCTTTCTGCGCGACCCGCTGTCGCGCAGGCGCTTCTTCCGCATGTCAGGCGTGAGCCTCGCCGGCGGTTCGGCGGTGTTCCTCGGGGCCTGCGGCGACGACACGAAATCGTCGGGCGTCAAGTCCGGTCAAGACGAATCCGATCAGGCGGATGTCGAGATCCTCAACTCGGCGCTTGACCTCGAGCTCTTGGCGGTCGCCGCGTACAAGACGGGCGCGGCGCTGCTGAAGGGTGATGTACTGCAGATCGGCAAAACCTTCCTCGAGCAGGAGCAGGAGCACGCCGACGGCCTGTCCCAGGCGATCACGGACGCCGGCGGCACGCCCAACCGGGCCAAGGCCTCGTACGACTTCCCGAAGCTGAGCTCGCAGAACGACGTCCTGAAGTTCGCGGTCAACCTCGAGAACACGGCAATCGCCGCGTACATCGACGCGCTGCCCAAGCTCTCTCAGGGCGACCTGCGTGCCACCGCCGCGGCGATCGTCACCAACGAGGCCGAGCATGTCGCCGTCCTGCTCGGCGCGCTCGGCAAAAACCAGGTGCCCGACGCGTTCGTCACCGGAAAGGTGGCTTGACGATGAACCGCGCGGCGCGCATCGTCATCGCTGACGGCCACGCCGACACCGCGCAGGTGGCGGAGTTCGAGCGTGACCGCCGCGACCTGCTCAAGCGCGGCTTCGGCCTCGGCACCGCCGCGATCGCCGCATCGTCGATTCCCGTGCTGCTGGCCGTCCGCAACGCCTTCGCCCAGGCGGGCGACGACGGCAAGATCCTCCAGAGCGCGATCAACATCGAGCGGATCGCCGTCATCGCCTACGGTGCGGCGATCGACAGCGGCCTGCTGTCGGGCGGCGTCGAGAAGGTCGCGCGGCAGTTTCGCGGCCATGAGCAGGAGCACGCTGATGCGCTCACCACGGCGCTTACCGACCTCGGCGGGACCCCGCCGCCGGCGCCTTCCGGCGTCAAGGACGTCGACGAGGTCGTCAAGGGCCTGGGCGACGTCAAGTCCCAGGCCGACATCCTGAACTTCGCGATCGAGCTCGAGACCGCGGCGGTCGCCGCGTACTACGACGCACACCGCAGGCTCATCGAGGCGAAGCTGCTCCAAACCGGCGCTTCGATCATGGCCAACGAGGGTCAGCATCTCGTCGTGCTGCGCCAGGCGATCAAGCGCGAGCCGGTTCCCAACGCGTTCGAGACGGGCAAGGCGTGATCTGCCACCGCCGTCGCGCTCACGCGGGCGCGCTCGCGTCGTCGCTCGCCTTGCTCGCAGTTGGGTGCGGAGACAACGTCAAGAGCAGCCCCGTATCTCGCGCACCCGCGAAGTCGGCCGTGACGATCGACATCGCGTCGTTCAAGTTCGTGCCCGCGTCGGTCACCGTGCGCAGCGGCGCAAACGTGACCTGGGTCAATCGCGACAAGGCTCCGCATACGGCGGAGAACACCGGCGAGAAGGGACCGGCCCAGTTCAACTCCGGCCGTCTCAACACCGATCAAAAAAAGAGCGTCCGGTTCGTGAAAGCGGGCGTGTACCGCTACTACTGCATCTACCATCGCTTCATGCGAGCGTCTGTCACAGTCGTCAAGTAATCAAGGAGCCCTGAACCACGCATGCCAAACATCGGACCGATGGAACTCATCCTCGTCCTCGCGATCGCTCTGATCGTGCTGGGCCCCAAAAAGCTGCCTGAAGTCGGTAAGTCCCTGGGCAGGGGCATGCGGGAGTTCAAGCAGTCGATCTCCGGCGGGTCCAACGACGACGAGGTCGACGAGCCCAAGACGCTTCGCAAGGCCTGATAGCAGCCTTCCGCCGGTGAGGATCGCTCGTTCGCAGCTGGACGAGATCGTCGAGCACGCCGTCCGCGACGCTCCCAACGAGTGCTGCGGCGTCGTACTCGGGCGTGCCGGGACGGCGACATCGGTGCACCAGCTCGAGAACCTTGCGGCGAGCCCGTTTCGCTTCGACATCGACGGGCGCGAGCTCGTCCCGCTCGTCTTCGGCGAGGAAGACGGCGACGATCTCGTCGCGATCTACCACTCGCACACCCGCTCCAAGCCCTATCCGTCGCAGACCGACGTGAACTTCGCCGCGGGCTGGCCCGGGGTCGAGTGGCTCATCGTCGGCGTCTCCAAGAACGCAGAGCCGGAGGTCTGCTCGTACTGGATCGAGGACGGCAAGATCAGCGACGCCGCACTCGAGGTGGCCTGATCCAGGACGCTCCGCTTGTGTGTCCGAGCTGCGCCGAGCCGCACCCGCCCGACGAGCGCTTCTGCCGGCGCTGCGCCATGCCGCTCGTCTACCCGGGCTCGCTCGAGACGGCGGACGATGCGGTCACGGACCGCCAAGAGCGCGCGCGCAAGATCAAGCCGCAGTACGCCGAGGGTCAACTCGTGCGTGCGATCGGCGCGCACAACCAAGCCGAGGCTGAGTTCATCCAGGGCCTGCTGCTCGAGGAGGGCGTGCCCTCGACGCTGCGGCGCGCGCGGGGCTTCGACGTGCCCGACATGCTCGCGGCGGGGCCGCGCGACGTCATGGTGCCGGCCTCGGGCTATTCCGCCGCGCGTGAGGTGCTGCTGCAGGCTGAGCTCACCGGCGATGAGCAGGGTTCCGGCGCCCGGCCGTCGCGCGTGCTGGCCGGTCTGCTCGCCGCGGTCTCGGTCGTCGCGCTGATCACGTGGGTCGGCACGCGGCTCTAGTGCGGCGCTGGCCGTCAGCGCGCGTTGATGGCCAGCGCGTGCAGGCGGCGGGCCATCGGCTCGGGCAGACCCTCGAAGCGCAGCGCGTAGACGTTGGCGCGCTCCGCGCGCAGCACCCGCGCTTGGCCGTTGACGCGCATGTCGAGGTCGGCGATGTCGAAGACGACGGTCTCGTCGGGGCTCAGCGGGCGCTGGCTGCGGACTCGCATCCCGCGCGGCCCGAGATCCAGCGTCTGAGCGCTGATCGGGGACCCGATGACGCGCCGAAGCGTGCAGGGGATCCGGATCTCTGCTCGCGGCGCTCGAGTGTCGGTCAGCAACGTCATCGCCATCAATGATTGCGAAGTGCGCGCCCCAACATCGATGCGGTTGGTCACACACATCACAGTTCGACCGCGCGCCGGTCGCGAGGAGGGAGTGGGCGGCTGGTATGGCTTGAAGAAAGGGGCCTGCGCGTTCGGTTTGGCATGTACGTCACACCGCTAATGAAGGCGCCTGGCAAGGCCAAGCTGGAGCACAACGCCCGCAAGACCGGATGCGGCGATCTGATCTCAGACTGGCTTGACCTGGCTCCAGGCCTCAGCGGCCGGCCAGCCGCGCCAGGTGCGCTCGCCAGGTCCCTTCGGTGTGCACGAGGGCGCGCCCGTTGAAGACCGAGACGAGCGCCTCGCGAGGCCCGCCGCGCGGCAGCGACGAGACTAGGCGAATCACCGCGCCCTCGCCCTCCTCGCGCGCGACGAGGTCGATGACGGTCCCGCCGAGGAGGGCGGCGTCGCGCAGGCCCGGCGGGAAGTCCGGCCGTGGGCCCTCGCGCAGGCGCCGCGCGATCGCGATGCGCGCGTGCTGGCTCTGGCCCGAGAACCACTGCGCGGAGCCGGCGATCAGCCAGGCCCAGCGCGCGGCGCGGATCGACCTGCCGACGTTCCACGGCGGTGGCAGCGCCGGATTCACCATCGCGATGACGAGCTGGGCGTACAGGGCCGCCGGCGTGAGCATCAGCATCTCTCGCGACCCCTCGACGTTCGCCGCTCGCTCGGCCAGCAGCCGGGGAACGAGCGTGTGCAGGGTGCCACGGCCCGCCCAGCCGGCGAGGTAGCGCCGGGCCGCCGGAGTCGTGATGCGGCGTACGACCGGTAGGAAGGGCTGAGCGAGGTCGAGCTCAGCGCGCGTGGGATGCAGGACGACGGTGACCTCGTCGGGCACCACGGCGAAGATCGCGCCCATCTGCAGCCTGGCATCCTCGAGCAGGTCGATCACGCCGCCGACGTCGCTGCTGTCGCGCTCCTCGTGGCGAACCGTGAAGTGGCGCGAGGTGGTCTCCGTCCAGGCCATTCGTGTCGTGACATTCGCCGCCGACGCGTGGCTGCCCTGCCGTGACGACCTAGTGGCGGATCGTCAATCCGACTCCGCTCGCCGGTAGAAGAAATAGTCTGCCGTATACGCGACGAAGTTCTTGTTGGCGGTGTCTGTCGATGCTGCGCACCCGGTTGGGGGCTTCACACCCCCGATCGTATTGACGCGCTGGATGTAGGTGGTCTTGGTCAGCCTGTGTCCGCCCGCCTTGCCTCTTCTGGCGGCCACCACCTTGAGGAGCAGCCACGGAATCGACCCGCTCGGGCTGTCCAGCGACTTCTCCCTCGTGGCCCAGACGGCGCTGTTGTCCTTGCTCTGCCATGTCGCAAGCGGATTCGTCGGGTCGCCCCCGGGTTCAGAGGGGCTCGCGAAATGCGTGACGATCTGCAGGCCCTCGTGGTCGAACAAGGTCGCCTCGGGTGCGAACAGCACCCAGTCGGATCCGGCGGCGGGCGGCTTCGACGGCAGGCAGATGTAGTTCTGGGTACCGACCGCGTGACCGACGAGGAATACCTCGTGTCCAGGCGGCACCTCGATGGTGTGAGGGGGAACCCTTGGTGGCGCGAGCCTGCCGGCGTCGGCTGCGGCCGTCACGGCCCCCTGCGAGTGTTCGTCCATTTCTTCTTCCCTGTCGATCTCCGCGTCGTCGTTGGCTACTGCGCGGACGATGAGACAGACCGGGTGTCGCCGAAGCTTGATACAGAGCGGTGCAACCGACTCGACCGCGCTCACCGCGGCCGGTGCCCCTGGACCTCGACCGCCTGCTGGTAGGTCGGCCGGTTCTGCCAGGCGAGCATCGGCTGGGTGATCGCGCCTATCGGGCGAAAGGCGATCGCGTCGAAGCACGCCTGGTCGCCGGGCTTACGCGCCTTCGTACAGATGGCGTCCCTGTACAGCGTCGCCGGATTGGCCGCGGCATCCAGCGCCCGCGCCAGCGCTCCGCGCAGCGCGATCCGGCAGCGAGATCGCACCCCGCCGCCGCAGTAGCGCTTCGAATACGGCTGCGCGACCTTCATCCGCAGGACGCGCCGCAGGTCCTTCGCCGCGTAGCCGTACCAGCCTGTCTGGTAGGCGGAGCCGACGTGGTCGCCGCCGTTGTTGGGCTCGTTGTCAAGTCCGTGCGCCTGCTCGAGCTGGTGGAAGAGGTCCGTGCCGAGCGCGGGCTCGAACTGCGCGCGCATCCAGCGCGGCCAAAACGTGTCGAGGAAGCGAATCGCCTCGTCGAACTCGTAGCGGCCGTCCCCGTCGCGGTCACGCCGGTGTGAGCCCGCCGCGATCCACTCGCGCAGCTTGGCCACGGCATCGGCGAGCTTCGGGTCGGTCGGGTTGCCGATCACATTCAGCGCCAGCGGCAGCACCTGCTCGGCACGCAGGTCGGTCGTCGCAGCCTCGCCCATGGCCTCGACGAGCCCCGGCAGGTCGACCTTGCGCGGGCCGCCGATCCGCGCCTCGATCTCCTGGTCGAGCATCTGCGAACGAAAGACCGAGGAGTACAGCTCGGTGTCCGATCCGGCGTAGCCGCGCGCCTGCTTGTTGTTCCAGGACGTCATGTAGGGCTGGCCGTTGATCGCCTGCGGATGCTTGGAGAACGACGTGTAGGCCGCGGTCCGGCGGTCGGGATCCCAGCCGCGCCACTCCAACGTGGAGGGCATCGGCAGCTGACCGGTGACGCCAGGCGCCCGCTGCGGGTTGTTGCCCGAGTTGAAGAACGCGATGTCGCGGTCGTCGACGTAGAGCCAGTTGAACGTGTAACCGACCTTTGACGCCGCGCGCTGGAAGCTGCCGGCATCGCGCATCTTCGCCGGGTCGTTGAAGTCCGAGAAGCCCAGCGCGGAGTCGAACTCGTGGGCGTACGTCGAGCGCAGCGAGGTGTAGATGACCGGCCTGCCGGCGATCGTCGCTCGGCCGCTCACGAGGCCGAGCTTCGTACGCTGCGCGCGCAGCGTCTCGCGGCCCGCGGGCGTGGGGTCGGCCAGGTTGGGCGACCAGCTGTTGACGCGGTCGAGCACCTCGATCGGCAGGCACTCGCCGCGGTAGACGTAGTGCGTCGAGGCGGTGCTCGGCGCCGTGCCGCCGGGCTCGCAGAGATCCAGCGCGAACGTGTCCGTGATGTCCTGACCGGCCGAGGTCGCGCTCCACGCATAGTCTTGCCCTCGCCCCTGCTGGACGTAGAGGTTGACGCCGGGAAACGCGGCGCCGCGGGCATCGAGCGTCGGCGCGTGGCCGTCCTCGAAGGCAGCCCATTCGCGCCACAGCGCGTCGCCGCGGCGCAAGCCGTAGCGCCCGAGAAACGAGCGGCGCAGCTCCATCTGCGTGAGCTCCTGCCCGCCGCCCCTGCCGAAG
>DASVPU010000158.1:0-9029 GCA_036389475.1 Solirubrobacteraceae bacterium
GGAATGGACGGTCTGTCGGTCACGCGCAGGCTGCGCACGAAGGGGCTGGCGGTGCCGATCCTCCTGCTCACGGCGCGCGACGCGGTCGCCGAGCGCGTGGCGGGCCTCGACGCCGGCGCCGACGACTACCTCGTCAAGCCGTTCGAAGTCGACGAGCTGACCGCCCGCGTGCGCGCCCTGCTGCGGCGCAACCAGCCGCCCGGCGATCAGCTCGCGTTCGCGGATCTCGTACTCGACGTCGAGACCGTGACGGGCCGGCGCGGCGGCCGCGACCTGGAGCTGACCCGCCGCGAAGCGGAGCTGCTCGAGCTCCTGCTGCGCAACGCCCGCGGCGTCGTCACCCGTGAGCTCGCGCTCGACGTCGTGTGGGGCGGCGAGGGCGAGGCCGGCGCGAACGTCGTCGACCGCTACGTCGCCTACCTGCGCCGCAAGCTCGGCGAGCCGGCGCTGATCCACACGGTCCGGGGCGTCGGCTTCCGGCTGGACACGTGATCGCAGTGCGCCGGGCTCCGTGAGCGCGATCGGCCTCAGAGCGCGCGTCGTCGCGGCGGCGGCCGCGGCGATCGTCGTCGCCGTCGCACTGCTCGGCCTCGCGGTGCCCGCGCTGCTGGAGCGCCAGCTCACCGTCGCACTCGACGATGGGCTGCGGACGCGGGCGGTCGAGGTCGCGCGGCTGGCCTCGGCCACGCCGCGTCTGCTGACACAGCCTGGCATGCTCGAAGGCCGGCTGACCGGCGGCTCGCTGTACGTCCAAGTGATCGATCGGCGCGGGCGGATCGTCGCGCGCTCCAGCGCGCTCGGGGGACGCCTGTTGCCGACGGGCCCGGCCACGCGCGCGGCACTGCGCGCGCGGCAGGCGACGTTTGCGAACGCGTTGCTCGGCGTCGAGCCGATCCGCGTCTTCGCCGCGCCGCTCGGCGAGCTCGGCGGCAGCTCTGCGGCCGGCGGAGCAGTGATCGTCGCCGGCACGACGGCCGACATCCGCGAGACGCTGGGCCGGACGCGCCGGCTCGTGCTCCTCTGCGCGCTGGCGGCGGCGGCGCTCGCGGCGCTGCTCGCGACGCTGCTCACCCGCCGCGCGTTGCGCCCGCTGCGGCGGCTGTCCTCCGGCGCGCGGGCGATCACCACGACCGCCGACGCATCCGAGCGTCTGCCGGTCCCGGCAACCCGGGACGAGGTCGGCGAGCTTGCCGAGACGCTGAACGCGATGCTCGCGTCGCTGGAGCGTGCGCGTCTCAACGAGCAGCGCTTCGTCGCCGACGCTTCGCACGAGCTGCGCACCCCGCTCACGGCGCTGCGCGGCAACGCGGCATACGTCGCGCGCCATGGCGCCGACCCGGCCGCGCTCGCCGACATCGAGGCTGGCGCAGCCCGGCTGGCGACGCTGCTCGACGACCTGCTTGCGCTCGCTCGCGAGGATGCTGCCGCGCCGGCACGTGGCGAGGAGGTTGACGTGCCGGCGCTCGTCGCAGAGGTCGCGGCGCTGGAGCCAAACACCGAGGTCGTCGTCGAGCCGGGCGCCGAGGGCGCGACGTTCCGAGGCGAGCCGCTCGCGCTGGAGCGCGCGGTCGGCAACCTGCTGCGCAACGCGCGCGAGCACGGACCGCTGGAGGGACAGATCACAGTCACGGTCGGCGCGACCAGTGACCACACGCGCATCACCGTCCAAGACAAGGGCCCCGGCCTGAGCGACGAGGACGCCGGCCACGCCTTCGAGCGCTTCTGGCGCGGTCCGCAGGCGCGCGGCGCGGGCTCGGGGCTCGGCCTGGCGATCGTCCGCTCGATAGCCGAGCGCCACGGCGGCTGGGTCAGCGTCAACGGCGCATGCTTCACCATCGAGCTTCCCACCCTCAGAGATCTCTCAAGGTCTCACCCTACAACTCCGTCATCGCCGCTGACCGATGACGAAGGAAGCTTCACATGAGACGACTGCGACACGCATCCACCCGCCGCCTCACCGCGATCGTCGCGGCGACGGCCGCGCTCGTGCTGACGGCCGGCATCGCGCAGGCCACGCTCACCGGGTCAGCCCCGGTTCCCGCTCCAAAGGCGCTGGCGAATGCGATCCTCGATGCGTTCAACGCGCCCGAGCCAGACGGCGTCACCGCTCGGATCCACTTCACGAACAAGCTGCTGGCCTCCGGCTCGCTGCCGGGTCAGGGCGCGTCGCCGCTCGCCGCGGGCGCCGACGGGCGCCTGTGGATCGCCAAGGACGGGCGCTTTCGCCTAGAGCTGCAGTCAGACGCAGGCGATGCGCAGATCGTCTCCGACGGCAAAATCGTCACCGTCTACGACAGCACGTCGAACACGGTCTACCGCGCCACGCTGCCCGCCGAGGCCACCGATGCTTCCAAGCCGGACAAGAGCCACGAGAAGCTGACGCTCGACAAGATCCAGAAGACGCTCGATCGCTTGGCGAAGTACTGGACGGTCTCGGGCGCCGACCCAACGTCTACCGCGGGCCAGCCGACCTACACGGTGCGGGTCTCGCCCAAGGACGACGGCGGGCTGCTCGGCGCGGCCGAGGTCGCCTGGGACGCCGTGCGGGGCGCTCCGTTGCGCGTCGCGGTGTACGCGCAGGGCCAGAACGACCCGGTGCTCGAGCTCAAGGCCGAGGAGATCTCCTACGGCGCAGTCTCGGATTCCGACGTCAGCGCGACCCCGCCCGCCGGCGCAAAGGTCACCGACCTCAGCCCGAAGGTCGCCGACGAGCACTCGCGCTCGGCCAAGGGATCGGGTAAGCACACCGAGGTCACCGGAGTCGATGCCGTGCAGCGCAGCCTCGACTTCAAGCTCACCGCACCCGACGAGCTGGCCGGGCTGCCGCGCAAGGAGACTCGCCTCGTCGATGTCGACGGCGAGAAGGGCGCGCTGAGCATCTACGGCGAGGGCATGGGCGCGATCGCCGTCTTCCAGCACACGGCCGAGAAGGCCGCCGCCGGTAAGAAGAAGCAGCGTGATGGCGAGCTGCGCCTGCCCGAGATCAACATCGACGGCGCAACGGGTAGCGAGCTCGCGACCGCGCTGGGCACCGTGGTGACGTTCGAACGCGACGGGATCTCCTACGTGGTCGCCGGATCCGTCGCACCGGTGGCGGCGGAGAACGCGGCCCGAGGGCTCAAGTGAGCGATGCTGACCAGCCCGCGATCGAGGCTCGCGGGCTGGTTAAGCGCTACGGCCGCATCACAGCCGTCGACGAGGTCGACCTGACCGTCAGCCCCGGCGACGTCTACGGCTACCTCGGACCCAACGGCGCCGGTAAGACCACGACGCTGCGCATGGCGCTCGGGCTCATCCGGCCCGATGCCGGAAGCGTCAAGCTGTTCGGCCGCGACCCCCTTCAGGACGGGGCTCGCGCGCTGGACGGCGTCGCCGGCTTCGTCGAGGCTCCGCGCTTCTACCCCTACCTCAGCGGCCGGCGCAACCTCGAGCTCGTCGCCGCGCTGGACGGCGACGGCGCGGTTTCTCGCATCGACGAGGCGCTGGACATCGTCGAGCTCGCCGATCGCGCGCGCGACCGCGTCGGCGGCTACTCGCACGGCATGCGCCAGCGACTGGGTCTCGCGGGAGCGCTGCTGCGCGACCCGCGGCTGCTGATCCTCGACGAGCCCGCCACGGGGCTGGACCCGGCGGGCATGCGCGACATGCGCCGCCTGATCCGCTGCCTAGCCGACCAGGGAATGACCGTGCTGCTGTCCTCGCACCTCATGGCCGAGGTCGAGGAGCTGTGCGACCGCGTCGTGATCCTCGGCCGGGGCCGCGTGCGCTACGAGGGCTCGCTCGAAGACCTCATGACGACGACCGGCGGCCATTACGAGCTGCGCACGACCGACGACGCGCGTGCCGCCCGGATCGCCAGGGCCCAGCCTGGGATCGCTGACGTGAGCGTCGCCGGCGCGCGCGGACTGACGTTCGCCGCCGACGAGCATGCGGCGACGGCGCTCTCGATCGCGTTGGGCGAGGCAGGTGTGGGCATAGCGGCGCTCGTACCGCGGACGGCGACGCTGGAGGAGCTGTTCCTGCGGATGACCGAGGAGCACGTGGAGCTGACGGACGATGGGAGCCCGCGGGCTCCGCTCGCCGAACGCCTCGAGGTGCGCGCATGAGCGCCGGCGCCGTGTCGGCCCCGCGCGTGGCGCGCCGTGCGGGGAAGCGTCCCGGCGTGGCCACTGTCTACATCTGGGAGCTGCGCAAGCTGCGCGCGCAGAAGCGCACGTACCTCGGGCTCGGCGCCGCGGCGCTCGTGCCGATGATCTTCGTCATCGCCCTGCTGTCCAGCAGCGGCGGGCCGGACGAGGTCCCGTTCGGCAACCTCGTCCGCGAGACCGGCCTTGCGGTGCCGCTCGTCGGCCTGCTGTTCAGCTCGGTCTGGCTGTTTCCGCTCATCACCGCGCTGGTGGCCGGCGACATCGTCTCGGCCGAGGACAACCACGGGACGCTCAAGACGATCCTCACGCGCTCGACTGAGCGCTGGCAGATCTTTGTCGGCAAGCTGCTCGCCGCGCTGAGCTACGCGTTCGTCGCGCTCGTGATCTTCATCGGTGTCGGGCTGCTCGCCGGCGGGGCGTTCTGGGGCTTCGATCCGCTGACGTCGCTGTCGGGCACGCCGATCAGCGCGGGACGCGGGATGGCGCTGATCGCGGCCAGCGGCGTCGCGTACTTCGTCCCGATGATGGCGATCGCAGCGGTGGCTCTCCTGCTGTCAACCGTCACCCACAACTCGGCGGCGGCCGTGGTGGGCACGCTCATCCTGTCGTTCATGATGCAGCTGCTGGCGATCATCTCGGGTTTGGACTGGATGAGGCCCTATCTGCTCTCCGAGCAGTTCGACGCCTGGCAGGGGCTGCTGCGCGATCCGGTGGACTGGGCCCCGATCGTCCATGCCGTGTGGGTGTCGGCGGCGTACGCGGTGCCGGCCGCGGCTTGGGCGTTCGTCTCGTTCGTGCGCCGCGACGTCGCCGGTTAGCGTGCTTCTTTGAGCCGGGCGACGAGGAATCGTCGCACGGACCCGGCCGGGCCCCGATACCCGGCCGGCCCCTCCGATTAGTCAGCGTCAGCTTCTGACGCCGGACCTCCGATGGACGGTTTAGCGAGGGTAAGCGGGGTGGGGAGAAAGCTCAAGGCGTGACAGCAAATATGTCCGTTTGCTGGGAAGCTGTGTGTTGTCGCGGGCGCGCGCCTGCCGCAACACGCCTCCCGAGCGCGATGCCACGAGCCGCTACGACTGCCGGCCATCACGGCGCTGCGGGCGAGCGCGGGGTGCCTCGGCGCCGGTGACGTCCACCACCGCTTGGGGAGTGCAGGCGTGGTCAGCGGCGCGCTGCGCGCCGAGCTGCCACGATGCCGCGATGGCACTGGCGACTCTGGCTCTGCGCCGCGAGCTCGCGCGCGTGTTCCCGGATCGTCCGTTTGCGGTTCGCCTGTGGGACGGGACGACGGTGCCGTCGACCACGAGCCCGCAGGCGCCCGAGTTCGCGGCGCGGCGTCCGGCTGCGCTCGCGCACTTCCTGCGAGCTCCCGGCGAACTCGGACTTGGCCGGGCGTATGTCGCGGGCGACCTCGTGGTCGATGACCTGGATGGCGCATTTCTTGTGTTCGAGACTTGGGAGCCGCCGCCGATCTCGGTTGCCGATCGGCTGCGTCTGAGCGCGGCCGCGGCGCTCGCGGCGGCGCGGGGCGGCCTGCCGCGGCGTCCGCAGCTGGAACTGCTGCTGCGTGGGGAGCGGCATTCCCTCGAGCGCGACGCGGCCGCGATTCGCTACCACTACGACGTCGGAAACGAGTTCTTCGCGTTGTTCTTGGACGACTCGATGACCTACAGCTGCGGGATCTTCTCGCAGGGTGCTCAGACGCTGGAGGAAGCGCAGCGTTGCAAGCTCGATCTGGTCGCCAAGAAGCTGGCGCTGCGGCCCGGACAGCGAGTGCTCGACGTCGGCTGCGGCTGGGCGAGCTTCGCCATCCACGCGGCGCGGGAGTATGGCGTGCAGGTCGTCGGCATCACGTTGTCTGAGCGCCAGGTGGGTCTGGCGCGTCGCCGCGTGGCCGAAGCGGGCCTCGAGGATCGCATCGAGATCCGCCTGCAGGATTACCGCAAGGTGGCCGATCGACCGTTCGACGCGATCGCGAGCATCGGCATGGTCGAGCACGTCGGCGAGAGGCGGATCGACGAGTACGCGCGCATCCTGCACGGGCTGCTCACTCCCGAAGGGCTGTTGCTCAACCACGGGATCGCGCTCACCGACCCCAACTACGACATCAGCCAAGACGTCGTCTCCGACCGCTACGTCTTCCCAGACGGCGAGCCCCTGCCGCTGTCGCGAATCCAGCTCGCGCTCGAGCGCGCGGGATTCGTGACGCTCCACGTCGAGGGCTTCGCGGATGATTACGCGGAGACGTTGCGCCACTGGACCGCGCGCCTCGACGAGCACCTCGACGCTGCGCGTGCGATCGGTGGCGAGGAGCAAACGCGGATCTGGCGCCTGTACCTTCGCGCGGCGCGGCACGGGTTCGTAACTGGGCTGACGAACGTCTACCAGGTGCGGGCACGTCCCGCGAACTGACCCTGGATGGCGTCCTCGTTGTTCTGGGCGCTCCACGCCGCACGTGCGTTGATCAGTGGCCTCGATCGATTCTTCTCGATGCCGCACGCTGAGCACGTTGGCGTCGACTCGCCGCGGCCGTCGAGCAGTCGCCGGCGAGCTCTGCCGCGCTGCGCGCAGCGCCTGCGGTTTGCGAGCGGCGCGTGGAAACGCTGTAGTGCGTGTATGACGCTGCACTACGCGCAGGCCAACCCGCTCCAGAAGGGCCTGCGCCTGCTCAGTGCAAGCGGCCCTGGATCGTGGCTGTTCGCGCGCGCTATGCACAAGATCGACAAGCCGCTCCACAAGCTCACACGCGGCCGGCACACGTGCTCAAGCCTCGTGGCCGGCCTGCCGGTCGTGATGCTCACCACGACCGGCGCCCGGAGTGGAGTTCCTCGTACCGTCCCGGTTCTCGGCCTGCCGACCGCAGACGGACTTGCGGTGGTGGCGTCGAACTTCGGTCAGGCGCGCAATCCGAGCTGGTACCACAACCTGCGCGGCGATCCGCGCGCCACGGTCGCGATCGACGGGGTGAGGCAACGCGTGCGCGCGGTCGAGGCGACCGGCGACCGCCGAGCGCGGATCTGGCGGGAGGGGATGAAGGTCTATCCGGGCTTCTCGCAGTATGAGCGCCGGGCGTCGCACCGTGACATCGCGGTGTTTGTGCTCGAGCCGGTCGATTGATTGGGGCTTCGTAGCCGGCGTTCGACGACGCCCGCGCCGGGGCGATGTGCTTGACGCCGGCGCTCGTCCAGCCCGTTGCTGACGTTCACTTGACGGTGTCGAGGTAGGAGCGGTGCGAGCGATCAGACGCGCGGACAGCCGCACGCGCGCCTACGCGCACAATTGATGCACGCGGCTGCACCCCCAGGCCAGTACGTTCAGGCCGACGGGGCTTCCCGCGCGATCAACCCGGACCCCGGCTCCGCTATACCTGACGTCGTGCGTGCACTCGTCGCAGGAGCGACCGGATTCATCGGGCAGGCTCTCTGCGAGCGCCTGCTCAGAAACGGCGTCGCCGTCCGAGCGCTCGTGCGCAGCCCGACGCGTACGCGCGGGCTGCCGGTGGACGATCTGGAGCTGCACGAGGGCGACGTCCTCGATCCCAACACGCTCGTCGGCGCGGGCGAGAACGTGGACGTCGCCTACTACCTCGTGCACTCGATGGGGCGTGGCGCGGACGACGGCGACTTCGAGCAGCGCGAGCTGCGTGCCGCGCAGGCGTTCGCGCGCATGTGTGCCCGCGAGGGCGTAGAGCGCGTCATCTACCTCGGCGGGCTGGGCGATCAGCCGGGGTCCAAGCACCTGCGCAGCCGGCGCGGCACGGCGCTGGCCCTGCAGGAGCACGGCCCGCCGGTGACCTACTTTCGCGCCGGGATGGTCGTCGGCGCCGGAAGCGAGTCCTACCGCACCCTTCGCCACCTGGTCGCCCGGCTGCCGTTCATGATCGCACCGCGCTGGCTGTCGACTCCAACCCAGCCGATCGACATCGACGACGTCGTCGCCTACCTCGCAGCCGCCCCGTACGTCGAGGCGTCGGTTGGTCGCGAGATCCAGATCGGCAGCCCTGACGTGCTGGCTTACGGCCAGATGCTCGATCGCATGGCCATCGCGCTCGGAAAGCGTCCGCGGCCAAAGCTGCCGGTGCCGCTGCTGACACCGTGGCTCTCCTCGTTGTGGATCGGACTCGTGACGCCGGTCGACGCAGGCGTCGCACGGCCGCTGATCGAGGGGTTGTCGACGGAAACCGTCGTGACGGATGCGAGCGGGAGCGCGCTGTTCGACATCGAGCCGATCGGGTTCGATGAGTCGCTGCGCAAGGCTGTCGCGGCGGAGCGGCGGGCCGCGGAGCGACGTGCCGAGCCCGTGCGGCGCTGAGCGGTGGCAAGAGGCCAAAGACCCTCATCGACGGCGCGTAGCTCAGCGGTGTCTAACCGTCCGGCGAACGCACCCAGCCACTGGGGATCGACCACGGTCGTTTGTTCGATCAGCACACGAGTCAGCTCGCCATCGATCGCGATCCAGGGCGAAATGTCGCCGCTCGGGCGCGCGTCGATGTCGGCGAGACAAGGACGGTGCTGAGGCCCAGCAGCTCGTCCGCCTGCACGACCACGGCGTAGCGCGCACCGTGCTGCTCATGGCCACGCGCGGGGAGATCGCCTTCCTCCATGTCTTCCACCTGATTCAGCAGAGCGGTTCCGAATGCACAGTGTTGTGCCGGCGGTTGCTCCGGTCACGCTTGGGCGACAATGGACGGTCCCGCGAGGCGCCGGCAGGCGAACAGCTCCCCGCAGACCATCGATCAGTCAATCGTGCCGGGTGCCAAGTCGGCCATCAGCTGACGTACCTCCCGCGCCTCCGCACGGTCTTCGTCATCGCAGACCAGCGCTTGGACCTCGGCAGCAAGCGATGCTCCCGTCCGGCGACGCTCACCAACCTCGCGCAGTG
>DASVPU010000159.1:0-4399 GCA_036389475.1 Solirubrobacteraceae bacterium
GAGGGCTGCCTTCGCGTTCTCCGCCGTGTAGCCCTCGTAGTGGCAGCACTCGCCGCAACCTTTATGGCCGGCGTGCTGTGTGTACTGCGTGCGCTAGGCGTCATGTGACGGGCCTCGTCACTGGGTCCGTCTCAGGCGGACAGTTGTCTAGTGGACGGACGTGAGGAACCCTGTGCCCAGCGTCGACCATGGGTCCTCTTCATGCCACGCCCTGCCATCGACGGCCCGAGTGCTGGGCATGGCTCTGGCGCTCCCACGCCGCTGGGGGCTATTCGTCGTCCGCGAGGCGGCCGTTGAGGGGGTACAGCCAAGATACGCCTGAAACGGCTAATAGCGCCCGTCTGACGCCGTTGGCCGCAAACTGCGGGGCCACGCCTGATCGGGTGTACCGGCAGTAGCTAGCCTCGGCCGTGTGACGGGTCGTGGTGAGCGTGACTGGCAGCCGATCAGCATGCTCGCGACGATCGTGTCGTTGAGCGACGAGGGTCTGCGTGACGCCCGCGAGCATTACGCGACGCTGCTGGACGCACGTCCCGTGCCCTATGTGCTTGATGACGCGACGATCGCGCGGACCAAGCGCGTTAATGCGAGAGCCTGGAGTGGTGCGATGTCTATGACCGTCAGCTCGCGCGCTGGCAGCGCGAGCGACTCACGCGCGCGCAGCGCGAGGAGGTTACGCGGCTGCAGGGCGTGCAGTGTGACCTGCGCGCGGTATTGACGCAGATCCTGGAGCTCGCCGACGAGCTCGCGCGGGGCACGATCGAGCGCCAGCTGGCCAAGAGCGATCTCGAGCTGGGCTTGGAGTACGTGCTGGGATCGCGCCGGCGCCCCTGACGCCGGGACCCGGGCGATGGCGTCGATCGAGCGGACGGCGTACCCGCGCTTTCGACGCGTCGTGAGCGCTCGCGAGCTGGCTGACCTGACGCCGACCGAGGACGATGTCGCGTGGGCGAGGCAGCTCAGCCGCAGCGATGAGCACCTGCTCGCGCTGGTGCTGTCGCTGCGGTGCTTCGGTCGGCTGGGGTACTTCCCGCGCAGCGAGGACGTGCCGGTCGTGGTCGTCGCTCACGTCTGCCGCTGCCTAGAGCTTGAGCACGGTATGGCCCCGGTGTGCGGGACGCCGACAGCGAAGCTGCACCGCACGCTGGTGCGCGAGCGACTCGGGGTCACATGCGATCCGCAGCGCGCGCGAGCGGTCGCCGAGGACGCGATCGCCGGGGCGGCGCTGGTCAAGAACCATCCGCCGGATCTGATCAACGTCGCGCTGGAGATGCTCGTCAAGTCCTCCCTGGAGTTGCCCGGGTTCCCGACGCTCGACGAGCTCGCAGCCCGGATCCGTCACGACGTCAACACCGCCATGTTCGAGCGCGTCGGCGCGCGGATCGCGCTGCCCGACAGGATCGCCCTGGAGGGCCTGCTCGATGTCGCCGGGCCGGGCTCCAAGAGCGCATTTCACGGGCTCAAGCAGGCAGCGGGGCGCGCGTCGTGGTCGGCGTTTCGCGAGCAGGTCGCGCACCTGCGCTGGGTCGACTCGCTCGGCGACACGGACGCGTGGCTGGAGGGGGTCGCGGAGTCCAAGATCGCGGACTTCGCCGGCGAGGCGATGGCCGCCGACGCCGGCGTGATGCGCGACGTCGCGCCCGCCAAGCGCACCGCGCTGCTGGCGTGCATGGTGCACCTCGCGCGCACGCGCGCGAGAGATGACTTGGCGGAGATGTTCTGCAAGCGGATGGCGTCGATCACGAAGCTCGCCAAGGCCGAGCTGGATGAGATCCACGAGCGCCAGGCCGAGATGTCTGAGCGGCTGATCACCAATTACCGCGGCGTGCTCGCGTGCCTTGACCCGCGCAACGACACCGACGCGTCGCAGGCGTTGCGCCTGGCACGCACGACGGTTGAGCAGGCGGGCGGATTTGACGCGCAGCTCGCCGACATCGAAGCGGTCGCCGCGCACCACGCCAACAACTACATGCCGCTGGTTGCGCGCCATCGCCGGCGTGACCGCTCGACGATGTTCGCGTTCGCCCGCGTCGTGGAGCTTGAGGCCACGAGTGCCGATCGCAGCGTCCTGGAGGCCGTCGAGCACTCCTTGGCGCACGCGCACCTGACCCGCGATCACATCCCCGACCATCGCGACGGGACCGTCGTCGACGTGTCGTTCGCATCCGAGCAGTGGCAGCGGATCATCCGCGACCGCGGGCATCCGGGGCGCCTGAACCGCCGCCACTTCGAGGCGTGCGCCTTCATCTACCTCGCGGCTGAGCTTCGCAGCGGCGACATCGCCGTGCGCGGCTCGGAGGCCTACGCCAACTGGTCCGCAAGGCTGCTGGCCTGGGAGGACTGCGAGGATCTGCTCGGCGAGTTCTGCGCCGAGGCCGGCCTGCCGAGCAGCGCCGAGGCGTTCACCTCCGCGCTGCGCTCGAGGCTCACCGAGCAGGCCGCGACGGTCGACGCCGGCTACCCCGAGAACAGCGATCTCGTGATCGATGAGGTGACCGGCGTGCCGTCGCTGCGTCGCCGGCGCGGCAAGGATCGCGACAACGGCGCGCTGCTGCTCGAGCAGACGCTCATGCAGCGGATGCCCGAGCGCACGCTGCTTGAGATCCTCGCGCGAACCGCCTACTGGCTGGAATGGTGGCGCCGCTTCGGGCCCGCATCCGGATCAGACCCCAAGCTCGCCGACCCGCTGCTGCGCTACGTCCTGACGACGTTCGCCTACGGCGCCAACATGGGGCCGGCGCAGGCGGCGCGTCATATCCGCGGTGTGTCCGCGCCCGAGCTCGGCGCGACCGCCGCGCGGCACTTCACGACGAGCACGCTCAACCGCGCGAGCGCGGACGTCGTCGGCGCCTACCTGCAGCTGGATCTCGTCAAGGCGTGGGGCGACGCGACGTCGGTCGCGGCCGACGGCACGCAGGTCGACACGCTGATCGACAACCTGCTTGCGGAGAGTCACATCCGCTACGGCGGCTACGGCGGGATCGCCTATCACCACGGCGCCGACAACTACATCGCGCTGTTCAGCCACTTCATCCCGTGCGGCGTGTGGGAGGCCGTCTACATCATCGAAGGCCTGCTGCGCAACGAGTCCGAGGCCGAGCCGGGCACGATCCACGCCGACACCCAGGGCCAGAGCTACCCCGTCCACGCGCTCGCGCACCTGTTCGGCTTCGAGCTTTTGACCAGGATCCGCAACTGGAAGGACCTCACCTTCTACCGGCCCGCCGCGGAAGCGTGCTATGAGCACATCGACGCGTTGTTCGGGCCCGCCGGTGAGAACCAGGTCAACTGGCAGCTGATCCAGACGCACTGGCCCGACCTCATGCAGATCGCGCTGTCGATCCGCGCGGGCCGCCTCTCCTCCACGCTGCTGCTGCGCCGCCTGGGGACCGAGTCGCGCAAGAACAACATCTACAAGGCGTTCAGAGAGCTCGGCCGCGTGATCCGCACGATCACGCTGCTCAGGTTCGTCTCAGAACCCGGCCTGCGTCAAGAGATCACCGCCGCAACCAACAAGGCCGAAGCCTTCAACGGGTTCTCGGCGTGGCTGCGCTTCGGCCACGACGCGATCGAGCGCAACGACCCCGCCGAGCAGGAGAAGATCATCAAGTTCAACACGCTGCTCGCGAACTGCGTGATCTTCCACACCGCGCTGGACATGACCGCCGTCCTGCGCCAGCTCGCCAAGGAGGGCTGGCCCGTCACGCCGGCCGCCGTCGCCGCGCTCTCGCCGTACATCAGGGAGCGCATCAAGCGCTTCGGCGAGTACGCCACCGACGGCCTGATCGACCCACCCGACGCCTTTGACCCCCACCTCGACCTCCAGCGCCCACCCGACGCCGACGCGGCCCCAGCCGCTCAAGCCGCCCAAGCCGCGTGAGGTCGGGTCTCGCCTACGGTTCGAATGTGCAGACGCCGCCCGGCGCCGTGACCCCCGCGCTCCCGATGTCGAGCAGAGTGCCGGATTTCGCGCAAGGGAGCGCTTTCGCCGGCGGACGCCGGCTACTCCTGTTCGTCCAAAGCAGCAGCTTTCGGGCTTCTGAAGAGGACGGTGGGCGGAGCGTCGGGGTCGGGTCAGCGAGACGACGCTCGTCACCCGCCACGCCGAACACCGTGAGGTAAACGGTGTTCCGGGGACTTACAGGCCTCGTTCGCACAGATCAAGGACTCATGCTGGACGCGCGGCGCGGCGCCACGGGATGATGTGACGATGGCGGTTCTGCGCATCCATCACCACGAGGCCGGTTGCGCGCCGGTGACCGATATCGAATGGGACGGCGAGCGCGTCACCGTGCCGTTCCGGCCCGCGCTCGACCGGTTCGACCTCGAGGAGCTGCGCTGGTACCACGAGAACTACCGGGAGAGCTGGGGCGCCGCCTCGCCCGATCAGCTCAAGCGG
>DASVPU010000160.1:0-28370 GCA_036389475.1 Solirubrobacteraceae bacterium
CGACATTACTGCCGCGCGCGCAGCCGCGCAGCCGATCAACCAGAAACCAGACTTTATTCCGCCTCGGCGACGTCGCCGGAGCTTGCCCTATTGCACTGCTCTGTGTGCGACCCCACCTTGGCGTGGGGCGTCGGTAGATGATCGCCGACAGTTCGGGCAATCACCTCGCGGCGAACCGAGCGGTCATCGCGAAGTGCAACATCGACAAAGCCGTGGATGCTTACGCCCGATCACGGTGATCAAACCGGGCGGCGGCGTTTGCGAACGCGGCCGGTGCGGCGTTTTTACGGCGCATGTCCAGACCCTGTGATGCCCCCGCCAGGAATCGAACCTGGAACCTTCGGATTAAGAGTCCGCTGCTCTGCCAGTTGAGCTACAGGGGCGGGCGAAGCCGAGGCATCCTAGCCCGTCGTGGTTGTCTGGGACTGGATCTGCTGTGTCGTGGACTGTGCCTTGAGCGCCTTGAGCGCGTCGCGCAGGGGCTTGCGGTCCTTCGCGGGGGCCAGCTCGACCGCGCGGTTGGCGGCGAGATCGCCCGAGCGCGTCTCGCCGGCGCTGTAGGCCAGCTGCGCCAGCTGCTGGTAGAGGTTCGTGTTCGGGGGCTTCTCGGCCTCCGTCACGATCTCCAGCGCGCGGACGGCCTTCGTCAGCTCGTTGAGCCCCGTCTTCTGGTAGGCCTGGACCATGAACTTCGCCGTGCGCACGTCCGGCTGCTTGGGGTTCAGGGCGAGGTGGCGCTCCCAGGCCTGCGCTGCGAGGCGCAGCTGCGCCTTGCCCTTGTCGTTGTAGGTCTGGCCGTCCGCGGAGATGCCGTCGATGCCGGCGCGCTGGAAGCGCGCCTGCGCGAGTGCCGACCACGCCTTCGGGTCCTGCGGGCGCTGGCGCGTCACCGCAACCTGGCGCTCGATGCGCTTGTCGGTCGAGGCCGTTGCGCTCGTTCCGCCGCTGTTGCCGGTGAACGCGTCGAAGAGCCCGCCGCTCGAGCTGCTGCCGACGCCGAACAGCACGAGACCGCCTCCCATGAGGATGGCGAGACCCAGATAGATGGCTTGCACGGTACGACGCCGGCCGCGACCGCGCAGGTCGAACAGCATGTGAGCGATCAATCCTTCGGTTTGGTGTCGGTCAGTGTCGGTGAATCGAGCCTAGCGCCGCCGTTGGGCTCGCCGTCGAAGGTCTCGCTGTGCTCGAGATGCTCGCCGTCGTCGAAGTCATCGATGACATCGTCGTCGAGTTCGAAGTCGTCATCTTCGTGCTCGTCCTCGTCACCGGGATCCGCGTCGTCCGGGGGCGGCTTCACGCGGTCGATCCACCTCGCCAGCAGGATACTCAGCTCGAAGAGGACGATCAGCGGCGCCATCGCGAGGCTCATCGTCACCGGATCGGGCGTCGGGGTCGCCACGGCGGCAAGGATCGCGATGCCGAGGATGACGTAGCCGCGGTTCTTGGCGAGCTGGGCCGGCGTGAGGATCTGCAGGCGCGTGATCGCCAGGACGCCCACCGGGATCTGGAACAGCACCCCGATCGCCGCGACGAAGAAGACGGTGAACTTGAAGTAGTCCTTGGCCTGCAGCAGGATGTCGAAGGAGTCATCGTTGAAGTTCTGCAGGAAGTCGACCGCGCGCGGCAGGACCAGGAAGTAGCCGAACAGGACGCCCGCGACGAACAGCGCCGGCACCATCAGCATGAGCGGCAGGGCGACTCGGCGCTCGCGTGGACTGAACGCCGGTAGTACGAACGAGTACATCTGAAACAGCAGCATCGGCATCGCGAGCAGCAGCGCCGCGTAGAACGTCGCTGTGATCGTCGCGGTGAACGGCTCGGTGACGCCGAGCGTCACGGGGTTGCGTCGCGTTGTGGTGGGGACGGCCGCAGCAGCCTGCGCGACCTGGCGGCTGGCCTTCGCGAGCGACGCGACCGAGCCGTCGATCTGCCGGCGCTGGGCCGCGCTGAGCTTGTCGTCCGCGCGCAGCGAGGTCAGCGTGGTGGCCGTCGCCGACAGCGCCGGCGCGATCGCGTTCAGCGCCTGTGCCTGTTCCTTCTGGAAGCGCGCCGCCTGCTCGAGCGGGTCCTTGCTCTTCTTCGAGGGCTTGTCGAGGTGCTGCGCGTCGTTGTAGGGCTTCGTGACGATGTCGAGGATCGCGTCCTGCTGCCAAAAGCAGAACGAGAACGCTGCCACGAGCGTCACCACCGAGATGATGAGTCGGCGACGGAGCTCGTCGAGGTGGTCGACGAGGCTCAGGCGATCCTCGTGGCTGATGGGCCGCAGTGCGCGTGCCATGTCGGCGGTTGCTCGTCGTCGGCGCGCGGCTCAGCCGCGCGGGCTGCTCACGGCGTCGTCGTGCGGCTCTGGCTTGCGTTCGGCGGCGGCGGCCGGCGCGATCTCGGCCGGCTCGTCGTCGTCCTTGGAGTTGCCGGTGATCGAGTCCTTGAACTCGCGCAGCCCGGATCCGAGCGAGCGGCCGAGATCGGGCAGACGCTTGGGCCCGAAGAACAGCAGGGCGATGACGAGCACGATGATGACTTCAGGCAGGCCGATGCCGGACGGCATATGGGCTCCTCGGGTTGTTGCAAAAAGGGTACCGCGGCCCGTCTGGACCGGAAATGGACACATGAGGGGAACGTTCAAGTTCCGCCGTCGTATGCCGATGAGTGGGTCATGCAGGAGTTCGAACATAGCCCCGCTCCGGATCACAACCAGTACGTCCGCAAGGTGGTCCTGCCCTCCGGCAAGACGATCGAGGTCATCTCATTCGACGATCTCACGCCGGCGCAGACGGATCTGCACGTGTGCCCCGAATGCTGCTCCAAGCTCGTATATCCCGTGGCTTGGGAAGAGGCCGACCGCTCCCGCTGGGAGGTCAGCCTGCGCTGCCCCAATTGCGAATGGACCGTCACCGGCGTGTTCGAGGAAGACTCGATCCAGCGCTTCGACGAGGTCCTCGACCGCGGCACCGAGGCCCTCGTCTCGGACCTGCGCCAGCTCACGCGGGCGAATATGGAAGAAGACGTCGAGCGCTTCATCTACGCGCTCAGCGGCGGGCACGTGATGCCCGAAGACTTCTAGTACTAGTTCTTCCGGTCTACCACCGAATCGGCAACGAGGTCCAGCGCGAGTCGCTGCCCGTCTTCGAGCGCAAGCGACGCCACCTCGGCCTTGGCCTCGGCGACGATCGCGATCGCACGCGCCGTGGCGTCCGCCAGGGCGCCGGTCGCTTCGATGCGCTCGCAGACCTCCGCGGCGCGCTCGGGACCGTCGATCTCGCGCAGATCCATCGCGGCGAGGGTGGCATCACGCTCGCGCGCGAGGATCAGCGGCAGCGTCACGGTTCCGTCGAGCAGATCCGCGCCCCGTTGCTTGCCGGTCCGCGACGAGGGCGCCGACACATCCAGGACGTCGTCGAGCAGTTGAAACGCCAGGCCGATCCCGCGTCCGAACGCTGCCAGCGACGACACCGCCGCACCCGGCGCCGATGCTGCCAGCGCACCGAGCTCGCAGGCCGCCTCGAAGAGGCGCGCGGTCTTCAGCTCGCAGCGGTAGAGGTAGCGCATGACGGCGACCTCCGCGTTCCACGCGTCCTCGCGCTGTAGCAGCTCGCCCTCGGCGAGCGCCGAGCCGGCACGCGACAGCGCCCGCACAGCGGCCAGCGAGCCGGTTGCCGCCAGCTCGGAGAACGCGCGCGAGAAGAGCAGGTCGCCGGTGGCGATGGCCAGCCCGCGCCCGCCGTGCGCCCAGACGGTCGGCAGGCCGCGGCGCAGCTGCGCGGCGTCGAGGATGTCGTCGTGGACGAGCGTGGCCGAATGGACGAGCTCGACCGCCGCCGCGGCCGCGACGAGGTCAGACTCGATGGCCGCGGCCGGCCCGGCGGCCAGCAGCACGAGCAGCGGCCGCAGGCGCTTGCCGCCGGCGGCGATCGTCTCGCCCGCGTGCTCGGCGAGGACGGGACCATGGCCGGCCGCGAGTTCGCCGAGGCGCTGTTCCACGCGCGCGAGCAGGAGCGGGATGTGCGGTCCCGCGGCCCGCACGATCGCCTCGACGCTTGCGGCGAGGTTCGTCACCGCGCTCGCCGCGTGCCCACATGCAGCGCGATGATGCCCCCCGCGGTCAGGATGTAGCGGACGTCCAGGCCGCAACGGTCCATCCGCGCGGCCAGCTCGTGCGGGCCGGGAAAGCGCTTGACGGAGTTGGGCAGATAGCTATAGGCCTCCGAGTCACCGGCGAGGCCGCCGATCAGGGGCACGACCCGATCAAACCACAGGCGGTAGAACGTCGACAGGGGTGGCCGCATCGGCGTCGTGATCTCGAGCACGACAACGCGTCCGCCAGATCGCACGACGCGGGTCATCTCGGCCAGGCCGCGGTCGAGGTCGGAGAAGTTGCGCGCGCCAAACCCGACCGTGGCGGCGTCGAACTCGCCGTCGCCGTAGGGCAGCTGGAGCGCGTTGGCCCACTCGAAGGCGATCGGCGCCGATGCTGCGGGCGCCTTGGCGCGGGCGCGGGTCAGCATCTCCTCCGAGAAGTCCGAGCCGATCACCTGGCCGCCGGGGCCGACGCGGCGGGCAAGCTCGAGCGCGAGGTCGCCCGTGCCGGTCGCGACGTCGAGCACCCGGTCACCGGGGCCGACGGCGGCGAGATCGGCGGCGCGGCGGCGCCATGAGTGGTGCAGGCCCGCCGTCATCACCGAGTTCATGACGTCGTAGCAGCCCGAGATGCGGTCGAACATCGCCCGCACCTGCGGTTCCTGCAGGGTCCCTTCGTCGGTCGTGTTCATCTCGCGCTTGCCGCGAGCTGCCCCTATGAGTCCGACTTCTTCAGCTGCGCGAGGAACTCGACGAGGGCGTCGGTCTTGTCCTGCGGCAGGTCTTTGTAAGACGGCATCGGGCTGGTCGGGTTGACGAGCGTCCGGCGGATCGCCTGGCGCGGCAGACGGCTGCCGATCTCCGTCAGGTTCGGTCCCAGGGTGCCGCCGTTGTGGCCGATCTTGTGGCAGGCCAAACAGCCCGACTGTGCCACGACCTGCCTGCCGGCCTCGAAGGTGCGGGCCGTCTTGCCGCCTTCGGCGAGGACGCTTGGCGGCGTCGGCAGGTCGATCTGGTTCGGCGAGCCGGCATTGGCGCCCTCGTAGGTCAGGAAGGCCATCGCGCCGATCGTGAACAGCGCGGCGGCCATCGCGATCGGCCGGCGCTCGGGCCTGCGCTCTGGGCTGCGGTCATAGAACGGCAGCAGGAACAGCAGGATCATGCAGATCGTCGGTACGCCGATCGCCGCCAGCGGCGTGAGCGACGACGGCTTGATGACTCGCAGCACCTCGAAGAGGAAGAAGAAGTACCACTCCGGGCGCGGCGTGTAGGTCGTCGTCGTCGGGTCGACCTTGGGGCCCAGCTCGGCGCCGAGGACGATCGCCATCCCGATGATCGACGCCATGACGACGACGGCCATGAGCGAGTCCTTGGCGACCGCGTAGGGGAAGAACGGCTTGCCCTGCGCCTTGAGGATCGCGTACTCGCGGAGGTAGGCCTCCTTCTCGCGCTGGTTCACGACTCGTCCTTGCGCAGGTCGGGAGCGATCTCGGCCTTCATCCACGGCGGCGCCGTGGTGCCCAGGCGGGCGACGAGGTACAGGTGCGCGCCGATCATCGCGCCGATCAGAGCGGGCAGGACGAGCATGTGCAGCGCATAGAAGCGCGACAGCGTCGTGACGCCGAACTCCGGACCACCGCGCAGGAAGTCGTTGAGATAGGGACCCACGAGCGGGCCGGTGCCGTTGATCGCGACGCCGACGGTCGTCGCCCAGAACGAGCGCTGGTCAAAGGGCAGCAGGTAGCCCGTGAACGACATGAAGAGCGTCAGGATCAGCAGCACGACGCCGATGACCCAGTTCAGCTCGCGCGGATACTTGTAGGCACCGAAAAAGAACGTTCGCGCCATGTGCAGGAAGACGAGGATCACCATGACGGTCGATCCCCACTTGTGCATGCCCCGCACGAACTCGCCGAGGAAGACCTCGTTGGTGAGGTGGCGCATCGATTCGTACGCGCGCGTCGCCGACGGGTCGTAGTACATCGCGAGGAAGACGCCGGTGACCGCCTGCGACAGGAAGGCGAACATCGACGCCGAACCGAGCGTGTAGAACCAGTTCGTCCCCTTGGGGATCTTGCGGAACATCAACCAGCGCGCGCCCGCCGACAGCGACGTGCGCTCGTCGAGCCAGTCGACGACCGAGATGCCGGCGTCGGCGGCCTTGGACTTCGTCGCCGGCGCGGCGCCGTTGGCACTGCCGTTGCCCTCGCCGGGACGCTTTGGTTGCGGCCGCAGGCCGGAGGGGATCGGGAGCTTGGCCATCGCTACGTCCCCGGGATCTTGCGCGTCGACGGGCGAGCGGGATAGACGTACTGGCCGATGCCGTCCAGCGGCTGGCCGGGATCGCGCGGCGAGAAGCGCTGCAGCTCGGAGTTCAGGCTGAAGCGCGGGCCGACCTCGACCATGCCGTTGCGCACGCGCGTGTAGAAGCGGTCCAGCGGGCGCACCGGCGGACCGCCGGCGACCTTGCCCTGGAAGTCGTAGACGCCGCCGTGGCAGGGGCAGATGAAGCGCGACGACGCGGCGACGAAGCGCGCCGGGCAGCCGAGATGCATACAGCGCGTGGAGACCGCGATGAAGTCGTTGTACTCGTCCTTGGGCTGCGTGTCGATCTTCGTGTTGTACTTGCGGATGTAGACCGTCGACTTTCCGACGTCGCCGATGCCGGGCTCGATCGTGAGCGTGCGCGGGATGTACGTGTCGTCGGGGAAGTCGGCGACGGGGCCGACGGCCTCCCAGCGCTGCTCCTTCTTCTCGAACATCGGCCCTACGGCGACGCCGATGGCAGGGAGCGTGAAGGCGGCGGCCGCAACGGCGCCCGCGGTGTGTGCCGTCCCCGTCATGAAGCGCCGGCGGGTGACGGTCTCGCCCTCGAACGCGCCGGGGATCTTCGCCTCGACGGTCGTCTTGGGCTTCTTTGAGGGCTTGTGTTCAGGTGGCACGGGCACACAAATCTAGCGACCCCGATAGCCGGGCGACGCGCCAGATGAAGGAGTGTGCGAGCTGTTACAAACTTGTCTCAATGTCCGCCGCCTCCTCGTACCCTCAGCGCCGCGGCGCGCAGCGCCGGTGCGGCCCCGGAATCCCCCGCGCGCGCGCGAACCTTTGCCGCGTCGACGCCGGAGTCGGCCCCCCAACCGACGCTCACCGCGCCGGCCTGCCAGGCGGCGTGCGCGAGCTCGTCGTCCTGGGCTGCGTGAGCCTGTGCGCTGAGCGCGATGACGTCGGCGAGCTCGGTGATCGCGCCGAGGTCGCCGATCGCCGCCAGGCGCTCGAGGCCGAGCGCGTATAGGCGGTCGCCGGCGAGCAGCGCGAGGTCCGGGTCGTCGATCGCCATCGCGCGCGGGTGGCCGTAGTGCAGCGAATAGCCTTCGTGGACGGCTGCGACCGCGAGCTCGATCTCGTCCGCGTGCGGCCTCGCGCGCGGGCCCGTGGCCGCGAGGCCGGCGAAATCGAAATCGTCGGTCTCCTGGGTCGCGGGAGCTGCGCCTAGCGAGCTCGCGAGCGGGCTTCTGGACTCGCGCACCGCAGCCCGCAGTCGGTTGACCGGATCGGACGCAATCATCCGGCGATCTCCGCGAAGGCGGCCTCGGCCGCTGCCACGGTGCGCTCGATGTGCTCGGGCTTGTGGGCGAGCGACGGAAACCAGGCCTCGAACTGCGACGCGGGCCCGTAGATGCCGCGCGCGAGCAGCCCGCGACACCAGGCGGCGAAGGCGTCGAGGTCGCAGGCCTGCGCCTGGGCATAGGCCGTCACCGGCGTTGTGCTGAAGAACACGGTCAGCAGGCCGGGCGCGCTCGCGATCTGGATGTCCTCATAGCCGGCCGACGCCGCCGCGCCGGCAAGGCCCTCGGCGAGCGCAGCGGTCGTGGCGGCGAGCTTGGCGTAGGGCCGCTCGCCGTCGAGCAGGGCAAGCGTGGCCAGGCCCGCGGCGACCGCCAGGGGGTTGCCCGACAGCGTGCCCGCCTGGTACACGTCGCCGGCGGGCGCTATGTGCCGCATGAGATCGCGCGGGCCGCCATATGCCGCGGCGGGCAGGCCGCCGCCGATGACCTTGCCCATGATCGTCAGGTCGGGGATCACGCCCGTGAGCTCCTGGGCTCCTCCGGGCGCGACGCGAAAGCCCGAGATGACCTCGTCGAAGACGAGCAGGGCCCCGGTCTCGTCGGCGCGCTCGCGCAACAGCTCCAAGAAGCCCTCCGCGGGGCCGACCAGGCCCATGTTCGCCGGATAGGGCTCGGCGAGGATCGCGGCCAGCTCGTGACGCTCGGTCGCCTCGCGCAGCGCCTCCGGATCGTTGAAGGGAATGACGATCGTCTCGGCCGCGACGGAGTCCAGGACGCCGGGGCTCGACGGGATGCCCTGCGTCGCAAGGCCGCTGCCGGCGTCGGCGAGCAGCCCGTCGACGTGGCCGTGGTAGGCGCCCGCGAACTTCAGGATGCGGGTTCGCCCGGTCGCGGCGCGCGCCAGGCGGATCGCGCTCATCGACGCCTCCGTGCCCGAGGAGGTCATGCGCAGCATCTGCACTCCCGGCACGCGGCGGCTGACCTTCTCGGCGAGATCGACCTCGGCGGCGGTCGGCGCGCCGAAGCTCGTCCCAGCCTGGGCCGCGCGCGAGACGGCTTGCACGATCTCGGGATGGGCGTGGCCGTGGATGAGCGGGCCCCACGAGCAGACCCAGTCGACATAGCGGTTGTTGTCGACGTCGATCAGCTCGGCGCCCTCGCCGCGTTGCACGAAGATCGGCGTGCGGCCGATCGAGCGCATCGCGCGGACGGGGGAGTTGACGCCGCCGGGCAGGTAGTTCAGCGCGCGGTCGTAGAGCTCGATCGAACGTGCGTCACGAAGAGAGACGGCCATCCGCGGCGGGTGGCCTACGCGCCGTTCTCGCGCTCCCAGTTCTTGAAGTCGTCCGTGAAGTACAGGAGACGGACCTTCTTGAACTCGGTCGAGGAGTACAGCGTGGCGCGCTCGCTGATCTGAAACTCGGTGGCGATCGCGTCGAGGATGGCGTCGCACTCGTCCTTGGAGCGCCCGTGGGCCATCGTGAAGACCGAGTAGGGCCAGTCCTCGTAGGTCGGGCGCTGGTAGCAGTGCGAGATGCCGCGGAAGGAGGCCATGCGCGGGCCGAGCTCGGAGATCTGCTCGTCCGGGACCTTCCACACGCCCATGCCGTTGGCCGAGAAGCCGGCGCGGCGGTGGTAGAGGATGGCGGCGACGCGGCGCAGGATGCCCCGCTCCTTCATCCCGGTGAGATGGTCCAGCAGCGCTGCCTGGGTCATGCCGAGCTGCTCGGCCGACGGCGCGTAGGGCTCGGGGATGACCGGCAGGTCGCCCTGCGTCACGCGGATGACCTCCCTGTCGAGCTCGTCATACGCGACGCCGTCCAGGTCGACCGGCGTTTCGGCGACGCCCTCGGAAGCCAGCGTGTCCGTGCTCGCCTCCATCTCGAGGTCCATGCGGATCTTGAAGAGCTTGAGCGTCGGCAGCTGGCGGATCGACTGCGCGCCGGTGAGCTCCTGCAAGACGTCGAGCGTGCCCTGCAGCCCGAGCTTTGAGTCCTCCTCGACCGCGATCGTGAACCACATGTTGAACTCGTGGTTGCGCAGGTAGTTGTGGCTCACGCCGGGGTGCGAGTTGACGATCTTCGCCGCGCGCCAGGGGTGCTCGGCATCCACCTTTGCGGCGACGAGCATCGAGCCGTAGCCGAGCGCGCGCGTGTCGTAGATCGGTGTGACCTGGCGGATGATGCGCTCGTCGAGCAGGCGCTGGACGCGCGCGAGGACCTCGGCCTCGGCGACCTCGGCGGCGGCCGCCACACTGGCATAGGGGCGCGGGTCCAGCGGGAAGCTGCCCTGCATGAGGTTCAGGACGCGGCGGTCGAGGTCGTCCAGCGCGACGGCAGCGCCGCCTTTCCTGGAGCGGAGTTTCGGGGTCACAGCCATGCTGCAGCGTCCTTCGCGTGGTAGGTGATGATGATGTCGGCCCCCGCCCGCCGTATCGAGGTCAGGATTTCGAGCACCGCCGCACGCTCGTCCAGCGCTCCCGCGGCCGCGGCCGACTTCACCATCGCATACTCGCCGCTGACGTTGTAGGCCGCGACGGGCAGCTTGGTCGTGTCCTTGACGCGCCGGATGACGTCGAGGTAGGCGAGCGCAGGCTTGACCATGACGACGTCGGCGCCTTCCTGGACGTCGAGCAGCGCCTCTCGCAGCGCCTCGTCGCCGTTGGCAGGATCCATCTGGTAGGCGCGGCGGTCGCCGAAGGCGGGCGTCGAGTCGGCCGCTTCCCGGAACGGGCCGTAGAACGCGGACGCGAACTTCGCCGAGTAGGCGACGATCGGCGTAGCGCTGAAGCCCTCCTCGTCGAGCGCACGGCGGACGGCGCCGATGCGCCCGTCCATCATGTCGCTGGGAGCGACCACGTCCGCGCCGGCGCGCGCGTGGGAGACCGCGGTACGCGCGATCAGCTCGGCGCTGGCGTCGTTGTCGACGCCGCCGTCGGCGCCGATCAGCCCGCAGTGGCCGTGGTCGGTGTACTCGCACAGGCAGACGTCGGTCATGACGAGCAGGTCCGGGTGCGCCTCCTTGATCGCCCGCGTCGCGAGCTGGACGATCCCCTCGTCGTCGTAGGCGCCGGCGCCCTCGGCGTCCTTGTGCTCGGGGATGCCGAACAGCAGGATCGCGGGCAGGCCCGCGGCCAGCGCCGCGCCTGCCTCCTCGACGGCGGCCGAGATCGACAGCCGGTCGACGCCGGGCATCGACGGGACCGGGCTGCGCCCGCCTGATCCGGACTGCACGAAGAGCGGCAGGACGAGGTCGGCGGCGTCCAGGCGGGTCTCGCGCACGAGGTCGCGCAGGACCGGCGTCGCGCGCAAGCGGCGCAGGCGGGTGGCTGGAAACGGCACATCGACAAGGGTACTCACGCCTGCGCGAGCGCCCAAGCCGGTTGATCGCCCATGCCGTCGCGGCGCATACTCACGCACATGACCGTCTCCTCCTGGCGCGACAACGGCGTGCGAATCGTCCACGGGGGCGAGCTGGACCTCAACACTCCGCAGACCGAGGGCATGACGCGTGCCGCCGCGATCACCTCGGCACGAGCGGGCGCCGAGAAGCTCTGGGCCGGGACGGTCGACATCCAGCCCGACGCGAAGACCGGTCCCCACCACCACGGCCCCGTCGAGAGCGTCATCTACGTCGTCGTCGGTCGGGCGCGCATGCGCTGGGGCGAGCGCCTGGAGTTCGTCGCCGAGGCGGGACCCGGCGACTTCATCTTCGTTGCGCCCTACGTCCCCCACCAGGAGATGAACGCGAGTTCCGACGAGCCGCTGTCGTGCGTGCTCGTTCGCAGCGGCCAGGAGCCGGTCGTCGTCAACCTCGACCTGCCCGAGATCGAGCCCGACCCCGAGCAGGTGCATTGGGTCGACGACATCCACGAGGCGCCGTAGGCGCGGGGCTCAGCCGCGTAGCTGCTTGACCGGCTCGGGCCCCGGCTCGGGCTCCTCCAGCGGCGGCGGCGGCGGCCGCCCGGGCTCCGGAGCCGAGTTGAGCGTCAGCGGCGAGGCGGCGCCCCACGGCTCGAACACCAGGTGGCGGTTCAGGTAGACCACGGTCTCGCGCAGCACCGCCGCGATCGGCAGCGCGACCAGCGCGCCGATGAAGCCATAGATTTCCCCGCCCAGCAGCAGCGCGAAGATCACGAGCAGGGGGTTCAGCCGCAGCGCATGCCCGAACACGTTCGGCGCCACGACGTGGCCCTCGAGCTGCTGCAACGCGATGAACAGCAAGGCGACCCACACCGCCGTCAGCGGATCCTGGACGAGGGCGACGATGATCGGAGGCAGCGCGCCGAGAAACGGCCCGACGTAGGGGACGAGCTCCATGACCCCGAACCAGGCCCCGAACGCCAGGGCGTACGTGCGCCCGTCGGGGAAGATCCCGACCGTGCCGAAGATCCACAGCGCGAGGCCCGCGCTCGTCCCCATGATCGCGCTGAAGAGCAGCTGGCCGCGGACGTATCCCGACACCGCGCGCTGAACGCGCGTCGGGAAGTCGTCCTCGCGCGTGCCGTTGCCCGGCGGCATCGACTTGCGCACGAGCCGGCCGATGTCAGATGCGTAGATGAGCATGTAGATCGACAGGACGAGCACGAGGATCACGTAGAACGAGAGCTCGACGAGCAGGCGCAGCAGCTCTCCCGTGGTCGACACGATCTGGCCCGAGCCCTTGACGAGCTGGTCCTGCAAGGCGCTCAGCGCGCTGTCGCTCTGGCCCTTGATCTGCACGGCGACGCCGTTGTCGTCGAAGAACCGCTGGATGTCGTCGAGGGTCCCGTTGGCGTCGTCGATCAGCGCGGGAGCGTCGTTGGCGAACGACGTCGCCTGGTCGCTCACCGGAGCTGCGAGCAGGAAGCCGAGCAGGGGCAGCACGGTGAAGCATGCCGCGTACACGGCGATGACGGCCAGCGCGCGCGGCAGGCGCGCGCGCTGCAGCAGGCTCACGAGCGGGTTGAGGATCAGCGCGATCACCCCGGCGACGATGAACAGCAGCAGCACGACGCCCGCGGCGTGTGCCAGGGCATAGAGCGCGAGCACGCCGAGCGGCAGCATGACGAGCTGGACCCAGCGCGCGACGACGACCGGCGCGCCGGGAGCGGGCGACGGTACGCGCGGGATGTCGGCCTCGTCAGCCAACCCACGTCAGAGTATGCGTGGTGTCAGAGACCTCCGCGACGATTCTCTTCGTCGGCGACATCGTCGGCTCGCTCGGCAAGCGCACGCTGCTGGGCCTCCTGCCCACGCTGCTGGAGCGCCATCGGCCGACGTTCGTCGTCGTCAACGGCGAGAACGCGGCCGGCGGGTTGGGGATCACGCCGAAGATCGCCGAGGAGCTGTTCGCAAGCGGCGTGGACGTCATCACGCTCGGCAACCACGCCTACCACCGCCGCGAGGTGTACGACTACCTCGATCGCAAGGCCGAGATCCTGCGGCCCTACAACTACCTGCGAAACCAGCCCGGCCACGGCACCTGCGTCGTCGAGCGCGACGGCGTGCGCCTGGGCGTCGTCAACCTCAGCGGCAACCTCTTCCTGCGCGCAGGCCGGCCGGCGTTCCCCGAGGCCGATGCCGCGCTGGGCGAGCTGACCGGCAAGGTCGACCACGTGCTCGTCGACTTCCACGCCGAGGCGACGAGCGAGAAGGTCGCGCTCGGCTGGTTTCTCGACGGCCGCGCGACCGCGGTCGTCGGCACGCATACCCATGTGCCGACGGCCGACGCGCGCGTCCTGCCCGGCGGGACGGCCTACATCACCGACGTCGGCATGACCGGTCCGCGCGGCGGCGTCATCGGGGTGCGCAAGGAGCAGTCGATCCGGGGGTTCGTGACGCACATGTCAGAGCGCTACGAGACCTCTGACGACGATCCCTGGCTCATGGGCGTGCTGGTGCGCTGCTCGCAGCCGATGAAGGCGGACGCGATCGAGCAAGTGCTGCTGCCAGCATGATGAGCGCGACAAGCAGCAGCGCGTTGCGGGCGGCGACGATCAGGATGACGCCGGTCTTGACGTTGATGAGGTCGAAGTAGCGGCTCGGAAACTCGACGTGCGTCAGGACGATCGCCGCGGCGACGAGCAGCGCGACAGCACGCCGGCCCCAGACCCAGGCCAGCGCCGCGAACGGCGCCAGCCAGATGACGTACTGGGGCGAAAAGACCTTGCCGAGCGATACGAACGCCAGCAGCGCGGCGAAGCCGCATAGCACGAGCTGGCGCGGGTCGGGGCTGCGGCCGGCGAGCGAGACGACCCCGAACAGCGCGAGCACGAGCGCGGCGGCGAACAGTGCCGCGACGCCGGTGGAGTGACCGCCGTCGAGGCCGTTTGACTTAAAGCGATCCGGGCGCAGGTTCGTCCCCGTGACGTCCGAGCCGCCGAGCGCGAAGAGCACGCTCGCGGCGCTGGACTCGATCTGCACCGGGCGCTGCATGTGAAAGCTGAAGGACTCGACATAGCCGCGGCCGGCGAACGGCAGCGAGATCGCGAGGACGATGGCGACGAAGATCGCGGCTCCGCGGCCGGCGGCGCGCCGTTGACCGCGCGCGACGAGCCAGACGACGGCGACGATCGCCAGCAGGCCCGGAAAGAGCTTGGTCATCGTCCCCAGGCCGAGCAGGGCGAACCCGATCTCCGGGCGCTCGCGCGCGAACGCCAGCAGCGCCGCCAGCGCGATCGCGATCGGCAGCGCGTCGAAGTGCGTGCGCACCGAGGCGCCGATCGCGATCGGCGCGAGCGCGAGCAGCCACGCGACCGTCACAGCCTCGCGCGAGCTCGAGCCGCCTGCCAGACGCGCGGCCAGTTGCTGGCCGGCCAGCGTGCAGGCCGCCATGAGCACCGCGAAGCTGACCGCGTACGTCGCCTCGTCGCGACCCGGGAGCCCCGCAAGGCCGATCGGCAGCGCGGCAAGCGGCGGGTACTCGAAGCCGAAGTCGAGGTACGGCACGTTGCCGGCGGCGAGCAGGTCGGTGTACGTGCGGTAGACGTAGAGGTCGTTGACCGTCGTATCCGAGAACGGGCCGACGGTCGTCGCGACCGCCCACACGACGATCAGCGCGAGCGCCGGCCAGACGAGCGCCCAGCGCCCCGTCACGCCGTTGCGCGGGCCGGTGCCGGTGCTCCCGAGCGTCCGAGCAGCGCGATCATCACGAGCGGGAAGAACCACGGGATGTACAGGTAGAACCAGTGCGACACACCGAGCTGCAGCGCGATCAGGATCGCGGCGGCGCAGGCGCCAAGGCCGACGAGGTCGCGCCGGCGCGGGACGAACGCCAGCACGAGCGCCAGGAGCACGGCTGAACCCTGCACGACGCGCTGCGCGATGTCCAGCCAGCCGACGTCCGGGTCATACAACCCCCAGACCGAGAACGGCGAGCCGCGCTCAGCCTGGAAGCCGATCGTCACGTCCCAGAAGCTGCGCAGGTCGTTGTGCACGAGGATCGGAGCGAACGCCAGGGCGGCGGCGACGGCGAACCCGATCGCGAAGGACAGGATCGTCCGCGGCCGCGGCCGCGGATGGCAGGCGAACAGCGGGGCGAGCGCGAGCGCAGCGAACTTCGTCAGCCCCCCGAGCGCGATGAACGCGCCGCGCGCCGTCGCGCTCCCGGCCGCCCACGTCGCGGCCAGTACGAACACGGTCACGAGCGCGTCGTTGGCGTTGGACATGAGCGCGTACAGCGTGAACGGGAACGTGGTCCACGCATAGGCGAGGACGATCCCGAGATCTGGGCCGCGCACGCGCCGGCCCACGAGGAAGCACAGCAGGCAGGCGAGCAGGTCAAATGCGATCGCCGCCGCGTGGGCGGCCGGCAGGTCGTCCCAGCGCCCGCTCCACCTCAGCGCCTGCTCGAACGGGATGTAGGCCTCGTAGACGACGGGGCCGTAGGTGTCGCCGTTGGCGTTGTCCTTCGGAAACGCCCCGTAGAGCTGCTTGCCGTCCATGATCCGGTCGGCACCGATGACGCCTGCGTAGCCGACGTCGATGACGTTCGAGTTCATGATGTTCAGCGCGACGCGAAACCCGAGCAGGAAGACGATCGCGATCGCCAGCCACTTGACCGGGACGAGCAGCCGCAGCGGCGCCCGCGGGGGCGATCGGGCGTCGCGCCCGCGCAGCCCGATCCAGAGCATCCGACCGAGCAGGTAGAGCAGCAGCGGATAGACGATCGGCACCGAGATCTCGACCTTCGCCGCGTTGAAGAACGCGAGCGAGATCGAGAAGGCGCTGAGCACGAGCAGGTCGAGGTGCAACATCCGCAGCGGCCGGCATGCAAACGGCACGACGAACAGCACGGCCAGCGGGATCCAGACGTACGGCGCGCTGACGATGCGTCCGAACGCACCGGGGTAGCCACGCGCCATCGTCCACGGGACGTAGAAGTCCTTCCACGCCTCGATCACCGTCCCGCTGCGGTCGTCGATCAGCACCTGCGCGATCTCCTTGCGCGGCGCACCCGCCGGAACCTTCGCGAAGTACGACACCTGCCAGCGGTCGGGCCCCTTGAGGAAGACCTCGCGAGTCGAGCCGGGGTACTTGCGGCGCGCGCTGCGGACCTCCTCGCGAGCGTCGGCCTTCGCGGCGGCCTGCGTGGCCGTCAGCACGTGGCCCGCCGGCGGCACGTCGGCGCGCGCGGGCGACAGGAGCTGGTCTGAGCGCACTGCGGTTCCCGGCAGCGTGGCCGACAATCCCGGTGCGCTGGCGCTGCCCGGTGCCTTGACCTGCGCGGCGGCGGGACCAGCACCGAAGAGGCAGACGAGCAGCGCGGCGCAGCAGGCCGCGCCGCGGGTCACGTGCGAAAGCTCCAGAGCTTGTTGCCGACGAAGTTCAAGGGCGTCGCGCAGGCGATCGCGGCCGCCTGCGCGACGAGCTCGTCGATCCCGAAGGCCTCGACGAGCACGTGCAGCACGAGCAGGCCGAAGACGAAGGCTGCCACCGACACGACGCAAAAGCGCGCCGCTTGGAAGCCTGCATGGCCGTCGCGGGCGCGGAACGTCCAGGCTCGGTTCCAGAGGAAGTTGTTCGTCAGCGCGACGAGGAAGGCACCGGTCGCGGCGACTCGGTAGTCGACGCCGCCCGTGCCCCACAGCAGCGCGTAGACGGCGAGGTTTACGACGTAGCCGCTCGCGCCGACGGTGGCGAAGCGGATCAGCTGCAGCCAGTTTCCGGGCGTGCGGACGGCGGTGTGCACGCGTTGGCGACGACGTCCGCGGGGGGCGTCGATCGCAGCTTCGGCGACCGGCGCCGCCACGGCCTCGTCGGTCATGCCGGGAAGGCTACCCGGCAGCACCGAAGTGGCCGACGACCATCTGCGCGACGTCGGCGATCGACCAGCACCCGCTCTCGCGCTCGGGCGGCGCGTCGAGGCCGCAGAACAGCAGCGCGCCGAGCGAGTCGACGCGGTGCAGCGATCCGTGGCTGCCGCCGCGAACATGGGCGCGGTTGCCCCAGTCGGGGAACTCGTAGCTCGGCTCGGCGGAGAGCAGCACATCGCCGGAGGTCGGGCAGGTCAGCGCCGCCCATACGCGCGCGAGCGCGTCGGGGTAGTGATCGCACGACAGCACGCCGTCGTGCACCGTTCCCAGCAGCGCGTCGAGCTCGCCGTCGACGTCCCAGCGCCGGCCGCGCAGGTCGGCGACCTCGTCTCCCGGCGCAAACGTCAGCTCACCGCGCTCGCCGGCGATCCGCGCGCGGCCGTCCTGAAGCCACATGACGAGGTCGACGCCTTCGATCGCGCGTGCGGTCGCGACGACCCGCGGCAGCGCGGCGACGCGCGACTCGAGCAGGAGGTAGATCATCGCCGAGCGCTGCGCGGGGCAGAGCGCGAGCTCGGCGTGGCGCGCCCTGGCCCCGGATGGTTGCAGCACCTTCCAGTCCGAGAACGGCCCCGTCAGATCGATCGTCCGCTCGATGTGCGAGTGCGAGTGATCGGCCATCACGATCATCGCGTGCTCGTCGAGGAACGCCTCCGCGCCCCCACCGGTCTCCATGATCCGCCACAGCTCGGCGTCAGCCGTTGCGATCGAGTGGATCTGCGCGTGCGGGCCGTTCTTGTGCGAGTGCTGGTCGTTGTCGGGCAACGACAGCAGCAGAAAGTCGAAAAGGTCGTGCTCGACGAGGTAGGAGCCGACGCAGCCCGAGTGCTGGTCGCGCATCCCCGGCAATCCCATCCGCGACCAGCAGCTCGTCTTCTGGCTCGCGAAGATGTCGGCGTAGAAGAGCTCGCGCGGACCGAGCACCGAGCGCTTGAACAGCTGCGATGCCGCGCGGGTCAGCGCGAAGTCCTTTGAGATCTCGTGCGGATGGCGACCGCGGAACATCAGGTAGGTCGTGCCCGCCGTGCGCACGTCGGCGTCGTCGAGCGTCTCGAAGACCGTCTGGACCTCGGGCGAGAGGTGGGAGGCGTTCATGTTGAAGATCGTGTCCACGAGCTGGCGGTTGAGGCCGAATCTGCGCGACGCCGAGAACGACGACCCGTACTCGACATAGCGCTCTTCGGCGCGCGAGTACCAGTTCATCGACGGGATCAGGTGCTCGTCCTGCAGCCGTCCGGTTGCGATCGTCGCCGCGCAGACGGGCGTCACCGACGGGAACGCCGCCACGCAGTCCGAGACATACGTGCCGCGGTCGGCGATCGCCTTCAGCGCCGGCGCCGTGCCGGACGTCATCGCCCGTTCGAGCATGGTCGGCTTCATACCGTCGATGACGGTGAGCACGAGCTTGGGCGGACGGCTCACCGTAATATGCGCAGGCCTGCGTACTTCTCGCCCTCGCGGCGCTTGCCGCCGCGCAGCATGAAGGCAAAGAAGCCGAGCGCGAGGACGGAGATCGGCGCGAGGACGATCGCCAGCGCGGCGAGCAGCAGCGAAGAGCCCTCGGCGTAGACGGGCAACGCCGTGCGTGCCTCGGCGTCCAAGCGCGCGCGCACGCGCGTCACGAGCGAACGCGTCGCGGCGGCCGCGAGCGAGGCGCAGAGCCCCCCCGCGAGCAGGCCCGGCCACCAGTCCGACGTGTGGTCGGCGAGCGTGGCGGCGAACAGCAGGGCGCCGAGCCCGATCCCGATCCCCTGCAGCGACGACTCGACGATCCGCTCGGCGACGCCCTTGCGCTCGGCGATGACGACCGCGATCACCGCAACGACGATCGCCAGCAGCCAGCCTGGCCGCTCGAGAAAAGAGAACGGCGTGTGGCCGTAGTCGACGCCGAAGTTCGCGTTCGCCAGCGCGCCCGCGACGAGCGCCGGAAGGAAGGGGCGGATCCCCGCAGCGGCGGCGAGACCGGCACCCTGGAGCATGTCGATGAGCAGTTGCAAACGTGCGGTAGCGTGGGGGCGCATGACGATAGACGACAGGGATGCCCAGCCCCCCGTCGAACCCCGGCGGGTGGCGACGCCGCCGGGCTCGCGCCGGACCTCTCGTGACCTGGAGCGCTATGCCGGCCTCTTCGCCGCACGCACCCGGGTCATGAAGTCCTCGGCGATGCGCGACCTCATGGCCCTGACCGAGCGCGACGACATCATCTCGCTCGCCGGCGGGCTCCCTGATACCAAGTCGTTTCCGGCCGAATCCTTTGCCGCAATCATGACGCGGGTTGCCGTCGACTCCAGCGCGCGCTCGCTGCAGTACGGGCCGACCGAGGGCCTGGCGACGCTGCGGCGCTGCATCGCGGAGGTGATGGCCGAGGAGCACACGGACATCCACCCCGACGACGTGCTCGTCACCTCCGGAGGCCAGCAGGTCATCGACCTCGTCTGCAAGACGCTCATCGACCCCGGCGACGTGATCGTCGCCGAGGCGCCGACCTATCCCGGCGCGGTGCCGACGTTCTGCTCCTATCAGGCCGACGTCGTCCAGATCAGCGGCGACGCCGACGGCATGCGCATCGACGAACTCGAGCGCACGCTCGACGAGCTCGAGCGCGGCGGGCGGCGGCCGAAGTTCATCTACACCGTCCCGACCTTCCAGAACCCCGCCGGCACGACGCTGTCGCTGCCGCGCCGCCACCGGCTCGTCGAGGTCGCGCGCCAGCGCGAGCTGCTCGTGCTCGAGGACAACCCCTACGGCCTGCTGCGCTACGAGGGCGACCCGCTGCCGACGCTCTACTCGCTGGACGGCGGCGACTTCGTCATCTATCTCGGCACGTTCTCGAAGATCCTCTCGCCCGGCGTGCGGCTGGGCTGGAGCATCGGCCCGCGGCCCGTGCTGGAGAAGATGAACATCGGCAAGCAGGCGGCCGACCTGTGCTCCTCTTCGCTGACGCAGTTCTTCGTCGCGGCGTACTTCGCGAGCGGGCGCTGGCAGGACTACGTCCACTCGCTGAAGGAGATCTATCGCCGGCGGCGCGATGTCATGCTCGACGCGCTCGCCGAGAACCTCGGGCCGGAGTCGTGCTGGACGCATCCGCAGGGCGGCCTCTTCATCTGGGTGACGCTGCCCGACTACATCGACACGACCGACCTCCTGGCGCGCGCGCTGGATCAGCACGTCGCGTTCGTGCCCGGACGCGCCGCGTTCCTCGACGGCCGCGGCGCGAGCAGCATGCGGCTGAACTTCTCCGGCGTCGGCGAGGCCGACATCCGCGAGGGCGTGCGGCGGATCGGCGAGGTCGTGCGCGAGCAGGTCGAGCTGTACGGCACGCTGACCGGGACGCACCGCACGGTCCAGTCGCCGGCCGAGCCGGTGCCCGCGGAGCCCGATCGCGACCTGGCGGACGTGCTGCACCTACCCCGGCCGGGCCGGCGCGGCGGGCGCAGCGCGAGCGAGGGATGACGCGCATCGCGGTCTTGAAGGGCGGCCGGTCGCTGGAGCGCCAGATCTCGCTCAAGTCCGGAGCGCGCGTGCAGGACGCCCTGGAGCGGCGCGGACATGACGTCATCTGCATCGACGTCGGTCACGACCTCGTGCAGCGCCTGCAGCAGTCCGCGCCGGAGGTCGCGTTCGTCGCTCTGCACGGCCGCGACGGCGAAGACGGCACGGTCCAGGAGCTGCTCGAGGCGCTCGGCATCCCGTACACGGGCTCGGGCGTGTCGGCCTGCATCCGTTGCGCCGACAAGGTCATCGCCAAGAACCACATGCTCGACGCCGGCATCCCGACGCCCGATTTCTTCGCGTTCAACGAGACGGCGTTCAAGGAGCTCGGCGCCGCCGACGCGCTGCCTGCGATCGAGGAGCGCCTGCGGTTCCCGATCGTCGTCAAGCCCGCCGGTCAGGGCTCGGCGCTGGGCATCAAGTTCGCCCGCGCGGCGAAGGAGGTTCCCGGCGCGCTGGTGGCGGCGTTCTCCTATGGCCACAAGGTGCTGCTCGAGCGCCACGTCCACGGGCGCGACCTCGCGGTGTCGGTGCTCGACGGCGAGCCGCTGCCGGTCGTCGAGGCGGTGCCGCGCGAGGAGGACTTCTACGACTTCGAGGCGCGCTACGAGATCGGCCGCACCGAGTTCGTCTGCCCGGCGCAGCTCGCGCCTGAGGTGACGGTGCGGGCGCAGGAGCTCGCGCTCGACGTCTGGCGGATACTGGGCTGCAAGGGCTTTGCCCGCATCGACCTCATGCTCGACGACGCCAGCGGTGAGCTGATGGTGCTCGAAGCGAACACGATCCCGGGGATGACGGATACGTCGCTGTTGCCGCAGGCCGCGGAGGCGGCCGGGATCGAGTTCGACGAGCTGATCGAGCGGATCGTCGAGCTCGCGCTGGCGTAAGTGGCTAACGTCACACACCGAGGTTGATCCTCGCAGCGCGCGAACCGCAAGAGCCTGGCCTGCAACGACAAGGCCGCCGTGAGCGCCTGCGCCGCGCCCGCCCACCAGAGCGCCACCGAGCTCAAGGAGCGCTTCCGCCGGACGTTCAACAAGATCCTGGAGGCCGATGGCAAGGCGCGGTCGCGCCGAACAGCTTCTAGCCTTCCTCGCCGGCGAAGTCCTCCGGGCTGACCTGATCGAGGAAGTCCTTGAACTTCTCGACGACCTCCTCGGTGTCCTCGACGTCGTGCTCGAACTCGATCGCCGATTCGGCGATGACCTCCTCGGCGGCGTAGATCGGCGCGCCTGAGCGGACGGCGAGCGCGAGCGCGTCGCTGGGACGGGAGTCGATCTCCATCTCCTTGCCGTCGACGGCGAGCGTGATCGAGGCGAAGAACGTGTTGTCGCGCAGTTCCGTGACCGCGACCTGCGTGCAGCGAACGTCGAGCTCGCCGAGCATGTCGCACAGCAGATCGTGGGTCATCGGCCGCGGCGTCGTCGCACCCTGCAGCTTCATCAGGATCGCGGCGGCCTCGGGATGCCCGATCCAGATCGGGAGGAACTTGTTGCTGTCGACGGTCTTCAACAGGACGATCGGCTGCTTGCCAACCATGTCGAAGCTGACGCCGTAGATCACCATCTCCTGCATCTGGTGGAGCATAGCTACGGCCCTGGCCCGGCGGCCATCTCTGCGGTTGCGCGCAAGATGCGCCACGATCTTCCACCAGATTCGTGCACACGCCTATAGTCATGCGATGCCAGCACGCGATACACAGGCCGTCGACCGGTCGCGCAGCGGTCGCGAGCGTGTTCTCGACGCCGCCTACGACCTCTTCAGCCGCTCGGGCGTGCGTGCGATCGGGGTCGACACGATCACGGCCGAGGCCGACGTGGCGAAGATGACGCTGTATCGCAACTTCGCCTCGAAGAACGATCTCGCGGTGGCGTTCCTCGGACTGCGCGAGGATCGCTGGACCCGGGGCTGGGTGCAGGCCCAGACGCAGGCACGAGGATCGACGCCGGCCGGGCAGCTGCTGGCGATCTTCGAGATCTTCTCGGAGTGGTTTGCCCGCGACGACTTCGAAGGCTGTGCGTTCGTCACGTCGCTGCTGGAGTTCGACGACCGCGGCGATCCCGTCCGGCAGGCGTGCGTCACGCATCTGGCCAACATCCGCGCATACGTCTGCGAGCTGGCGACGGCAGCGGGCGTCGAGGATCCGGATCGCTTCGCGGCGCAATGGCACATCCTCATGAAGGGCTCGATCGTGGCTGCCCACGAGGGCGACCGCGACGCGGCGCTCAAGGCGCGCGAGCTCGGAATGCTGCTGCTCGAGCGCGACGGCGTTGCGCTGCCGCTCTGACCGGCCGCGCTCAGCTCAGCTCAGTAGCGCCAGAGGTGCGCCGACACGACCTCGTCGAGCGGCTTGCCGGCGGCCCAGGCGGCGTCCGAGCGGCGCACGGCGACAAACGCGCCGAGCTGCTCCTCGCCCAGCGCCGCCGTGACCCGCGCGCTGGCGAGCAGCGCGTCCTCCTGCTCCTTGGGCGTCGCCGGCAGGCGCGCGACGCCGCGCGCCGCACGCTGCTCGTCGCTCCAGCCGCCGGGATCCTCCTGGATCGGCTCGCGGAGCTCCAGGTCCTCGTCGATCCCGGCGATCCCGGCCGCGATCACGGCAGCCAGCGCCAGGTAGGGATTCGACGAGGCGTCGGACGGCTTGAGCTCGACGTTCGCATGGCCGGCGCCGAGCAGGTCAGAGCCCGGCACGTAACGCAGCGCCGCCTCGCGGTTCTCGATCCCCCAGAACGCGTAGGCGCTTGAGAAGTAGCCCGGGCGCAGGCGGTGCAGCGACGGGACGCTGGGCGCCGTGACAGCGGCGATCGCGGGCAGGTCGCGCAGCAGGCCGGCGACGTAGGCGGCGCCATCGCCGCTCGGGCCGCCGCCGTCGTTGTCGGCGAGCAGGCTCTCGCCGTCGCGCCAGACCGACGTGTGCAGATGCCAGCCGTTGCCGATGCCCTCGGCGGTGAAGAGGGGAGCGAAGCTCGCTTTGAGCCCATGCTCGCCGGCGGCAGCGTGGATCGTCTGGCGCGCGAGCAGCTGATCGTCGGCGGCCTTGACCGGGTTGCTCGGTTCGAGGCTGAACTCCAGCTGCGAGAGCCCGACCTCGGCATGCAGCTGACCGACCTTCAGGCCGTTGGCGGCGAGATCCTCGAGCAGCTTGGCTGCGAACGCGTCGACCGCCAGCAGCGCGCGCGGGCCGTAGCCGGGCGCGTCGTGCGCGGGCGTGAGCTCGCCGTCGCCGTCCTTGCCGATGAAGAACTCGAGCTCGTATCCGGCCTTGATCTCGAGGCCGGCGTCGGCCGCGCGCCTGACCTGAGCCTCGAGCGCGGCGCGCTGGTCATAGGGCCACGGCGAGCCGTCGTGTCTGAGCTGGCGCCCGGGCGCCCACGCGAATCCGGGCTGGCCGGCGAGTGCCGTGGCCCGCTGGAGCACGGGCAGCAATCGGACGTCGCCGGATGAGTTGGGCAGCCCCTCGTGGTCGAACGTGATCGCGTCGTGCGAGTCGAAGACCGCGAACAGCGTCGAGATCCCGACGCCGCGGTCTGCGACCTCCTCGATACGGTCGACCGGCACCGTCCGTGAGCGCGGGATGCCGTTGTTGTCGGCCCAGACGATCGTCAGCCCGACGATCCCAGCTTCGGCGAGCTCCTGGGCGAGCGCGGCCGGCGTGCGGCTCATGCCGGAAACCTCATCACGCCGTGAGCACGAGCGGGGCGCCGTCCTGGATGACGAGCGTGTGCTCGGCGTGCGCCGACAGCGAGCCATCGGCGGTGCGAACGGTCCAGCCGTCGCGTTCGAGGACGACCTCTGGGCCGCCGGCGGCGACGAGCGGCTCGACCGTGATGACGAGGCCCGCCGTGAGCGGAGCCGACAGCGCGCAATCGAACGTGTTCGGCACGTCGGGTGACTCATGGATGCGACGGCCGATCCCGTGGCCCATGAGGCCGTCGCAGACCGAGAAGCCGCGCTTGTGCACGCTGTTCTGCACCGTGGCGCCGATCGTGTTCAGCGGCGCGCCCGCGCGCGCGACCTTCATCGCCGCCGACAGCGCCAGCTCTGCCGTGCGCACGAGGCGGACGGCCTGCGGCCGCGGATCGCCGACGATGACGGTCCGGCAGGAGTCGGCGTAGAAGCCGTCGAGCTCGGCGGTGACGTCGAGCTTGACGAGGTCGCCCCGGCGCAGCCGGCGCTTGCCCGGGATCCCGTGCACCGCCTCGTCGTTGACGCTGATGCAGGTTGTCGCGGGGAAGCCGTAGTCGAGTGCCGGTCCGGAGCGGGCGCCGGCCCGCGTGAACGCGCGAGCGGCGATCGCATCGAGCTCGGCCGTCGTGATCCCGGGCCGTACGGCCCTGCGCATCGCCCGGATCGTGTCTGCCACGACCCGGCCCGCGGCCTTCAGCGCCGACAGCTCGTCTGGAGTCTTTACGGACATCTACGATCCAGCGTACTGCGGCAGAGCGCGAGGCTAGGGCCGGGCCTACAGGTCCCTGAGCCCCTCGATCGCCGGTCGCCGCAGCGCGCGCAGCGTGGCCATGCCGGCGATGCCGACGGCGCCCACGGTGAGCACGATGACGATCCCGAGGTATGTCCACGGCACGGCGAGGGCGTCCGGCGGCGGATCGAAGACGCCGGTCAGGACCTTCACGAGCATCTGCGAGATCGCCACCGCGATCGCGGTGCCGGCGGCGAGCCCACCGACCGTGACGAACGCCGACTCGGCCCACACGAACCCGCCGAGCTGGCGGCTCCGCGCGCCGAGCGCGCTGGCGATCGCGAAGGTGCGCCGGCGCTCCTGAAAGCCGAGCCCGAGCGTGAGCCCGGAGGCCGCGATCGCGAGGATCAGCGCGAACCCGAGCTCGACCTTCGTCAGGCCCGACAGCTCGACGGCCGTGAGGTTGGAGCCGACGACCTTGCGCTGGTTGACGATGTCGGTCACCCGCGCGCTCGTCCCGAGCTCGCCGCGCAGTGCGGCGGCGACGGTTCCCGGGTTCGTGCCGTCGGTCTGCACGAGGAAGCTGCCGACCGCGTTGCTGGCGGTGGCCCGAGCGACGTAGTCAGCGTTCGCGACGAGGAACGAGTCCGTCGGGGCGGTCGGAAACTCGTTCGCCACGCCGGCGTAGTGGAAGGGAACGGTCTTGAACTGCTTTGTCCTGCCGTCCTGCAGGCGCAGGCGAACGAGGTCGCCGGGATGCAGCTGGAAGTCGCGGACGGTCTCGGCGGCGACGAGCACCGAGTCCGGGCGCCTGGCGAGCGTCTGCATGAGGCCCCGCGCCGTGCCGCCGGCAAACCAGCCGTTCTGCAGCTTGCCCGCGCCGGCGATCGTGCTCGGCCGCACGCCGTAGAGATCCTGCAGGTCCGCGCCCACATAGGCGAAGCGGTGCTGGAGCGGCTCGACGCTGCGCACGCCCGCCACCTTGCGGATTGCCGCCGCGGCGCTCGGACCGGCATTCACCCCGGGCGACTCGGTGACGGTGACGTCGGCGCCGTTGGAGAGCCGCGCATCGGCCTCGGCCTGCTGCTGATAGGTCGCGTCGAAGACCGCCGTTGACGCCGCGAACGCGCACGTGAGCGCCACGAGCGCGACCGCTCCGGCGAGCAGCCGCCGCTGGCGCCCCATCGTCGAGGCGACCGTCGCTGCCAGCTCGCCGGCGAGCGGACGCAGCAGCCGCCGCAGCGGCGTGCGGCCCCGGACCAGCACGATGTCCGCCAGGCGCCAAGCGAGCAGGCCGGAGCCGACCCAACCGAGTACCGGGGCCAGCAGGGCGTACCAGTTCACCGACACCTGTGGCACGCCCTCGGGTGCGAGCACGAGCTGATAGCCGCCCTGCGATGCCTGCCAGTACACGAGCCCGGCGAGTCCGAGCGCAACGAAGTCCAGGCCGTAGCGCGCCCACAGCGGCGCGCGGTCGCGGCGTCCGACCTGGCGACGCTGACCCGCGACCGTCAGCGAGCGCGCGTCGCGCCAGGCGGGCAGGGCGATCGACGCGGCCGCGATGAGGAGGCCCGCGGCGGCCGAGCCGACGGCCCACAGCACGGCGGTCGACGTCGACGCGCCGAAGCTTGCGGTGCCGAACGCGGCCGCCCCGATCGCGAGCGCGCCGGCCAGCCCGACCGCAACTCCGATCCCACCCGCCAGCCCGCTCTCGGCGAGCGCGACCCGCACGAGCTGTCGTGTCGACGCGCCGCGCGTGCGCAGCAGGGCCGCGTCGCGGCGGCGGCGGTCTGCGCCAGCGGAGGCGATCGACGCGGTCGTCAGCCCGGCGATGATCGCCCCCGGCACGCCGAGGAAGAGGAACAGCAGCTGCGCGTAGAGCGCGTCCTTGCGCGCCTGATCGAGCGCGCTGCCGAGGTTGTCGCCCACCAGGCCGCCGCCGGCGAGCCGCGTCTCGAGGTTGCGGGCGTTGCCGGAGACCGCGCTAAAGGCGCTGCTGGGGCTGCCGGGCAGGGCGTGCGACAGCGTCGCGTGGACCTGCAGGGTCGTCTGAGCGCCGCGCTGCACGCGGTAAAAGACGCGCTGGGGCAGCAGCACGACGTTGTCCGGCGGCGCCTGCGGCTGCGCGCCCACCGGCGCGCCGACCTGCTGGAACAGCGAGTCGGCATTGGGGAGATCGGCGACCCCGTCGACCTTGACGCGAGCGCCGGCGCCGGCGCCGGCGCCAGCGCGGCCGATCGAGATCGTGTCACCGGGCCGCGCATGCAGGTTTGCCGCGGTCTGCTGGGCGAGCAGGACGCCGCTGGCGCTGCCCGACAGCGCGCGCAGCTGGCCGGGAAAGGCGTGCGCGTAGCCGTCGGGGAGTCCGAGCACGCGACCGGGCCCGGTCTGCTGGGTCGACCCGCCGGAGACGGCCGTGAGGCCCGGCGTGGTGGCAATGCTCACGGGCAGTGCGCGGTTGACCCCCGGCTGCGCGCGCACCTTCGCAAGCACGTCGGCGGGCTTGGCGCCGTTGCGCGCTTCGACCTGCCAGTCGACGGCGACGCGGCTCACGGCGCGCGAGGTCATCTTCGCGCTCGTCGCGGAGAGGAACGTGCCGATGCAGGCCAGCAGCGCGACGGCGACGGCGACGCCGGCGGCCGTCGACAGCAGCCGCCCGCGGCGGTGGCCGATGAGGCCGGAGAGCCAGCTCAGCGCGACCATGCGTGATCGTTGCTCGAAATCAACCGGCCGCTGTCCATGTGCCAGAGCTGCGGGAGCGCAGCAGCGACGGTGGGGTCGTGGGTCGCGATGACGAGCGCGGCGGCGGCGTGCTCGGCCGCCGCCAGCAGCACCTCGACGACGGCGGCGCCGTTCTCGCGATCCAGTTGGCCGGTCGGCTCGTCGACGAGGATGAGCCGCGGAGCTCCGGCAAGCGCCCGCGCCACCGCGACGCGCTGGGCCTGGCCGCCGGAGATCTCCTCGGGCAGCTTTTCGCTCAGCTCTCCCAATGCGAGCCGCTCCAGCGCCTCGCTCGCACGGGCGCGCGCGGCGCTGTCCGTGGCGCCGCCGAGGACCAGCGCCAAGGCGACGTTCTCGAGCACGGTGAGCGGGGCGAGCAGGCTCGGGCCCTGGAAGACGACGGCGACGGGGCCGGGCCGCAGCTGCGAGCGCGAGCCGAGCGCCGGCCAGGTGACCGATCCGACGGTCGGCTCGTCCAGGCCGGCCATCAGGTGCAGCAACGTCGACTTCCCTGAGCCGGACGGGCCGACGAGCGCGATGCGAGCGCCTGCGTGCACCGTGAGGTCGGTCGGCTGCAGCGCCACGGTGGCCGTCGAGCCGCTGCCGTAGGTGCGTGCGACGCCGTCGCAGTGGACGAGCACGGACGCGGCCGCGGAGGGACGATGCTGTGCGGCGGTCATGGCTGCATCCTCCCGTCGCGCAGGCGCAGCTCGCGATCGGCGTTCGCGGCGACCTGCGCACTGTGCGTGACGACGAGCACGGCGGCGCCGGCGGCGGCGCGCGCGCGCAGCAGGTCGAGCAC